>CAZPYK010000082.1:0-6587 GCA_964590755.1 uncultured Ruminococcus sp. | reverse complement strand
TTACGTTGATATGTCCGTCTGGCTTTTTGTGGGAAAGCAGTACTACCGTCTCGACATGTCCCGTTCTCGGGAACAGATCGACGGGAATGGCGCGGGGGCAAGAATAGCCGTGCGCGGAAAGCACGGCGACGTCTCTGGCGAGAGTGGCGGGGTTGCAGGAAATATAGATGATATTTTTGATATCCGCGCGGTCAAGCGCTTCAAGCAATTCTGCCGAGCAGCCCTTGCGCGGCGGGTCCAAAACCACAACGTCCGGCTTATATCCCGCGGCAAAAAGCATTTGCTCGGCTCCCGCCGCGGAATCGGCGCAAACGAATTCGGCGTTATCGATGCCGTTGCGCGCGGCGTTCCGTCGGGCGCATTCCACCGCCTCGGGAACTATCTCCACTCCGCAAAGCTTTGAAAAATGCTTTGCCATCGAAAGACCTATCGTTCCTATGCCGCAATAAAGATCAAGCAGGCTGCCGCCCCTCGCGGAATCGTCCAAAAGCTCGGCGGCGGTGCGGCAGAGCAGCTCGGCGGCATCATGATTTACCTGATAAAAAGCCGCGGGAGCTATCTCAAGCTCGATCCCGCAAAAGATATCGGTAAGCCGATCGCGCCCGCAAATGCGGCGGTATTCCTTGCCTGTTATGATATTGGTGCTTTCGCGGTTTATGTTGAGAGTGACTCCGCAGATCGATGGAAATTCCGCCGCGAGGTCGTCGGCAAGAGCCTTTTCGTTCGGCAGGCGGTCGCCGTTTATTATTACGGTGACCTCGACCTCGCCGCTCCCCTTGCCGTGTCTCAGGTAAAGATGGCGCAAAAGTCCGCACCCGGTCTTCTCGTCGTAGACCGAGATGCCGTCCCTCTCCGCTCGACGGCAGAACCACAGCGCGATGTCGCGAAAGATCGGCGGATGCAGCGAACAATCCTCGTGTCCCGCCACGCGGTGGGTGCCGGCGGCGTAGAAGCCGGCGCGTATTCCGTCTTTGGTCTTTGTGAATCTGTATTGTGCTTTATTGCGGTAGCCGCGCGTTACCGGTTTTCCGCTTTCGTCCTTTACATACAGAACCGAAGAGACCTCTATGTCGGTCAAGCCCGCTTTGCGGAATTCGTTTTCCACCGTTTCGTGCTTGATTTCAAGTTCACGCTCGTATTTTAAAAATCTGTACACACAGCCGCCGCAGCTTGGCGGGGCGGGGCAGAAGGCGGTGCTTTCGCGCTCGGATGAGGGGGAGATGAGCTCCTCGAGTCTGCCGACGGCGTAGCTTTTTGTTACTTTGATGATCTTTGTGCGCACTCGGTCGCCGTACACCGTTCCCGGGACGAAAACGACCATTCTGCCGTCCGCGCCGCCGTCGACGCGCCCGACGCCGTATCCGAGATTCGAGACCGAGGTTATATTAAGCTCAAAAAAATCGTTTTTTCGCATGTCGTCGGATCAAATATAGAATTCGGCGCCGTCGTCAAGGCGCAAGCAACTCAGTCGTCCGCCGCGTGCGGCTCCGCAATCGAGGATCACGGTGCCGTTCTCGTGACGTATGCGGGAATTTTTATCGAATTCGGTGTCGTCGTGCACGGTGCCGCAGATGACCGTCATCTCGGGATATTGGCGGGTAACCGCTTCACTCGTGCCGAAGAAGGCGTCGTCGGGATAATCGTCAAGGTCGCGTCCCTCGCGATAGTCGGCAATGCCCGAATGCACGAGCAGATAATCGGTTCCCCCGACGTTTACCGTGTCGTACGGTGCGAGGTCGGCGAGATAGTCGATAACACCCTCCTTCATGTCGGTGTCGAGCGCACGGAAGGCGTCGAGTGCAACTCTGCCGCCGCTCGCTGCCCATTCGTTCATTTCGGCAATGAATTCCTCGCTCGGAGAGCTGCCGTTCTTCAGCATCTCATCAAAGCCGGAAAGCATCTTGCGGGTCATGGCGTCGCGGTCGCCGCAGACAGCCCATACGTTTTCGCGAAAGCTGAGGTCGCAGATAAGCTCCATCGGGTCGTCTCCGGTATCCGAGATGTCGCCCAGCAGGAAAAGCACATCCTTTTCGCAAAAGGATATCTTTTTCAGCATTTGCATAAATTCCGAATAACAGCCGTTAAGGCAGGACATTACGTAGGTCATTTTGATAAAAACCTTTCTGAAATAAGCTTGATTTATATTGTTTTCCGTCAGATGACCGAGGCGGGACAGCCCGGGTCTGCGATGCATACTGTTATATCGTCCGAGATCTCGGAAAGGATCTCGCGCAGCAATGCGGCGGCGTGGCGCTCGGTGTAATAATGTCCCGCGCCGATGCAGCATATGCCGAGCGCGTCGGCATATTCGAGGGTGTGATATTTAAATTCGCCGCCTATTATGGCGTCGGCTCCCGCGTCATGAGCTGCGGAAACGAAGTCCGACGATGAGCCGCTGACCACGGCAACGCGGTGCAGACGACGTTCGGGGCAGGTGAGCGTTACGGCGGGCGCGCCGAGGACATTCTTCACATGGGCGGCAAGCTCTTTTGCGGTGAAGGAAAGCTCGCTTTGCAACATTCCGATGCGCCCCAGCCCCTCTTCTCCCGGTACAGGAATGCCGAAGCGGCGTATGGTGCCGGTGTCAAAAATGTTTAAAATGCGGCAGAGCGTGTCGTTCATGCCTCCGTCGGCGGCGTCAAGCCGCGCGTGAAGCGACATTGCCGCGATGCCGTTGGACGAGAGCAGCTCGCCCGCAAGATATTGCGGGCTTCCGACCTCCGGCTCTCCGCCGTAAAAGAGGGGGTGGTGCGTCAGCAAAAGCTCGGCGCCCGCATCCCGCGCCATGGCAGCGGTGCGCAGATCGGCGTCGAGTGCCACCGCGACGCGGCGCACTTCTTTTTTCGGTTGTGGTATGAGCGCAATGCCGTCATAATCCTCGCAGCCGTCAAGCGGAGGCACACGACGTTCAAGTTCGCGGCAAAGCTCCTTTGTGTTCATTTTTTGTGACCGTTCCTTTCGGATATTTATGGCAGCAGCCTTTAAGCTTGCCCGACCGAGCGCAACATTTGCGCCAGACGCTTGTCGGCATCGGCGCCGGATATATCCCGCCCAAAAAGTTTGCCGCGCGCACTTGCATCCAGCTCGCCGGCAAGCCGACTGCAATATTCTTGCAGCAGCTCGCCGCCGCGACGCAGATTTATCGCGCCCACCATAAGCTCAAGCTCGGTCGGTTCGTAACTTATTCCGGAATAATGAGCGCAGATGAGTTGATATATGCGTCTGTCCTCGCGCACGAGCAGCTCGTCTTCTATGCAAAAGCCGTTTTCGGCCAAAAAGCGTCGCAACGCCGCCGGGCGCGTCATGGGCTGAAGCACCAGGCGGATATCTTCATTTTTAATATAATCCGAGTCGGCGAGTATTCGTGCGATAAGCTCTCCGCCCATGCCGAGAATGAAGATGTCCTGCGGGGAGTATTCCTCGACGCCGCAAAGACCGTCGGCAAGCTTCAGCACTACGCGGTCCGCCAGACCCGCCGCCGCAATATTCACGGCGGCGCGATCGAGCGGACCGCGGTTTATATCGGTGGCAACGGCACCGGATGAGATGCCGCTCTCAAGCAAATATACCGGAAGATATGCATGATCGGTGCCGATATCTGCGATAAAGCTGCCCCTTCGCGCATATCCGGCGGCGGCTGTCAGCCGCGCGCCGGGAGAATGCTTTTTCATTGAACTTAACTCAGTTCTTTGCCTTGGAGGCAAGGAATTCGTTGATTTTTTGCACGAGCGCGTCGGCGTCTGTGCCGTGAACGGCGCACGCCTCCTCGATCGTTTCGCCGCGAGAAGCGGGGCAACCCAGGCAATGCATGCCTATGGCAAAGAAGAATTCGGCGGTATCTACGTCGTGATCGAGCACGTCTCCGATCACGGATTGCTTTGTTACTGTCATTTTGATCTATTCCTTTCAATATTTATTTGATATATTGTTGCAGTGCAGTATTATTATACCCAATATCAAGGGCAAAGTCAATAGCCGCGGGTGGGTTCGTGTGACAAAATTTGCTTCGCGTGGCGGGCGCGGTCATTTTAAGGCTCGCATGGCGTTGAGTATGGCAATTACCAGCACTCCGACATCCGCAAACACGGCAAGCCACATTCCCGCCATGCCCAGTGTGACCAACAGCAGCACCGCCGCCTTGATCGCCAACGAAAAGATGATATTCTCGTATGCTATGCGCATGGTCTTTCGCGATATCTCCACGGCGTCCGAAAGCTTTGAGAGCTTGTCGTCCATAAGCACGACATCGGCCGCCTCTATCGCGGCGTCGCTGCCGAGCGCACCCATGGCGATGCCTATATCCGCGCGCGAGAGCACCGGTGCGTCGTTTATGCCGTCCCCGCAAAAGGCGAGCGGGGAATTGGCGGCATCGGCCAGCAGTTCCTCCACCGCCGTGACCTTATCCGCGGGCATGAGCTCGCTTTTTATCACATCGATATCGAGGGCTTCTCCGATGTTTTCGGCAACCGTGGCGCGGTCACCGGTAAGCATTACCGTTTTCTTTACGCCGAGGCGGCGCAGCTTTTTCAGTGCTTCGGCGGAATCCGACTTTACCTCATCGGCAATGACGATATATCCGAGATATTTATCCTTTTTCGCAACGTGTATTACCGTTCCGAGCTCGCCCGGAGCCGATATTTCGAGTCCGATGCGACGCATGAGCCGCTCGTTGCCGACGAATATCCGGTCACCGTCGATGTCGGCGGCAATTCCCTCGCTGGCATGCTCGGTGACGCTCTCGGGGGCTTTCAAAGTCTCGCCGCTCTCGGTGCATGCGGCGGTGAGTGTGCGCGCTATCGGGTGAGAGGAAAAGTATTCGGTGCGTGCCGCAAGCGTGCGGAGCGTGTCGGCGTCTGTATCTTTGGTCGGTGCCGTCTTCACGACCGAGAAGGAGCCGCGCGTGAGCGTTCCGGTCTTGTCGAATACGGCGGTGTTGATCTTTGCCAGCTGTTCAAGATAGCCCGCGCCCTTGATAAGTATGCCGCGGCGCGAGGCACTGCCGATTCCGCCGAAGAAGGAGAGGGGAACCGAAACGACCAGTGCGCAGGGGCAGGACACTACCAAAAATGTCAGCGCGCGTTTGATCCAAGGCGTGAGAGAACAGTGAAGTATCAGCGGCGGCAGAAATGCCAAAAGCAGTGCACCGATGACAACGGCGGGCGTATAGACGCGTGCAAATCTTGTGACAAAGCTTTCGGTCTTTGATTTTTTGGCCGCCGAGTTTTCAACGAGCTCAAGTATTTTTGATACCGTGCTCTCGCCGTAGGGCTGATCGGTCTTTATCGTCAAAAGCCCCGAAAGGTTCACCGATCCGCTGAGCGCACGGTCGCCGGGAGCGAGCTCTGCGGGCAGGCTCTCCCCCGTCAGTGCCGAAAGATCAACATGTCCCTCGCCGCTTATCACGATGCCGTCAAGCGGAATGCGCTCACCCGGCTTTACGAGTATCGTCTCGCCGACCGATACCTCATCGGGCGAGACCTCGCTCTCAATGCCGTTGCGCAGTACTGTTGCGTGATCGGGGCGAATATCCATCAGAGATGCAATACTTTTACGGCTCTTGCCCACCGCGATGCTCTCAAAGAGCTCGCCGATCTGGTAGAACAGCATTACCGCAACCGCCTCAAGATATTCGTCGGTGGCAAATGCGCCCACCGTGGCGAGAGCCATGAGAAATTTTTCGTCGAGCAGTTGGCCGTGAAGGATATTCGAAACGGCACCGAAGATAACGTCATATCCCACCGCAAGATATGCCGGGAGAAATGACAAAAGCTTGATTATTCCGTCGGTCGGAAGAAGTAGGGCGACAGCCAGCAGTATTGCCGACAAGATCATGCGCAACAGCATTACTTTTTGACGGCGGGTCAGATCCTTGAAAATTTTCATGCTTACCTTCATTATTTTTACAATATTGTTTTTACAATTATTTTTGTCTGCGAGTTCGGCCAAAGCTTTAAAGCTTTATTCTCATATCCGGCTCAAGTCTGCGGCAGAGCTTTGTGACCTTCTTTAAGATGCCGTCAAAGTCGGCGTCGTCGGCTTCTATCGTCATTTTTTGCATTATATAGTTGACGGATGCGCTCTTTACGCCGTCTATCTTGGCTATGGCGGCTTCTATCTTTGCGGCGCATGCCGCGCAATCGAGGTCTTCGAGTTCAAATGTTTTTTTCATGATGATATCTCCGTTATTGATGTTTTTTATATTTTTGCGATGTGCTTTTCGCTGAGGTGGTCGTAGCCTTGTGCGACTATGGTGTGAACATGGTCGTCGGCAAGGTGATAATATATCGTCTTGCCCTCGCGTCGGCAAGCTACGAGGTTGTTGTCCTTTAACACCTTCAGCTGGTGTGATATGGCAGACGAGGTCATGCCCAGCTTTTCCGAAATGTGCATCACGCACATTTCGTCATCGAGTAGGGCAAACAGTATTCTCAGCCGTGTGGTGTCTCCGAATATTTTGAACAGATCCGCAAGGTCGCAAAGCATCTCCTCCGATACGTTGCTTTGCGCGGCGTGCAGACAGTGATCGTGAAGAGCTTCTTTTTTCGTCATGGTCATGCCTCCGTTTTTTGATGATACAATTATTGAAT
>CAZPYK010000081.1:0-6747 GCA_964590755.1 uncultured Ruminococcus sp. | reverse complement strand
ATAAAAATACAATTCCGCAAGATAAAAAACTGCCGAAAAAGGCGGTGCGCATCTTGCGGAATTCTATATAATATGCTATAATATTTTGTATAATATAAATATATTCGAAATATTCGGATGATCCGCCCGAGCGGCGAGCGCCCGCGCGGCGGATATCCCGTGAAAAGGAAAGGGACACAAACATGAACACAGAAAAAGAGCAAGCACTGAACGCCGAACAGGTCGCCGCCTGCCGCGAGAAGATCAACGCGGTCATTTCCGAGGTGGAAAAGGTGGTGGTGGGCAAGCGCACCGAGATCGTCATGCTTATGACGGCAATGCTTTCGGGAGCGCATGTACTCATCGAGGATGTTCCCGGAACCGGAAAGACCACCCTTGCCGCCGCGATGGCGAAGGCAACGGGTCTGGATTTTCGTCGTGCTCAGTTTACCCCCGACGTCATGGCATCCGACATCACCGGATTTAACGTATACAACCGCCAGCGCGAGGAATTCGAATTCCGTCAGGGCTTGGTAATGTGCAACCTTTTGCTTGCTGACGAGATAAATCGCGCCTCGCCCAAAACGCAATCGGCTCTGCTTGAGGCGATGGAGGAGGCGCGCGTCACCGTCGACGGTGTCACCTACGCCGTGCCGGATCCCTTTATGGTCATAGCCACGCAAAACCCCACGGGATATGTCGGTACGTATCCGCTGCCCGAGGCGCAGCTTGACCGCTTTGCGCTGAAGATCAACATGGGCTATCCCTCTCAAGAGGATGAGCTCAACATTCTGCGCGCGCGCCGCGGGGAAAATCCGCTCGATCGTGTCGCGGGAGTCGTCGGCATCGAGGATGTACGCGAGCTTCGCCGCGCGGCGGCGTCTGTCGAGGTGGACGATGAGCTGTATCGCTACATAGTCACGCTTATCGCGGCGACCCGCCGCCATGCATCTCTCGCGCTGGGCGCCAGCCCCCGCGCGTCGGTGGCACTGATGCGTCTGTCGCAAGCGTATGCGATGATACGCGGGCGCGGATATGTCCTGCCCGAGGATATCGCGGCGCTCTTCCGCTATGCCGTGGCGCATCGACTGATGCTCAGACAGGATGCGAAGCTGCGCGGACTTTCCGCCGACGACATACTCGGCGAGATACTGCGCACCACACCCGTACCTTATAAAGGCAAGCATTAAGGACGGGCGTCCGATATGGCTTTATTTCGCAAAAAGGAGCGCAACGACGGAGAGCGCACGCGTCTCCGACTTGCGCCGACACGCCGCGCGTGGCTGTATCTTGCTCTGTGGGTCGCCGCGCTGATATTTACACAGGCATTGCGCTCAACGGTATCGAGCATATTCTTTACCTTTGTGACGCTTCTGCCCATTGCCTCGCTCATCTATCTTTGGTTGGCAAACGGAGCCATGCGCGTGCACATGATATCCGAGCGCGGCAGGGTGGATAAACTCGCGCCGTACGACTACAACTTCAGAGTGATAAACGAATACGCCGTGGCGTTTCCGTTCACCGAGGTCATGCTGCTTCTTCCGCAGAGCGACGCGGTCAGGTGCAGCGAGCGACGCGTGCGCATATCCATGGCTCCGCGCGAGTCATATACCGTCAAGAACACCGTTCGCTTCCGCTTTCGCGGGACCTATGACATAGGCGTCAGCTGCTTTTATGTTTACGATCTTTTTCGCATGCTCAGACTGCGCATCGACATCGACAGCTACGAAAGGGTCGAGGTCCTGCCCCGCAGGCTGGGAATGGGAGAGGACGAGAACCGCACGGCATCCGATTCCGCCGCCCGCACGGTGCGCCTGCCCAACAGCTATGATAAGCTTGAGGTCAGCGACGTGCGCGAATATCGTCTCGGCGATACGCTGAAGAGCATACACTGGAACCTCTCGTCAAAGAGCGAGGAGCTCATGGCGCGTGATTACAACACCGGCACCACAGAGCTGACCTGCGTCTATTGCGATATGACGGCGCACTTCCCCGATCTGCCGCCAAAGCGCGATACGACGGAGCCCGAGGAGCTCGCGGACGATAAGGATAAAAAAGAAAAGAAAAAGAAGACAAAAAAGAGCAAGGGATCGAAAAAAAGCCGAGGTAAGGCTTCCGCCGACGACGGAACCGCGGCAGAGAAGAACGCGAGCGCGGAAGCGGACGCGGAGAAGGCTTCCGCCGAGGACGGCGCTTCCGTCACCGCAGACACGGCTCGGACCGAGAAGAAAGCCGAGCGGCTTGACCCTCGCCTTTTGGCACTTGACGAATACTACGCCGACATGAACGAATTTTGCGCCGACGGAGTGGTCGAACTGACCATAGCCGCGGTACTGCGTGAGCTTCGCGGCGGCAACACGGTCAGACTCATGTGGTTCGACGACCGCGCAAGCCTCGGTGCGTTTGCTTACGAGCTTGGTGCGCCCGAGGATCTTGAGCTGATATTCGATCTGTTTGCCACCGCTCCGGTCCTGAGAGACACGAAGGATCGCGACGTGTCGCGGCTTGCCGCAATGGCGCCGGACAACAGCGAGGTGCGCAGTATATATATCGTTCCCGCGCTTGACGACGCCTCTGTGTCCGCATTCTGCGATATGCACGGCGCGACGGGTGGCAATTCGACCACCGAGCTGATACTTTTCGACCCCGAGGAAAGATATCTTGATATCGACACACACCGTGAATATATAGATGGCTGCCGAGCTCAGCTGAGCGAGAGCGGCATCAAGCTGATGCCCCGCCGCGTTGAGGGGCTCGACATGGGAGGAGGTGCCGAGAATGTCCGATGAATCCAAAAAAACCGAGGCAATGCAGGACGGCGGTACAGCTGCCCCGACGGCTTCGGCGCAAAAAAAGAGTGTCGGCGAGCGCCGCGCGGCGAAAAAAGCCCGCCGCGCATTGAAAAAAGCTCGCAAGCAAGCAAAAAAACAGCGCGCACTCAAGCCGCTGTTCATGCGACCGTTGGTCTGTCCGCCCGAGGCGGCGGACGGTGCGGGAGCGTCGCGAGTATGGGGGCTCATCCTGCGTGCGGCGGTGCTCTGCCTTGCGGTCTTCGGAATGACCTTTTTCGTCACGGATGCACTGGGCTTCTTTAAGGAGGAAACGGCGGGGGTCGGTGTGCCGATGCTGCTCGTTTGTGCCATAGTCGCCACCGCGGCATTCGTTTGCTGTTCACTGCGCCGAGTGCGGCGCGTGGCGATACCGCTGACGGCGGTTGCCGCCGCGGGTGGCGCGGCATTTCTCGCCGCAAGCGGCAGACTCGAATATATCTGTCGCGCGGTGATCAACTGCGTGGTAAAGCATCTTTATTCGCGCGGATATCTTGCCATCATAAAGTATGAGCAGCCCGAGAGTTACGGCGGATATACCGTCCATGAGCTGGTCACCGAGGCGCTGATACTGCTTACGGTGCTTTATGCCGCGGCGTATGTGCCCTTTCTCATTCGTCGAACGCGCATAATTCCGCCGACGATCGTGTCGGTTATAACGCTGGTACCGATATTTGTTTACAACCTTACCTCATCAAACTGGGGCATGACGCTCGTGATCGCCTCCTTCTCGGGTGTGCTCGTTATGTGCGTATACGACCGCTTTTATCAGCGCCGACCGGATCCCGACGATTTTGACACCGAAACGGTGGTCTTTGAGTCGGCTCCCCTGCCGGTCGCTCCCGACGAGCTGACCTCGCGCGAGCAAAAAAAGGCGGATCGCAGAGCGGCGAAGAAGCAAAAGAAGGCAGAACGCGCCGCAAAGCACAGCGAACGCAAGCACAAGCATGAGCTGCGCCGCGGTATCGCCGAGGTGAGCGCGGATGAGGATATTTCCGATTATTTTGCTCCCAAGGCGAAGAAGCCGAAGCGGAGCGCACCGCGCCGCGAAAGAAAGCCGCGTCTCGGCGCCGCCGAGAAAAAGGCGCACCGCGAGGAGCGGCGCAGGATCAAGGCAGAGACGCGTCGCCGCGACCGCGACATAATTGCCGCGCGTCGCCGCGCCAAGGACGGAGCGCGAAAGCTTTCCGCCGATCGCGCCGCCGCGGCGGGCTATGCCGGAATGCTGATGACGGCGGCGGCACTGCTGATGCTCTTTATCCCGACGCTGACCACCGAGGAAAACTTCAAGCTGATCGATGCGATAGACGCAAAGCTCGATTATTACCGCGAATATGTCACCGCTCTGTTGATGGGCGACGACCCATTGCTTGACGAGCTTGCCTACGCGGGCACATCCTACGGCTTTGAGCCGCGCTCCACCGAGCCGCAACAGCTGAGCTTTACCGGCACAAAGCTTATGGAGGTCACCGCGCCCACAAGCATGGCGCCGATCTATCTGCGCGGCTGGATAGCCACCGATTACGACAGCGAGGCAGGCGCGTGGGTGACCGCCGACTCGGAGTCCGACACCTTTAAGACCTACCGCAGCTATTTCGGCACGAGCATTGACCCATCCGAGTCGATGCTTGGCGGGCTTTATTCCTATGTTGACCCGAGCGCGATAAAGGATGTCGACTTTACCGCGGGCAGATATGCCGGCAGCTCGACCTACGGCTTTATTACAATGCAGGTCAGCATGAAGCGGTTGGACCTTAAAAATTATTTTGTCTATATGCCGTCCTTTTACGTGCGCAGTTACAATCCGCAGATAACGACCTCATCCGGCAAGACCGCCCGCGCCATGCTGGCATATGAGTCGGGCGAGGCTTCGGAGCTGACCTACACCAACTACTTTGACGGTATATATACCGGATATCGCTTCAAAAACGACACCGAGGGCTACAGCGCGATCGCACGCGTCACCTATATGAAGAATTCCGTCTTTTACAAAAACATGGCAAAGGCGATAGTCGAATTCAACACCGATCGCGTGCTGATCCAACGTGACGAGACCGAAAAAGCCGAATCGATGCGCCGCTACGGCTCGATTGCGGACGACGCGGGCGTCTTCCGCACTCTGTCGACCGAAAACGGCGGATATTCCGTATCATATCTCGACGGCACGTCATTTTACGATGTGATCTACGATACTGACCGTAACTTGACGCTTATAATCTTTCCCGACGAAAAGGGCACGGTGACATACACCTATGACACCGAGACCATGGAGCTTGTGGATAGCCAAATAGCGCTCTCTCCGACTTACGAGGACAGCGGCGTTTATGTGTCGGTCCCCGAGCTGCCGAATATCATAAGATATTACGAGCTCATGACCGATGCCGAGCGCAGCGAGCTTGAGTCGACCTGGCGCATAAGCGATTATTACACCGATTTCGTTTACAATACATATACCGGAAAAGCGGACAGCAAGATCATCTCCGACCTGCTTCAGCAGATAATTTCGGAGGCTCACACCGAAAGCATCGATTATACCGATGACGGAGAGGTTATCAAAACGATAGTGCCGCGCGACTTTTCGCGCGCCGCCGAGCGCGTGACGCAAAATGACACCGCGCCATACAAACTGACCGAGGCTGTGACCGACACCGAGGTGTATGAGCAGAGACACCGCCTTGTCATGGAGATAATCGATTGGCTCTGCGACAACTGTACCTACACCATAGCCCCCACGCTTTCGGATGCCGAGGGCTATGACGGTGTGGAGAAGTTCCTTTCGATAACCCACGAGGGCTATTGCGTGCAGTTCGCCTCCTCCCTGACGCTCATGCTGCGCGAGGCGGGCATTCCCGCGCGATATGTTGAGGGCTATATCGCCGGCGGCTTTGTGAGAAGCGGCGGCAGATCTCTCTCCTATGTGCGCGACTATAACGCGCACGCCTGGGTCGAGGTCTGGTACGACGGTGTCGGCTGGGTGCAATACGAGGCAACGCCGGAGTATTATTCCACCGTTTACGAATACAATTCCGAAAGTTCTCTGCCCGTGGGACCTGTCTCCCCCGGCAACGACAATGACGGCGACGGAGAAGATGAGGATCCTTACACGGGGCTTACCGACGAAGAAATTGCCGAGCTTTTGCGCCAACAAGAGGAAGAGGAGCGCCGCAGGCTGATCATCAAGATCTGCACCGCGGTCGCCTTTGCGGCGGGCATATCGCTTGTTCCGATAGCGGCATTCTTTATTCTGCGCCGTGCGGCGAGGAAAAAGGAAGCCGAAAGGGCCGAGCTGCTTGCGACGATAGCGTCGCTCGGTACGCGCGGCGAGAGGGAAAGCGAGCGGAAACTTTCCGGCGATGAAAAGAGAGCGCTTCTGCGCCGCTACGGAGACCTGATCTCAACGATGCTTGCCGAATGCGGCTGTGCGCCGCGCGACGGCGAATTCCGAGAGGAATATTGTGCGCGCATCTACGATGAGCTCGGCGCGTTGCTGCGCATATCGTCCGCGACCGAGAGCCGAGCTTCCGGCGAGATGAGGCACGGACCGGTGACCGAGACCGAGCTTGCACGCTGTCTTGAGCTGATCGCCGCCGCCGAATTCGGCGGAAGCGGCACCGATTTGCGGGTCGATTCGCAGGTGTCGACATCTCTCACCGTGCTGTGGCAAAGGCTTTACGAAAATGTCTATCCGCGCCGTGTCGGGCGTCTGCGCAGAGCGGCATTGTATTATATTTATCAAAAGCTCTGATCGTTCAAAGCTCGGAGCGGCTGATAAAATAAACGGCTTTTGCCGTATTGAATAAAGTTTCGGCTTCTCCGCCTTTACAAAAGACGACGCCGAGGAGGGTGCTTGACCCTCCTCGGCGTTTCGGGCTGTAGACAAAAGACATGCAAAATGTAAAAATGCATAAAGTCCTCAGCCACTTTTCTCTTTGACACCACA
>CAZPYK010000080.1:0-6802 GCA_964590755.1 uncultured Ruminococcus sp. | reverse complement strand
AGGCTAAGGAGATACAAATAATAAGTGCTTTTTTCATGTTATTCGGTCACCTCCGGAATCGAATCGGTATCACTTGTTTGCTCCCATTCAAAATCACCATATATGCGCACTGGATCTATCGTGTAAATGCTGTTAACATATCCGTTTGCATATTGTGTAGCAAACGTCATGTGTAAGTGAGCTTTATAAGATGTTTCCGTGACTCCGCTACGCCCGGAACGTCCAACGATATCTCCGCGAGACACCGTATCTCCTATCGAGTATTGCAAATATTCGGCAACATTATCGCAAAAATGGTAGAAGCATACTATTATCTGATATGTATTTCCATTATATGAGATATTGCCACTGATTGATATATATCTTCCGCGATCTCCGCCGGAGCCTTTATCTATGACCTCACCATCAAACGGCGCATATACCGCAGTACCGGATGCAACACCTATATCAAGTCCGGAATGGAAATTGGCATCAATATTATCAAGCACTCTGTGTCCATATCCGGATGTGACTTTTTTCCAATAAGTCACCGTTGAAGCAATTGGATAATCGATTAGCTTTCCGATTTCTTGGTATAGAAAGTCTTCTTCAACATATGAAAGGTCCGGGTTAAGCACCCACTGCTGCGCAGTTGTTCCGGATGAAAACGCGGCATACTGAACATAGTTGCTTACGTCTTGCATGGCATATGTGCTGCCGTATTTCAAGCAATATTTTCCGCTGCCGGCATACGCGATATCGATACCGTCCATAGCCGGAACCGGAGTAATTCTTCAATAGCACCTGTCCCGCTCCGACCGTCGCTTTACCGATAACTCTGCGACTGCCGTTCATGCTGCATATCGGATAAAGAAGATATGAGCCGTTCTTATAAACCACTCTGAAGTGCTGATTGGAATCAAGATCTCTTTCGGAATTGTCGGCATTCATGCTTTCGGTGACGATATTAATAGTATCCGGATTATCTCCGTTATTCATATCGGTATCATATCCGTCTTTGACCGACATATACTTACCGCTCGAAGCATTTTGCAGTCTGTAGACTCCGGCGATCCTCAGATCCCACTCCGGCTCATCATATCCGTCGCCGACAAGTAAGGATTCACTAGATTCGGTGCACAGCATTCCGGTCGTCGCCGGATTCCACAGCACGACCTTGCCGTTTGACAACTCTATGATGCGCCATGTGGATGTCGCTCCCGCCGTTGCGCTCAATATCAGTTCGGAATCATCGACAGCCAAATATTTTTCGGCGGATATCGACTTCACGGCGTAAAGGTCGGTTCCGGTGACCGGAGATACATAAAATTGAGTGTCATAATCATCCGGCCGCTTTATCACCGACGAATCCGCCGTCGCCGCAAGACGCGAGTTGGTATCCCATGTCACGTCCGAGGTGTCGGGGGCGGCGGTTATATATTTTGTGCCGCTGCCCGAGCCTTGGCTTATCGTAAATATCATATTTCCGAAGCGCGCAGGCGTGCTTGACGGTGCGACCGTCACCGGGATCGTGCCCGTACAGCGTGAGGTGTTGTATTTATATCCGTACGATATCGTACCCTCGCCGCTGTCATTAAACGACAGCTCGGTCGCGGCGTCGTCCGCCTCGACAAAATCCGGAAGATCGAACTCAATGTCCGGGTATGTCGCGTTCGACGGAGAATAGGTGACGGAGATGTAATAGCTCTCGCCGTCACGAGCAAGCAACGATTGTATCGCCTGTGTCGATCCGCTCGGCGTAATGGTTATACTGCTTACGTCAACATAGATCACTCTGTTCGAAAACACCCATGTTCCGGCTTCCGCTTTCGTGCCGAGCGTCATGGATGCGGTGAGATAGGTCTCCGAATCTCCGTAAGGCGAGATCGTTCCCGCATCGTAATCGCATATCCAACGCCCCGTTGCTTCGGAGCGAGCGCCGAGCACCGCCGATCCGCTGCCCGCAACGAGATATTTTTGTTGATCCGATTGCGATCTGATCATATAAGATCCGTCCGATTGCAATTCAAACAACCATTTTCCCATGGGAGCATACAGGCTTGACAGCATTCTCGGCGAGCCTGCGGAATTGCTCAGATACTTGTTCGAATTTTTCAGGGCATATTCTCCGGCAAGCGTGGAATAAGTCATTGTAAAGCATATGAGCTCGTTGCCGACCGAGCCGCCGGTGGCGGAGGCTGCGGAGAGCGGCCCATCTGCCCGCTCGACCTCAAGCGTAAGTGTAAGTGCGTCCGCAGCTCCCTCGCGAGGTCTGCCCCATTCGCGAGCCGATGCGGTTATATCCGTGCCCGAGGCTGCCGCCGAGGTGGTGAGCACCGTTCCGAAGCGGATGAGCTCGCAACTGCCGATGTTATAATCATACAGCGGCTCTGTTGCCAGCGAATTGCCCAAACGCGAGGCAAGACCTCCCCTTTGCAGCGACAGCGTCATGACGCCGTTGCTTTGTGTCGACACTGTCACGCCGACCTCTGTCGACGGGTTCGAAGCGGACATAGTCTCCGCATTCGCGGCGGAATTCTTCACCGACACCGAGAAGATATATATCGTCTTGCTGCCGTCTCTGTTTTGGAACATTACCGTGCAGTCGTCGCACTCTTGCTCGTAAAGTCTGTTCACGTGTTGACGCGCGTCAGCGAGCTCACGGCTGATAACGGCGGGAATATCCGCGTCGTCAAGACGTGCGTCGACAAGCTCGTCAAGCGGCAGGTCGCCCGCGGCAAGCTCGGGTGTCCACGCCTCTTCGGCTATCGGGGTAGGCTCGTCGATCTCGTCACGACGCGCCGCGCCCGCGTCGGTCGAGCCGACCGGAAGCATAAGCGTGCCGGCGATCATAACGATCGACAGAAGCCAAGCGAGCAGCTTTTGCGTCAAAAGACGATCTTTGCTGCGTTTTGAACGTTTAAACATGGTTTCACTCCCTTCTTTGTGCGGGGCTGTCTTAATGCGACAGCCCGATGTTTTCAAGTTGACTTTCAAATGACAGAGAAGGAGTCGGCGCATGCTTTCGGGGCGGCGTCACACGCGCCGACTCCGCGCCTCTGCCGGTGTTTCGTTGTTCATATCGACCTCCATTCCGCCGCCACGAGGCGGCACAAATCAAATATTTTTATGAAATTCACCTGTGTCGCTTGCGACAAAAATGGGGTAGGGTCCCATTTTTAAGGTGAATTTCTGCGTGAAACAGGTGAGCTTTCGATTTTTGAAACATTGAACTTTCACGCTACCTCCATTGTTTCGTTCCGAATGTATATTAAACTCTCAATGCGCAGATGCAACACCTCGCGCATCGAATGCCTTGATTTCATTGTGCAATATTTACTGCAATTACAGTATATCATAAAATGTTTTTCTTGTCAACAATTTTTTTGGGGATTGAAAAACGCAAAACAGACGATATCCGATCGATGCGGCATATCGTCTGTTTTATGAGCGCGTGAGCTGCGGCGTCTAATTATGGAAGGATTGCCGCGATCACGGCTGCGTTGGGCGCAAAGGCATATCAAAGCTCGGCTTGTTGAGATGTGCAGACAGTATTTCGCGTTTGTGCGGATCGAGGGGAACAAGCGGTAGCCGCAGATAAGGAAGGCACAGCCCCAACTCGGACAATGCCGCCTTTATCGGTATGGGATTCACATCACATGAAAGGGCGCGTATCAAGCTGTATGTGCGTCTCCAAATGTCAAGCGCCGCGTCATTCGCGCCGTCGGCAAAGCATCGGCACATCTCGTGCATTTCTTCGGGGATGAGATTCGAGACGACCGATATCACTCCGCAGCCTCCCAACGCCAGCACCGGAAGGATGCTTTCGTCATCTCCGGAATAGACCGCAAGTGCATTCGGATGCTCCGGCGCTCCGAGCGCGGCGCAGAGCGCGGATGTGTGGTGTATGTCTCCGGTGGCGTCCTTTACGCCTACAAGATTGGGTATCGCTGCCAGCTCTAACCATACGTCGAGCGGAATGCCGACACCCGTCCTGGAGGGAACGGTATAGGCTATGATGGGCAGAGACACCGAACGCGATATCGCTTTGTAATGCTCGACGATGCCTCGCGGCGAGCTCTTGTTGTAGTACGGAGTGACGACGAGCAGTGCGTCGGCGCCGTCAAGCTCGGCGCAGTGTGACAGCTCGGCGGCGACCGCCGTGTCGTTGCTGCCGCTGCCCGCAATTAGCGGCACTCGACGCTCTGATGCGTCGATCCTTTCGCGCGCAAAGCGCCATAGCTCTCTTTTTTCCGAACCGGTAAGGGTGGGGGATTCCCCGGTCGTTCCGGTCATGACAATGGCATCCGCACCGCCCTTTATTTGGCGGTCTATAAGTCTGCCAAGCGTGTCGAGATCTATGTTGCCGGAGGCATCAAACGGAGTGATGAGTGCGGTTCCGACCCCTGTAAATACGGTATATCTGCTCATTTTTAAATTATTATGCTCCTATGTTCATTTAAATGGGTTGAAAAAGATCGTCTTTTAGTATATAATATGCTATAATAGCGTGAAAGTTCAATGATTTCAAAAATCTAAAGATCATCTGTTTCACGCAGAAATGTTATTTGATTTATGCCGTCGCTATGGCGGCATGAAAATAAATATGAATGACACCAAGAAAGGCATGATTCGTTAAAAATGAGTGAGATCATAATAAATAAAAAGAGCGAGACCGAACTGTCCACACACGATTTTTTTTATGAGCTTCCGGAGGAGCTTATAGCCCAGCATCCCGAAAAGGTGCGCGATGCTTCAAGGCTTATGGTTATCGATCGTGCGTCGGGAGATATCGAGCATAGGCATTTTTACGACATAACCGACTATCTGCTGCCAACCGATACGCTGGTAATAAACGATTCGCGCGTCATTCCGGCGCGGTTGTACGGTCACGCCGAGGGCAGACCTGAGGCGGCTATCGAGCTTTTGCTGCTGCGTCAGCACGGCAACGACGTTTGGGAGACATTGGTAAGGCCCGGCAAGCGCGCCAAGATAGGCTCACGCCTTGTTTTCGGTGACGGAAAGCTTACAGCCGAGGTCACGGATATAGTCGAGGAGGGGAACAGACTCGTGCGCTTTGATTACGACCATGCAAAATATCAAAACGCATATGTTTTGCTTCACGAAATAGGTCTTATGCCGCTTCCGCCATATATCAAGGAACGCCTTGAGGATCCCGAGCGATATCAAACGGTCTATTCACGCGAGGAGGGCTCGGCGGCGGCTCCAACGGCGGGATTGCATTTTACAAATGAATTGCTGGACAAGATCAAAGCAATGGGCATACCGGTGGTTCCCGTGATGCTTCACGTGGGGCTTGGGACCTTCAGACCCGTGAAGGCTGATAAGATATCCGAGCATGTAATGCACACGGAATATTTCAGTGTGAGCGAAGAGGCGGCAAGAATTATAAACGAACGCCGCGCCGCGGGCGGGAGAATAATCGCCGTGGGAACCACATCATGTCGAACGCTTGAGAGTGCGTCCGATGACAGCGGAGTGCTGCACGCCATGAGCGCAGATACCGGCATATTTATCTATCCCGGGTATAAGTTTAAAATGGTGGATGCGCTTATCACCAATTTTCATTTGCCCGAAAGCACATTGCTGATGCTTGTGAGCGCATTTTACAACAGAGAGAGGATGCTTGAGGCGTATAAACTCGCCGTTAAGGAACGGTATAGATTCTTCAGCTTCGGCGATGCTATGTTTATCCGATAGCAGTATTTTTCAAGACCAAAATAGCATAGGAAAAGCCCAGAAATCAAGCGGTTTCTGGGCTTTTTGCTGTTATTCGTCCTTGTAGACAAATTCGTGAATTATGCCATTTTTGAAGGTGATGGACTCAATTCGCCCGTTTTTTATACAAAAGTTGGAGCTTACCGAGTTTATAAAATCCTTCAGTATTTTCGGGTCAGTCTCCTTCAAAAGACGCTTGTAATCGACGAACCGTCTGTCGAGGAGCTTCTGGCTCATAATGAAGTAGCTTGCCTTTGCAATCAGTTCCTCGTCGCTGATTGAGAATTGCGAAGTGAGTCCTTTCTCCAGCTCGTCCAGTCTGGCGTTAACCTTTTCCAGAGACTCCGTGAGGTTGTTCTTTTCGATGACATAATCTCTTTCGGACATATCCTCCTCGGAATAAAGGTACAGCGATTTTAAGCGGGATAACGCCCGTTCCAACCGCCGTCTCTCAGTAAGGAGTATATCTCGTTCCGACGCTTGCGTATCGCCCTCCTCCGCAGTGGTAGGCGGCGTATACTTGATGCCTGAGAGCTGGGACTTGTATAGAGCGTGGAGTTCCATCAATCCGTGTTCTTTGATGCAGAGGACATCTTTGAACATCTCTCCTCGCAGGAGCTTCTTCTGGAGCGTTTCAGGCGAGGTCGTTTTGCCAAAGCTCTCTTTTGCTCTGATGAGGTTGGCGAGATAGTTCAGCACGAACGGTCCTATCTTCGTATCGGAAATGTACTTGTTGGTACACTCGTTATTCTTGCGATGGTTCATACAAGCGTAGTTCGACGGGCGGTAGCCGTCCTTGTGAGTTCGGCAGTTGCTCGTGGCACTCATCGTACCGCCGCAGACTCCGCAGGTAAGCAGTCCAGCAAAGACGTGTACATTCTTTCTGGTGTAAGTCTTTCCTTGATAGAGCCAACCTCGGCGGTTACGCTCCAGCAAGGCTCCGACCTTCTGCCAGCGTTCCGCATCGACAATAGCTGGGTGGTGGTCTACGACCAGTACCCACTCGTCTTCTGGTTTGATGTCTTGCCTACTGCCACGCTTGGACATATCATAGTAGTTATAGCGGTATGTCCCCGTGTAGAAC
>CAZPYK010000079.1:0-6937 GCA_964590755.1 uncultured Ruminococcus sp. | reverse complement strand
GCCCGCAACACCGACTTTTGACGGGCGAACGCAGTTCGCCCCTACGATGTTGACGTATAGATCGCAAGATTTCCATCTTTCCGGCGGGAGCAGCAGCTCGCCGCAGGCGAGGTAGCACGCCCTACGGGGTTAAGATACAGAATGCAAGATTTCTTTCGGCTTCGCACATTGTTTGCACCTCTACCGGTAGGGCGGGGGCTTGCTCCCGCCGTTTTTTGTCTCCGCCCCATGTTCGCACCGCACTTCGTAAGCCTTCCCCAGTGGGGGAAGTGACTTGCCTCGCTTCGCGAGTCAAGTCGTCAAAAGCGGCTCGGCGAGTGAGACTCGCCGTTTTGCAAGCAAAAACGCCGTTTTTGCGGTTGGTGTGAACCTAAGGATGAGGTGGGCTACGCAGTGTGTTCGCACCGCACGATGTTAGGTACTCGTTCCGACACTCCATGCTCGCACCTATAAGGCACGGACCGGCGTTCTCGACGGTACGTGCCTGATTTTTATGTTTTTCCGGACGCATTTTGACATATTTTTCCTCATGTTTGCTTTATAATTAACCATATAGCGGCACATGCCGTCAACAATACGATCAAAAATAAGGAAAAAAGCAAAATGAACGGAAAGCTTCAAGAAAAAACAGGTGCGCGCTCACGCACGCAAGCCGTCAAGGGGTTTATCGAAAGGGCCGTACTTCGCGCGGGAAGGCTTGCCGCGGGGCTTGCGGCGGCACTTCCGCAAAACGCGGCGATCGCCGCCGCGGAATTTTTGCTGGGACGAGCGGTCATATTCGGTGTGCGTCCCTTCGGAACGGCACTGCTGTGCGCCGCGACGCGCGGCGTTCCTTTCGCGACGGCGGGACTTATCCTTTCGGCGCTGACAGCACCTGCCGACGAAAGAATAATGCTTATCTGCATTTCGCTCCTCACCCCCGCGCTGCGTCTTGCCGTGCGGGCAACGGTCGATCCGCCGCGCCCGGGCGAGCGTTTTATCGCCGATGCCTTCGGCGAGAACCTCTTTCTGCGCATGGCAACGGCATCGGTCGCCGCATTTGCGGCGGGGTTGTGGCGGCTGATAGATGGCGGATTTTATTATTACGATCTGCGCGGCGCGATAATATCCATGATACTTTCCCCGATAGCCGTGTATCTTTTTGAGCCCGCACTGCGCCGCGGGGGAAGCGCCACTCTGCGCGGAGGCTTACATATCGATACGCGGCGACTGCGCGCCGATACCGAGGTAAGGCGACCTCGCCGCGGTATCAAAGCGCTTTTGCGTTCCGAGGAGCTCGCGCGGGAGCTTTCCTATGCCGCGCTCGGCTTTTGCGCGGTCCTTTCACTGCGCGAGGACGCGCTTGCGGGGATCTCTCCGGCGCATGCGCTTGCCATGCTCGCGGGGCTGTTTTTTGCGCGGAGGCGTTCGCCGCTTGCCGCGGCGCTGATCGGATTGTCCTGCGGTGCGGCGCTGGGCCCGCTTTGGGCGATAGCATACTCGGTCGCGTCCGTCGCGGCTTGGACGATGCTTCGCGCCTCGTCTCCCGGCGGCGCGGCGTTGGGCGCGCTGGTGATATCCCTCTCGGGGCTCGCCATCGACGGCTTCGACGGTGTTCTTGTCGTACTGCCCGCCGCCTTGACCGGAATGACTGTTTTTTGTGCGCTTGATGCCCTGCTTGCCGAAAGGCCGCGGCACGCCGAGAGTGCGGAACTGCCGCGCGCCGATGCCGATCGTGCGCTCATCGACGCGCGTGAGCGAATGAGTGAGCTTTCCGACGCCTTCGGCGAGCTGGCGGCGGCATTTTTCGAGCTTGCAGACATGAGGCGTCGTCCGAGCGAACCGAAACTGCGTCGTATTGCCGATGCGGTGAGCGATGAATTTTGCGTCGGTTGCCGCGACAGGCAACGCTGTTGGGAGCTTGAATACGATTCCACCTTGAAGAGCTTTTGCGCGCTTGCCGAGGATGCTTTCGGACGCGAGGGGGAGAAAAGGAAGACCGTCGGCAGCATATCGGCGCGTTGCGGGCGGCTTTCGGAACTTTCCGAGCGCATGCGTACGCTTGCATCCGCCGAGCTGAGGCAGACGCTGTCCGACGATCGTCTTTCCGGATTTGCCTGCGATTATCGCGCCGTTTCGACGATACTTTCCGATGCGGCGGAGTTGAACCGCCGCGAGCACACGCCGGATGCTGCGCTGTCCGAAAAGCTGAAGGGGGAGCTTGAGGCGGTCGGCGTTAGGTGCGAGAGCGTCACTGTATACGGTGAGCGGCGACTGCGCATAGAGCTGCGCGGAGCCGATCTTTCCCACTGTCGGCTCCGCATACGGGAACTGCGCCGAGTGATTGAACGTTGTGCGGGCGCTCCGCTGACCGCTCCCGCATTTGTGACCGAGGATGATGTCTCGGCGGGGACGCTTACCCTGTCGGCGCGGCGCCGCATCGGTATCTCCTTCGGCGCGGCGCGCGGAGCTCCCGACGGCGGCGTGTGCGGAGACACCGTTTCGCGGCTCGAAAATCGAAACGAGCTTTTTTATGTCATTCTTTGCGACGGAATGGGCAGAGGGGATGAGGCGGCTTTCACCGCAGGCGTCTGTTCGGTATTTTTAAAACGCATGCTTGCGGCGGGGAACGGTGTTGAGGTCTCTTTACGCCTTCTTAACGGTATTATCCGCAGAAAGGGCGGGGAGGAGTGCACGGTCGGTGTCGATCTGCTTGAAGTGGATCTGCTCACCGGCAAGGCGTGCCTTTATAAGGGCGGTGCGGCGCCCACCTATCTGCGGCGCGGCGATAAGATATATTCCCTTGCTTCGGAAAGCGTGCCGCTCGGCATCATCGGCGAGCTTGATGCGGGCAGGACCGAGCTGGCAGTCGAGCCGGGAGACATGATACTTATGGTCTCCGATGGGGTGATCTCCGGTGCCGACGAAAGTGCCGACGGCGGATGTGCATGGCTACTTGATCTGCTTGCGGCAGCCGATCCGCGCATGCCGGAGGATGTCGCGCGACGCGCGCTCAGAATGGCGCGTATCGCCGGAAGCCGCGATGATGCTTCCGCCGCAATCATAGTCATAGGTGAGGATGGCGAAGGCGAGCAAAAACATTGATTTTTTTAACCAAACGTATTTACATATAAAATAAAATGTGTTATAATGTTTTTGTACAGCTTGCTGTATAAAAAATCGAAGGGGATATTACACATGACAAAATTCACAAGACTCACAGCCATGCTCATCATCGCGGTGCTACTTACGATCTCTTTTGCCGCGTGTTCAGATCAACCCACCGAACTTACCGATGACACCACCACCGCACCGGCGGTCGTTGATGTCACCGAAGCTCCCGAGGATACCGCCGAAAAGCTTGAGATACCCGAGGGTGTCGATTGCGGCGGCGCAACTATGGGAGTTCTCTATTGGTCCGACGTCGAAAATTTGGAATTCTTCATTGAGGATTCCGACGCCGAGCTTGACGCCATTCAATCAAACATCAAAAAGCGCAACATCGCCCTTGAGGACGAAATGAAGGTCAAGCTTGACTTCATCGGACAAAAGGGCAACGCCGGCAATCTCAAGAGCTTCGTCAGCTATATCGGTACCGGGATATCCTCGGGCGACCACGCCTTCGACATAATTGCGGGCTACAGTCAGACGGTTGCCAATGCCGCGCTGAATCACTATTGCTACGATATCTCCAAGGCCGAGTACATCAACCTTGAAAAGCCCTGGTGGGCATCGCTGTTGACCGAGGAGGCCACCATCAACGACAAGCTTTATTTCGTTTCGGGTGACATATCCACCAACCTGCTCTACATGATGTACACCTTCTTCTTTAACAAAGATCTGCTCGCCGAGCGCACCGAGCTGCGCTCGCCTTACGACATGATCAATTCCAACGAGTGGACTATCGACAACATGATCGCAATGACCACCGATTATTATCGCGATCTGGATGCCGATCAGACCAAATCAAGCGGCGACCGATACGGTCTGGTCTTGCCGGAGCTTTCGATCGATGCGCTCTTCTACAGCGCCGACCTGCGTACCGCCGACCGTGATGCCGCGGGCTTGATGATCGCGTCGGATACATATTTCAGCGAAAAGGCGCAGTCTCTGCTCGACAAGCTGATGAAGCTTTGCTATGACGACAACGACGGCTATTGGAAGGGCGGAGCAAGCATATTCGCCGAGGGCAGGTCGCTCTTTTACATCGACCGCGCCGTTGCGTCGATCAAGTCCTTTGCTGACAGCGATGTGGATTACGGCGTGGCGCCCTCTCCCAAGTGGAGCTCGGATCAAGAGGAATATTACACCTGTGCCGGCAACCCTTTCACCCTCTATGCGATAGTGAGTGATTCGCAGGTCCCCGACCTTGCCTCCGCAGTGCTTGAGGCGTGGGCGTACTACGGCTATGAGTACACCACCCCCGCGATATTCGAGGTCACGATGAAGATACGCTTTGCCAAGGACAGCGAGACCGCAAAGATGTATGACATGATACGCAACGGTATAACATTCGATCTCGGACGCATTTACGGTATCACGCTGGGCGACATGACCCAGACCCTCTACCGCAACGCCATGACAAATCGCACCACGTGGGCGGCGCGTAAGTCTGCATATACCAGACAGCTCACCACCCTCATGCAAAAGGTAAACGCGGCGTATTCCGACACCGATTGATTCTTTTAAACTCGGGTGGCGTTTTTGCGATATCTGATGTTTATACCCCGATGGTGAAGAACTTCGATATCATATCTGCCATAGCCGTTTAGATAGCACGGAACATTATCAATTATCAAATTTTGATATCTATACGTCTACATTGTATGGCGGGGGCTCGGCTCCCGCCGTTTTATATCTGCGCATCATGTTTGCACCTTTTCCGTAGGGGCGACCCTACCGGGTGCGGTGCAAACATGGTGCGCCGGAATGAATACCTAACATCGTACGGCGCAAACACACTGCACAGCCCACCTCATCCGCAGGCTCGCGCCAACCGCAAAAACGGCGTTTTTGCTTGCAAAACGGCGAGTTTCACTCGCCGAGCCGCTTTTGACGACTTGACTCGCGAAGCGAGGCAAGTCACTTCCCCCACTGGGGAAGGCATACGAAGTGCGGTGCGAACATAATATACGTTTACTCCGTAGGGCGTGGGCTTGCTCCCGCCGGAAGATGGAAATATTGCGATCTGTACGGCTACACCGTAGGGGCGAACTGCGTTCGCCCGTCGAGAAACGGTGTCGCGGGCGACCACAGGTCGCCCCTACCGGGTGCGGTGCGAACATGGTGCGTCGACGTAAAACAATGCGACGATCGGCGGCGGAGCATTTGAACTCGTGGCGGGGGAAAGCCAACCATAAATTTTTACAAAACTATATACCCCACCGATATATTGTCTTTCTTTGAAATTCAAACGCGTACGCGTTTGAATTTATGGCGAGGAAACCGGTACGAAAAAATTTATCTATCTAAAATCCGAGCCTTTGAACTCGCGGCGGGGGAAGACCCATTTTAAAATTTTACAAAACTCATGCTTTCCTTTGGAGTTCAAATGCGTGAGCATTTGAACTCATGGCGGGGGAAACATTGCTATGAAATTTTACAAAACTATATACCCCCGCCTGTTGACAATCCCGCGAAAATGATGTATCATTATAATGTATAAAAATATTTTCCGAAGGCTGTGCATGGAATACAAATTTTCAAATAAGCTGGCGGCGCTGAAGCCGTCGGCGATTCGCGAGATATTCAAATCTCTTTCCGACCCGAATGTGATCTCCTTTGCCGCCGGCAATCCCGCGGCGGAATCCTTTCCCATAGATGACATTCGCCGTCTTTCGGCAGACATTTTGGAGCGCACTCCGATCGAGGCGCTGCAATACAGCCGCACCGAGGGATATCCGCCGCTGTGCGACGCATTGCGCGAGCGGCTTTCGCGGCGCGGTATCGGTGCGCCGAGCGACGATATACTTGTGACCTCGGGCGGAAATCAGGGAATAGAGCTTGCCGCCAAGGTGCTTTGCAACGAGGGGGACGCGGTGATATGCGAGGAGCCCTCCTTTATCGGTGCGCTGAACGCCTTTCGTTCGAACGGCGCGCGCACGATAGGCGTGCCGCTTGAGGCGGACGGCATCGACGTTGCCGCTCTCGGGCGAGTGCTTGAGAGTGAAAAGCGCGCGCGGCTGATATACCTCATTCCGAATTTTCAAAATCCCGCGGGGATCACGACCTCGCAAAAAAAGCGGCGCGAGATATACGAGCTGGCGCTAAAGCTCGGTGTGCCGATACTTGAGGACGATCCGTACGGCGAGCTGCGCTTTGCGGGTGAGGATATTCCGACGATAAAGAGCATTGACCGCGAGGGCGCGGTGATATATTGCTCATCCTTTTCAAAGATCCTTTCCGCGGGTATGCGCGTGGGATATGTTTGCGCCCCCGTGCCTATCCTGCAGAAGATGGTCGTGGCGAAGCAGGTTGAGGATGTGCACACCAATATCCACTTTCAAATGCTTTGCCATCGATATATGACCGAATGCGACATCGACGCGCATATACGCGATATACGCGAGATATATCGGCACAAGTGCGAGCTGATGCTCTCCGCGCTTGAACGTGAGCTGCCGCCGTCGATCGCTTTTACGCGGCCGGAGGGCGGGCTGTTCGTGCTCTGCACATTGCCCGAGGGAGCGGAGCTTGACCGCTTTGTTTCCGAGGCGCTGAGCCGCGGCGTTGCGGTGGTTCCGGGCAGTGCCTTTCTTTGCGACCCCGAGGGGCGGACGCTCTCCTTCCGCTTGAATTATTCGACGCCGTCCGACGACGAGATCGTCGAGGGCTGCCGCAGGCTGGGGGAGGCGGCTCGGGCGATCGGCTTGAGCTGACAGACGACAAAAAACTTTAAAGGACAGGTAAGACGTTATGATAAACGATCAAAAAATATGCTTTTCGGGCGTTCAGCCCT
>CAZPYK010000078.1:0-7558 GCA_964590755.1 uncultured Ruminococcus sp. | reverse complement strand
TGCGGGAACAAGATATAGTATACACCATCGGACGCGAAGTTGCAAGTCTTTTGCGTTCAAATAATAATTTTGAAGTCAGATTATCCCGACCCGATGCGTCGACTCAGCTGGGCGGCAGTAACCTGGGGAGTCTTGCGGCAAGAGTGACGGATGCGAATTCATGGGGAGCCGACATCTTTATAAGTCTGCACACGAACGCCTCATCCGAGGCGAGCGCGACCGGCAGCGAGGCGCTGGTCTATGCTCAGCCATCCGCCGCATCGCGGCTCGGCGGGTATATACTCGAACGGATAACTCGGCTGACGGGGCTGCGCGACCGCGGAATAATAACGCGCTCGGGGCTTTACGTGCTGAGAAAGACGCGCATGCCCGCGGTGCTTTTGGAGCTGGGATTCATTACGAATCCGAATGACGCGAGGCTGTTGAGCGAAGAGCCCGAGCTGTTTGCCGAAGCGATATATAACGGAATTTTACAATTTTACGGTCTGCTCAACTCGTGATCGGGAAAAAATCGGTAATGAATTAGACGAAACACCCCTTTTATATTTGAAGTGCGTCTAACGAATAAGAACATTATCTAATCTGATACCGAATATAGCGTCGATGATTATCGAATATTGGGGCAAGCGGTCGAAAAAGGCATTTTTACCGCTCCGAACAGCGAAAAAACGTAAATAAAATTTACCGACAAAAAATTACCCGTCGATATGGATCGGAGGGGGCTCCGATACATATCGACGGGTAATTCGTAATGCCGTTCTTTATTATTTTTAATTTGAGGTCATACGGACAAGCTCCGCCTCGTCGATCACGTTGACGCCGAGCTCACGAGCCTTGGTAAGCTTCGAACCGGCGTCCTCGCCGGCGACAACATATGAGGTCTTTTTGGATACCGATCCGGCGACCTTTCCGCCATGCAGCTTTATAAGCTCGGAGGCTTCCGAGCGCGTCATCGTCGGCAGAGTTCCCGTCAGCACGAAGGTCAAGCCGGCAAGAGAATCGTCGGCTTTTTTTGCTGTCGATTCGGTCAGCAGTCCCGAGTCGATAAGGCGACGGCAGAGCTCAAGATTTTGCGGATGCGAGAAGAAATTCAGCACGCATTCGGCGCTCACGCTTCCGAAGTCGTCTATCTCGCACAGCTCGTCATATGTGGCGCAAAGACATCTCTCAAGAGTGCCGAAGCGCGCCGCCATTGCGGCGGCGGCGACCTCCCCGATGTTGCGTATGCCAAGCGCGTAGATCAGGCGTTCAAGTCCCGCCGAGCGCGAGCGGTCGATGGCTTTGACCAGATTTTTTGCCGACAGCTCGCCCATGCGATCAAGCCTTGCTATCTCTTCCGCACGCAGCTCGTAAAGGTCCGCCGCGTTCTTCACGAGTCCCGCCGAGATAAGCGCTTCGACGATCTGCGGTCCGAGACCTTCGATGTTCATTGCGCCCTTTGATGCGAAGTGCTCAATGCTGCGCGAAAGCTGAGCGGGGCAGGCGGCGTTGGTGCAGCGATATGCCGCGCCCTCGACCCCGCCCGACATATCGCGCTCTATCGGTTCACCGCAGGAGGGGCAGCGCTCGGGCATCGCGAATTCGCGCTCGCTTCCGTTTCTTAGCGCGGGAAACGCCTCGATGATCTCGGGAATTATATCTCCCGCCTTGCGCACCGCAACCGTGTCGCCTATCATTATTCCGCGCTCGCGGATGAAGTCGAGGTTGTGCAGTGTCGCGCGGCTGACGCTCGTGCCCGCAAGTCTTACCGGTTCAAGCAGGGCGGTGGGGGTCAGCACTCCGGTGCGTCCCACGGCGACGGTGATATCGACAAGGCGCGTGTGCTTGACCTCGGGCGGAAATTTATATGCCACCGCCCAGCGCGGAGTCTTTGTCCCCTCGCCGAGCAGGCGTCTGCCCGCGAAGGGGTCAAGCTTTATGACCACGCCGTCTGTGTCGTATTTCAGGTCGTCGCGCATGCTGCCGAGCGTGTTTATGTGGTCGAAAATTTCATCCCGAGAGGCGGCGAGCCTGCGTTCGCCGATCACCGAAAAGCCGAGCTCGGACAGGCGCAAGAGAGATTCGTTGTGCGTCTCGGCGCTTCTTCCGTCCTGCCACAGCGCTCCCTCTTGAAGATTAAAAATGAATATATCGAGCTTTCGACTTGCAGCCACGCGCGGATCGAGCTGGCGCAAGGATCCCGCGGCGGCGTTGCGCGGATTTGCCAGCAGGGGCTTGCCCTCCGCTTCGCGTTGCGCGTTGAGTGCCTCAAAGACACGGCGCGGCATATACACCTCGCCGCGCACCGTGATACTCAGCGGCTCGGGCAGAGTAAGAGGTATCGATCTTATCGTTTTGATATTTTGCGTTACGTTTTCGCCCACGTTGCCGTCGCCGCGTGTCGCTCCGCGCACAAGCGTTCCGTTTTCGTAGGTCAGCGCCACCGAAAGTCCGTCGATCTTGGGCTCTACCGACCAGACGGGTTCGATCTCCGCCGCGCGAACGGCGGGCTCGGCGGAGTCGAGATATGCGCGCAGCTCGTCAAACGAGAAGACGTCCGAAAGCGAGTTCAGCGGCACGCGATGCTCGGCTTTCTCGAATTTTTCAAGCGGCGCGCCTCCGACGCGTTGAGACGGAGACGCGGGATCGAAAAATTCCGGGTGTGCCTCCTCCAGCTCCAGCAGTCGGCGATAAAGCATGTCGTAGTCGTAATCGGATATTTCGGGCGCGTCGTCCTCGTAATATCTCTTTGAATGGTATGTCAGCTCGCGGCGCAAGCGTTCAAGCTCGGCGCGAGCGGTGTCCTTTTCAGAATTCATATTGATCTCCATGACGTTTTTTCGTTGATTAGATTATATAATCGCAGGTTGCAGACCAAACAAACGGTCTCTCCAAATCGCCGAAAGTTTTCGCCCGGGTGGCAGCCCGGTCGAAAATGACGGTCGGGATACCGTCATTTTCGAAAAATCGAACGTTTTTGACGCTTCATGTTGCAAAATTTCATGTTATTTGGCGTCAAAACGACGAATTTCATTCGTCGAGTTCGATTTTAGGGGCTTGGCTCGCGTCAGCGAGACAGCCCCAGCGGTCGAGGGCGCGCAGCCCTCGTCGCGCTCCGCAGAGCGCGAAAAACCTATGGCGTTTCTCTTTTGCTAACTTTTCTCTTTGCGCCTTTGGTGTCAAAGAGAAAAGTGGCTGAGGACTTTAGGCATTTTTACATTTTGCATGTCTTTTGTCTGCAGTCCGGGTGAGGAAACGGAACGGTAAGGTCTGTGGTAAATCTCATTCCGAACCTATTATATCACATTTTGCGAAAAAAATAAATTGATTTTTCACCTTTTATATTATATAATAAGCTTGAAGTGTGTTACAGCGCGGATTTTTTTCGATTTTTTTCTTTCGACGCGAAACGCATTGACCCCAAACGGTGTCTTTTTAGATGTCGGGCGGCGCGCCCACAGGATCGGTGCTAACATTGTATACAGCCGCAAGACAAAAATCTTGCGATCTCCACGTCTGTAGGTGACGTCGCAACTCTTGCCAAGCCTTCCCCAGTGGGGGAAGGGGGACCGCGCAGCGGTGGATGAGGTGGGCTGTGCAGTGTGTTAGCGCCAAACAATATTAGGTTATATTCCCGCCGCAAGACAAAAATTTTGCATTTTTTCGGCTACATTGTAGGAACCGGCGTCCTCTACGGTCCGCACATTATTCGTCTTGTCAGACCATGTTCGCACCCAACTGAGGGATTGTCAAAATGAATACCTAACAACGCGCGGTGCAAACATACTGCACAGCCCACCTCATCCGTCACGGCTTACGCCGTGCCACCTTCCCCCACTGGGGAAGGCTTACGAAGTACGGTGCGAACATAGTTCGTAGCCCACCTCATCCGTAGGTTCGCACCAACCGCAAAACCGGCGAGTTTCACTCGCCGAGCCGCTTTTGACGACTTGACTCGCGAAGCGAGGCAAGTCACTTCCCCACCGGGGAAGGCTGCCGATGCGCGGCGCGAACATCCTGCACAGCCACCAAATAATCGCATTTCTTTCCGGCTACACCGTAGGGGCGACCTGTGGTCGCCCGCCAAGAGTTTTTCATTGCGGGCGAACGCAGTTCGCCCCTACGGGAGAGGTGCTAACATGTCGCATATCCGTGCGGATAACGAAAGACAGCCCAACTTACAAGAGCTTGCTTTTCTCATCTGTAGGGAAATATTCGACTCTTGACATTCCTTCCCCCACCGGGGAAGGCTACCGATGCGCGGTGCGAACATTATGCGCCGAGCCGCATTATTACCTATGAAAGGAGATGAACGACCCATGAACGACGAATATGCCGGCAAGTCGGACGATGCTATCGTCGCGCTGATATACGCGCGCCGTGAGGACGGTCTTGACGCCGCCGCGCGGCTCTACGGTGCGCTTTGTCGACGCATAGCGGCATCGATCACCGGCTCGGCGGAGGACGCGGAGGAGTGCTTCAACGACGCGCTGCTTGCCGTTTGGCGTTCGATACCTCCGCAAAGGCCGCGCTCGCTTTCGGCATACATATGCCGCATCACGCGCAATCTCGCCCTGAATCGCCGCCGCGACGGCGACAGGCAAAAGCGGGGCGGGGGCGAACGGGTGCTGTTGCTTTCCGAGCTTGAAGAATGCTGCGGCGGCATTGCCGACCCCTGCAATGAGATGAGCGAGGGCGAGATTTCGGCGGTCATCGATCGCTGGCTTGAGCGTCAGCCGAAAAATGTTCGTCTTCTTTTTGTCGGACGTTATTTCGAGGGTGCCGAGATAAAGACGCTGGCAAAAAAGCTCGGCATGGGCGAGGCGGCGGCAAGAAGTGCGCTTCACCGCGCGAGGCTCGGCTTGCGGCGCGAGCTTGAGCGCGCGGGTATCGAGCTGTGAAAGATCGGAAAGGAGAGGGAAAACAAATGTCGAACGAAAAGCTTTTGTATGCCATGGGCGGAATATCCGACCGCTTTATTGACGAATATAACGCCGCAATGCGTCCGGGTGCTATAAAAAAGCGCCGCCTGTGGCGAGCGGCAAGGATAGCGGCGCCGATAGCGGCGTGTCTGTGTCTTACATTTTTAATATACCCGCTTTCGCTCCTCTTTTTCGGAGGAGCGAAGTCGGGAGATCCCTATTGGGACGGGTGCCACGAATATATTTCGACCGACGAATGCGCCGACCTGCTTGTCGGCAGACTTCCGACTCCCGCGGCGAGCGAGGCATATCTCTTCTTTGATGAGGGCGGCAGGCAGGACAGGGCAAAATGGAACTCTTTGCAATATACCGCGGTGTACGAGGGCGAGGGCGTTTTCGATCTGGTCTCGGTGGAGATGTATTTTGAAAACGATTCGGTCTTGAGCGGCACCTCCGCCGATCGCTATAAGGGAGAGGGAAGCGCCGGTCATCCATACAAAAAAAGCGGAGATAGCATCATCATCAACGGAGTGAAAGTTGAATATTCCGATCTTTCGGCAGATGCGGGATATTCCGGCGGCTATCTTGAGCACGTCTATACCGATGCCGAATTCGATGCGTTGGGCGATACTCTTTATGAGACATACAGCCGAGACGGGCGCACCGAGGACGAGGCGGTGCTTTCCGTAGCGCGATTCAAGAGCAGCTATTGCAGATGCTACACCGCCGGCTTTGAGTATGACGGTGTGCTTTACGTGATGACGGTGTATTCGAGATATAACGAATCGCCCATTCAATATTACCTCGGGCTTATGATCCCCGAGGTCGAGTGAAGAAAAAAAGGAGATTATTATCATGAAAAAGAAAGTGTTGGCTTTTATCGCCGTTACGGCTGTGATTATCTCACTGCTTGCCACGGGTGCGTCCGCGGATTGCGGACCCAAGGCATCGGTCACGGTGACCTTTGACGGCATCGAGGGGGAATTTTACGTCACTCTGCTGTCGCGCGACAGCTCCAACGGTCCGCACAGCGCGGAGTATGCTCTTTACGAGCTTGATATGATATCCGACGAGTCGCTGCGCGCCGCGTGCCTGAGGATGTCGGAATATGCCGACACCGACGGTTATTTCTTCCTCGGCGAGGTCAAAAAATGCTCGGCGGAGGACAACTATATCTGGGGATATTACCCTCCCGCGGTTTTTAAGGTGCTGATATATTTTGCCGAAAGCGACAGCTTTGCGGTGAGCGAGACGCCGCTTGAGCAGTATGCGTTTTCAAGCTATTATGAGGTCGGGATGGACGGTGGCATCGTTACGGCAAGAAAAAATTATAATTATCTGCTTGAGACGGTGTTGTTTTTGGGGCGCGTTTGCTTGACTCTTGCGGTCGAGCTGCTCGTTGCGCTGCCCTTCGGATATCTTACCGGCAGACGTGCGCGCGTCATACTTGCCGTGAACATTACAACGCAGGTGCTGTTGAACCTCGGCTTGAATATCATCAATTTCAATTCCGGTTGGCTTGCGATGATAATTTTGTATTTCCTGCTTGAGGCGCTGGTCTTTGTTATTGAGGGCGCGGCATATTCGGTGGCGTTTACGCGCCCGGGAGTGGACGAACGTCGGTTGCGCGTTTTGCGTGCTTGGGGCTATGCGTTGGCGGCAAATCTGTTGTCCTTTGCCACGGGAATGGGCATAATATATTTTGAACGCGCCTTCGATCTGATCTGAATTTTACGATAAGGAGTGGTAACGAATGATAACCTACGAAATGGCGACCGCATGCGACATTGAGCCGATATATCTGCTCTGCAAGGGGCTGATCGATGCATACGAGGATATTTCGAGCATTGATTATGACAGGGTGCTGAAATGGGTCAGAGCGAAGTTCGAAGGCTCGATCGACGAATACGCCACGGTGTTTGAAGGCGATGAAAAGGTTGGGTATTTTCACTTTTATAAAAATCGGGACGGAGAATACGAGCTTGACGACTTGTATGTTCTTCCGAAATATCGAGGCAGAGGTATCGGCACCGAGATAATTGAAAGGTGCTGCGCACGGGTCGCGGCACCGGTGATGCTGTATGTTTTTATCAAAAATGAAAAAGCCGTTGCGCTGTATAAAAGGCTCGGATTCGAGGTCGTGCAGACGGTGAATGGAAGCAGATATATTATGCGAAGGACGCCCCGAAACGATAAATAAGGGTTGAGCGCTTTTTCTCTCGGCGACGAGAGCGGCGCGGGCTGTCTCACTGACATGAGACAGCCCGCGTTTTGCGCGATTTTCGATGCTTAAAGCGACCGAAATTTGATATTTGAGCTGCCGCGGATAGAAAATGCGAAAAAAATCGCAACTTTTTCAAATTAGGTATTGCAAAAGTTGCTTTTTTATGATATAATAATTGTTGTTGACGTATATGGGGGTGTAGCTCAGTTGGGAGAGCGCTGCGTTCGCAACGCAGAGGTCATGGGTTCGAATCCCACCATCTCCACCATCAAAAGGGTACGAAAAAGATGTACCCGGCAAAAAGCCCGATTTTATCGGGCTTTTTTGCTGCCCAAAGGCCGTTTTTCAAAGTTTCAAATTCGTAGATGAAAAAACGGCTTTTTCCCTTTGAAGATAGATACGAACCCAAGTAACAACCGAATACAGAACAAGG
>CAZPYK010000077.1:0-7731 GCA_964590755.1 uncultured Ruminococcus sp. | reverse complement strand
CACTGCCTCTTTTCCTCACGGTAAGGGGATTTTACTTTGGCAACTTACCGTTTTGATATGGTAAGTTGCCAAAGTAAAATCCCCTTTCCGAGGTGAAGTTACAAAATGGTTTGTGTACCGAAGCTTACAATTGTACACCAGAAGCCTCTCGCCGGAAAGCAAATATATAAACGAACATCAAAATGCACATTGGTCCGCCGGAGGTTTGATATATGAATAAGGATCCGGCTCGCGCACGGACCGGTTGATGCCCACCACGACGGCATCCGAGGTATACACAATATTTGGCAATGCGATCTATATGACATCGGCGCTCGCATCGGACAAAAGTCCGATGCGAGCGCTGTTCGGATAATGCCGCATCAACCGGGCATCTGATAATATTTTGTGTACCATATCGCGAAAAATATGATACCTATGACCAAAAAGCAAAGACCCGTGACAAATAAACAGCTGTCGCTCTGCTTTTTCAGCTTTTCGAGCTTGCGTTCGCGATATTGAGCGTAAAACTCATGGTGACGACGCCCCATCGGAATAAACGCCAGCACGACATTTCTCAGCACAAAGCCTATTCCGATAAACGCACCCTCGCCTCCGGCGAACATCAACCCCGCAAACAATATCAGCAAGAGCCCGGATACCGAAAAGCCGTCGGCAAGTATTTGAATATTGACCGCCGCGCTGTCGGTAAAAAAACCGTTTATCGCAAACACAACGAGCGTGATAAGCATCGCCGCGCCGAAACAGACGGCATACTTTATCAGCAGCTTTTTCTTTTCATCCTTCACTTTTTAAAAGCCATCCGTTCACTTATTTCAGCAACTGCTTGTATTTTGCTTCCTCTGCATCGTTGCAATGCACAAAATGCCCGGGAGCTATTTCTCTGAACGAGGGTGCATCCACAGAATAATCGTGCTCGGCAAGCGGATTATATGTCATACGAGTACGCTGCTTCTCGTATATCGGGTCGGGCAACGGTATTGCCGACAGAAGCGAGCGAGTATACGGATGCATCGGATTTTTAAACAGCTCTTCGGAATCGGCAAGCTCCACCATTTTACCGAAATACATAACACCGATCCTGTCGGAGAAATACTTGACGACCGAAAGGTCATGCGCGATAAAGAGGATGGTCAACCCCAATCTGTCACGAAGATCGTTAAGCAGATTGATGACCTGCGCCTGTATCGACACATCAAGCGCCGATATGGGCTCGTCGGCGATTATCATTTCCGGCTGCATTATGACGGCTCTCGCTATACCTATACGCTGACGCTGACCGCCCGAGAACTCATGCGGATAACGATCGGCATGCTCGCGAACGAGTCCGACCATTTCAAGGATCTCGTATACCTTTTGATCGATATACTCCTTGTCGGTCACGCCGTTGATGATAAGTCCCTCGGCGATAATGTCGCGAACCGTCATACGCGGATCGAGCGACGCGATCGGATCCTGGAAGATCATCTGAATCTGCGTGATCAGCTTGCTGTTTTTGGCAACGCGATGCTTTGACTTATATTCGCGCTTAAGGAGCTGAAGCGTTGCGGGATCGCCCGCTGCCATTGCGAACTTTTCTCCGTATTCCGCGTCCAGAGCCGCGATCATTTCGGCGGCGTGGCGCTTGTTCACGCCCTTAAGGTCGCTTTTGGCTTCGCGGATAAGCTGTCTGTTTGTTTCAACCGTCTCGTTCAGTTTCTGCTTTATCAGAGCGATCTCGGCGGGATCCTTTGTCTGCTTAAGCTTTGCCGCGGCATCCGCACGAGCCGCCGCTATGGCGTCCTTGTACGAGCGCGTGCCCGCGCTGACTCGCTCACCCTTGAAATATACGTTTCCCGAGGTGATATCATAAAGCTTTATGATAGAGCGCCCGGTGGTGGTCTTTCCGCATCCGGATTCACCGACAAGGCCGAACGCCTCGCCCTTTTTGATCTCGAAGCTGACATCGTCAACAGCCTTAAGATCCTTGCGCCCCATACGGAAATACTGACACAGATGGTCGACCTTCAGCAAAACTTCGTTATTGTTCTCCATTGTTGCCACCTCTTTCCTTCATATGCTTGATACGCTCGGTGATGATCTTGGGCATTTCGACCTTGGGAGCATTCGGGTGAAGCAGCCATGTCGCCGCATAATGCGTGGGGCTCACCTCGTAAAGCGGAGGCTGCTGTTCAAAGTCGATCTCAAGAGCATACTTGTTTCGCTCCGCAAACGCATCTCCGACGGGCGGATAGATCATGTTGGGAGGCGTGCCGGGAATGGCATCCAACTTTTCGTTGGTATCAAGATCCGGCATTGACGAGAGCAATGCCCATGTGTAGGGATGCTGCGGATTGTAGAAGACCTCGTTCGCCGTACCGTATTCGACTATCTTGCCCGCGTACATGACCGCGATCCTGTCCGCCATGTTCGCAACGACTCCGAGGTCGTGTGTGATGAAGATGATGGAAAGGTTGTGCTCGCGCTTGAGTCGATTGATAAGCTCAAGTATCTGCGCCTGAATGGTAACGTCAAGCGCGGTCGTGGGCTCATCGCAGATCAGTATATCCGGGTTGGCGGAAAGTGCGATGGCGATAACTATTCTCTGACGCATACCACCCGAGAACTCGAACGGATACTGGCGGTAACGGATCCTTGGCTCGGGGATGCCGACCTCCTCCATAAGCTTGATCGCCTTTTCCTTGGCAATGCGCTTTGTCAGAGTGTAAACGACCTGAGACGCCTTCTCCTTAAGAAGATCGACGATCTCAATGCAGCGCTTATCGAGATCGACGTTGATCGCGCTCTCTATATCCGCCTTAAACTTGCTTATGACTCGGTTGATGACCGAGACAATGACCTTTATCTGCTCCTCCGGTTCGATGACCGACATGGGTATGACCTCCCAGTCGACGGTCTTGCCCGCGGCAAGCAAGGCTTCCCTCTTGGCGGTCTGGCGCGCAAAGCGCTCCTTCTCCTTGGGATTGTTCTTGATATAGAAGAAATACTTTTCGACCTCGCGCTCAAGCGCTCCGCCGAAGGTGTATGCAAGGCTGTCCTTGACGACCGCAAGCGGATCGATCGCATTGCGCACGAACTTGTTCACGCGCTTGCAGATCTCGTCGGCTTCCTTTTCGCCGAAGCTGCCCGTCTCAAAGAAGCGAACAGCCGCCTCCAACTCATCGACAGCCGCTTGCTTGCGCGCCAAAGTGTTGTTGAAGGAATGCTCGACAGCTATTTTTTCAAGCTGCAGGAAGGAATTCATAAAATCCTCGTTGAGGAACTTGACCGCCATCTCGTTTGCCTCATCGGCGGGCATCAAGCTGAGATCCTCGTGTGGATTCTTATAAACATAATAGCCTATACGGAAGAAGTTGTACTTGGGACGCGCGAGCATCTCCTCGGCGGTCTTGCGGATCGCGGCGAGGACCTCGGCGGTCTCGGCGAACGCCTCTCTCTTGTTGGCGTTCATCGTGACCACTTTTTTGATGGAATCGATCAACGTGATCTCGGATTTTTCCTTGCGAGTTACCGCGGCAAGCGCAGCCTTGTGTCCGGCGAGGACATCTTGGTATCCGGAAACGAAATACTTGTCGTCGATATCCTTCAGCTTGCGCCCGATAAGGGCGAGCGTGCTCACAACATCGACCTTTTGTTTCTTTTCGGTGAGGAAAAGGAACTCATCGATCACGGCTATCAGCTCCTCGGCTGCCGTGCGGGCGTCGTTGTAGCTGTTTTCCAGCTTTATGGCGCAAATGTTGAAATCATCAAATGTTTTGATATAATGCGCGACCTCGGATGCGGGAATATCGCACTTCGCACCCGCTTCAAGCGCCTCGGTCATCTGCTCGGAAAGCGATGCGAGCAACTTGTTGAAGGTCTCGCGACCCTCGCGACGGTTCGCCTTGTTCTTGAGCAGCATTGCCTCGGTGATCTGCTTACCGATACGCATGATTGGGTTGAGGGAGGAAAGCGGATCCTGGAAGATCATGGCGATCTTATCTCCGCGCAGCTTGTGCATCTCCTCCTCGGGGATACGCATAAGATCCTGCCCGTCATAAAGTATCTCACCGCCCTCGTGAATGGCGTTCACGGCGGAGATGCCCATTATTGCCTTGGCGGTGACCGACTTGCCCGAGCCGGATTCTCCGACTATGGCAAGCGTTTCGCCCTTGTAAAGGTCAAAGGAAATGTCACGCGCAGCCTGGACCTTGCCCGCGTCCGTACGGAAGGACATCTTCAGATTATTAACCGATAATTTGACCTCTTTGTTCATATCATTCATGTCTTAATCCTCCGATCCTCTGAGCGACGGGTTGAACGCGTCGCGCAGACCGTTGCCGAACAGGTTAAAGCTGAGCATCAGCATAACAAGGAAGATGCACGGGAAGAACGCAACATACGAGGCACCTGCCATGATTGAAGTCTGTCCCGCGGCGATCAATGTGCCGACGCTGGTCGTGTTTCCCGCCTCAAGGTTGATAATGCCGAGGTAGGAAAGGCTGGTCTCGGAATAGATCATCGAGGGTATGACCAGCGCAATGCTGGTGACGATGGTTCCGAGTCCGTTCGGGAAGATGTGCTTGAACATTATTCTCGTGTCGCTTGCGCCCAGCGTTCTTGCCGCCAAAACATATTCCTGATTTTTAAAGCGATAGAACTGCATACGAGTCGTGCCCGCCATACCGATCCACCCGGTTGCAAAGAACGCAATGAATAGGACCAGCGCTTGGCTGGATGAGCCCATGTGGTATTTGAGCAGTGTTATGACTATCATGGTCGGCACCGCACCGAGTATCTCGGTAAAGCGCTCCATGAAAAGGTCGATCTTTCCACCGAAGTAACCGGCGATCGAGCCCCAGATAACACCGACGATAAAGTTGACCACAGCCACTATGCTGGCGAAAACAAAGGAAAATCTTGCGCCGTATGCCAAACACGCGAAGATATCCTTGCCCGTCTCGGTCGTACCGAAGAGGAAGGAGGGCGCGGTGATGCCGTCATTCTTTATTTGAGTGTGAGTGTAGATGTAATACTCATAATATTCGGCTCTGACCTCTATGCCGCCGTCCACCTTGCGTCCGTAGGCATAGTAATACTGCGTGCCGTTCTCCTCAAAGCCGTTCTCACCCTCGATGCGCAGAGAATTGTAATCTGCCATGGTTGCGGTTGCCTCGCCGGCTGCATATGTCCAATAGTTGGGAATTATGTTGCCGTCGCTGTCTGTCTTGGGACGTATGGTCGCCGCTTTGGGGTTTTCGACCTTGTAATAGATGTTCGCGTCATACTTGTTCTTTTCAAGCATCTGGTTTCTTTCCGAGATGGCAACTATGGGGTAGAGCACCTGAATGCCGGTCTCGTTCTGATATGCTTGAATATTTTCGTATTCCGCTTGAGAGATTATCTTGTATTTACCGAAGCCGACGCCGTAATAGGTGTCATAGCGATAGGTATAGTTGCCGTCCTCGGTCACGGTAATTTCGTTATTCTTTATGACCTCGCGTCCGGTCTCCTGGATTATGGCAAGATCCTTCAAATATCCGAGCTGATTGGTATTCTTGGTCTTGCAGCCGTCCCAAAAATCGATGCCCGCGTTAACGAACAGCGTGTTTTTTGGCGTGACATAGGAATACATCATGTCATAATATGCCGGTTTAAAGGGCGTGAAGAAAGGCGCTATTATCGCAAAGAGCACCAGGCAAAGCACCACTATGCCGCCGACGACAGCTCCCTTGTTCCTGCTGAAGCGGCGCAGTGCACCCTGAAAATAGCTGACCGGCTTTGTGTCAAGCTTTTTGTCGTGCGCAAGGTCTGTCTTTGTGGCAAACCTGAACTTCTCGGCAGGGATATTTTCAAAATTATTCGTTGCAACAGCCATGCTTATTTCGCCCCCATTCTGATTCTCGGATCGATGAATCCGTAGCTGATATCGATAACGATACCGGCGGCCAAGCTGACCAGCGTGTAGAAGCCGGAGAGCAGCATAAAGAAGTCATAATCCTGGAAGGTGATAGAGTTAAGATAGAGCCCGCCAACACCGTTGATGGCAAACATCTTTTCGATGATAAGTGAGCCCGAAAGCACCGACACGAATTCCGAAAGGATGGACGGGAATATGACCACCATCGAGTTGCGCAACGCATGACGATAGATAGCCTGCCTCTTGGTCAGACCCTTGGTTCTCGCCAACAGCATGAATTCGCCCGTCAGAACCTCGGAAAGCTCGGCGCGAGTATATCTGGCATATCCCGCGATCGATCCCAGGCAAAGCGCAAACACTGCGGGCAGCATCGATTTAAAGACCGTCCATGAGAAATAATCATTGCTGGTCGACATCGTCAACGGGAACCACCCGAGCTTAAAGCAAAGCAAATACTGAATGAGAAGTGCCAAAACGATCGACGGCACCGATATCAGCAACATTATGAAGATATTGATGACCTGGTCCTGCCACTTGTTCTTTTTCAGCGCAGCCAATATACCCAGACCGAGACCGATCGGCACGCCGATAAGCGTGGAATAGATATTGATCAATATCGTGGGGGGAAGATGTGTGACGAACACCTCCCATATGTTCATATTGAGGTACTCACCGTAGGTGGTGACGATACCGAAGTCACCCTCGGTGACGATACGCTTGATGTAATTGAAATACTGATACAGGATCGGCACACGGTCGTATTCCCATACTCCGTTTGCTCCCTCTTTGATGTTGGTGATCCAGCCGCGTCCCTCAAGAGTTCTCATGATGATCTCGGGGTCCTGCCCGGGCAGAGCATTCGTGGGGATCGGAAGCAGTTTGATAAGCACGAAGCACATCGTAAAGATGATGAAAAATGTCAGCAGCATCAAGCCGATACGCTTCGTCACATACTTAAACATGTACATAGTAATAACCATACCTTTCGCAGTGAAGTGCAGCCGGGCGTCGGCGTCGACAGATGACCGACGCTTCGGCGCGCACTGTCATGAAAGCCGTAAGGCTGTCGCTCAAAGGAGCCCTTCCTTCAAGCCTCTTCTCTGCTTTGTTGTTTTCCGAATCAAGGATGATCGATGTGCCCGACAAGCACGACGCTGTTCGGCGTTGCCTCGGCGAGCACGTGTGCGCGTTTGCGTCACACTATATAAATTAATAATTATTTTCAAGATCAATGCGGTGCGGCTTTTCGACAGCTCGCAAGCTCAAAAAGCGAATAGCCGTCACGGGCCGACCGCGGTCGGTTCATTATACCGAAATGTAAATGTTCGGCGCAATTGTTGATTTATTTACGAAATCAATATGTTTTTATAGACTTGTTAATTTCTTGAAAATCAGCAAGTCGGCGGTGAGCAAAGCATCTCACCGCCGACCGCTTGGGAACAAATAATTCTAAATAATTATTTTATTCGATAATTATTCGGACTTCTTGTACTCCGCAGAAAGGTCATTTCCGTTAGCGGCAACGTAAGCCGTCCACTCTTCGTCGGTGTAGTTGACCTCAATGTATCTGATGCCGCCGAAGCCCATAAACGTATGATCCTCGTCGGAGAAGTAAGAGAACTTAGCGCCAAGGAAGGATCCGCCACTCTCTGCGATGAGCATGATGGAACGGCTCTCCTTGATGGTGAGCTCTTCAAGAGCGGAGAGGATGGTCAGTCTTGCCTCTGCAGGGGCATAGCCGGCATCCCAGTTATACTTCTTGGACTGATTTTCTGTCGTGGCACGGCCGTTGAGGCAGAAGAACCAGTTCTGAACGCTCATGGTGATGGTCT
>CAZPYK010000076.1:0-7948 GCA_964590755.1 uncultured Ruminococcus sp. | reverse complement strand
AGGCTAAGGAGATACAAATAATAAGTGCTTTTTTCATGTTATTCGGTCACCTCCGTTTTTTCCCCCGGGGCTCATGGCGAGCCCGGGGGATTTGGTTTAATATCGCTCAATCCTCACGCCTGCGGAGTTTGACCGTTACCGCGACCGTTGCGGGAATTATAGCGCACATTACCGCCGCGGTTGCTAAGAACACTGCGCGCACGGCGCTATCGTCACCGGTCTCGGCATTCGCCACACGGTTGGCATACAGCTCCACACGACGATCGAGTTCGGCAAGCAGTTCTTGGTTGCTGATAGTGTTGACTCGTGTCATCGTGTTTGCGTTATAGCCGTATATCGGATCATTTTGGATCTCATCGGTGTTAAGGTATTGAATAAAGCTGTAATAATCGAGCCAATATGCATCGGAGTTTCCCCAACCATCCAATACCTCAATGGAAGTATTCAGTAACTGATGAGAACTGTATTCAATATAAGTATAGTAATAAAATATGTTATCATCAGAATAATGTCTCACCTTTGGATCGGATGATTCATATTTATTCGTATTAATTACGTAATCGGGATACATGAGAGTATCAATGACCACCAACGGATCGTCGCTCCATAACGCATCGACCATCCAATCTACGTACCCGATAGATGCTTCATCACAATATTTATTCACCGCAGCCTCAACTTCTCGCTTAGATATATCGCTCCACTTTATAATATAATATAGATCGGGCGCCCCGGTAGCTTCCATCGCCTCAAAAAGAAGTTCTGACTTTCCGGATTCGGAAATGGATATCAAGTCACAGTATTTGAAAAAGTCATATATATCGCCAAAATAAGGCTTGGGTCTGCCTCCCTTGAATATGTAATAAAAGAGCTCTGCCTGATTTTCTTCGCTGCAATAATTCAGAAATTTATCCATGCGAGATATGAGGCCGGAATAATCATGCTTGGATTCCGATTTTGCCGATATGCTAACAGGTACAACGGTACATATCAGAAGTACGGCGATCAGTAATGACGACATTCTAATTGTTATTTTTCTTTTCATTGCATAACATCTCCTATACTGTTATCATGTACAGCGGGTCCGATGTGTCGGAACTGCCGGTGTACTCCCCCCCCGGGGCTCATGACGAGCCCGGGGATTTGGTTTGATTACCGATCAATCTTCCCGTCTGCGACGTTTGACAGTTACCGCAACCGTTGCGGGAATCACGGCGCACACGACCGCCGCGGTTGCTAAGAACACCGCACGCACGGCGCTGTCGTCGCCGGTGTAGACCGCCGTCTCAGCAAAGCCGCGCATGTAATCAAACACAGTGCCGCCGGAGATCAACCACCCGTTTTCGGTGTATTCGAATTCCACTACGCCGTCAATATCTTTGTAATTAATACCAACAGGAGCTGATTCATCGTAATAATACACTTGAATCGGAACATACACATATGCCTTAGTTCCATCATTCCGAATTTCTTTGATCTGTTTGGGGAGAATAGACATAGATATGATAGAATACAATCTGCACCATGTTCCGTCATCGGTTTGCCTCAAAAATTCAACATCCGGTCCGCCGCTGACGTGAAAATCTTCAAGCATTCTTTCCGCAAGCTCGGGTGTAAGACACGTTTCGAAGCCCTCGCGCGCCGATTCGTATGCGCCGCTGAGATCTGCCCAAACATATTCAAACACAGGATACCAACTTGTAACACTTTTTATTTTCAAATAACAATAAATTTGTCCGTTGGCATAGGGGGTGCCGTGCGAATCGCAGTTGAAATACACATATTCCGCCGGAACTTGATAACCGTTTGTATCATATAGATCGAATTGTGCGTTAAAAAAACGGTGATATATCTCCTTTGCCATATCCACGGTCAAAGGCTCAACGATCATTTCTTCTGCATAACACGGAGCGAATACGCAACTTATCAGCGTGGACACGAGTATGAAAATCGCAATCAACTTATATTTTCTCATGATTCATCTTCCTTTCGTCAATCGCATAATCAAGGAGCGGCGACATAAACATTTATTACGTCGGTTGACTCGAGAGCCAGCTGATCAAGGTCGTCGCATGCAACCAAGTATATGCCGAAATTAGTGTTTCCGGTATTGGGATTAATTAAATATGAGCAATCGGAAAACAGAAGCATATCCGATACGGAATCATAGCCTATTACGGTTATGTAGTGTCCGGTTCCGGTGGCGTAACCCTTTGATACGTATCTCGGAAATCTCTTGGCATCCTTAATGTGGGCTATGCACGGATATCCATTATCAATACTATTGACAGCTTCATCGGATTTGTTGTATAGAACTCTGTACCCATATTTTTTCAACACATTGTGCAACATCAAATATCTGCTTGCACCATTTTCAACCGTTGTTCCCAATGTCGGCGCCAACGCATTCATCTGATCCTTAAGATCGCTGCTTGTTGTCAGCTCCGCAACGGCGTCGGGATCGATCGCATAAAGCACCTGAAGCGTTGAAGCCACGCCGCAGTAATAATTCGTCGATTGCTTTATTACGGGTACATTTATTCCGAGATATGTGGTGTTTCACTTGAAGCTGCTTGAGGTCGCCGAGTATATGCCGACCGAGACCGACGATGACGAATAGCTCAACGCGTATTTTGAATTAGCGGCATTGATAAAGCTGAGCACATCTCCGTTTCTGACGATATACCAACGCTGATTTTTATCGTTTGCATTGTATGATGTAAGGCCAAGGCTTTGCCCGCTCAGGGTCAGCGTGTTGTTTTTGGCATCCTCGTCAGCCAAATAATAAGCTCCCGACATGGTTCCGGTACCGTCATACGCCGGCGCCTCGTATTGTGCCGTTGAGAGCGCCGCAGATATTCTGTACACGCCATCGGACAGCTCGGTGATGACAAGCCTGCGAAACATAATTCCATGTGTCGTTCAACGCGCCGAGTGAGAGCGAGGTCGAACTCAAATTGCTTTGACTTACATTCAAAGTTAGCAGCAGCGCATCATTCGGGTCGGTCGTGTCGGTGCGCAGCGTGTATGTATACGACGACTTGATATCCGGGTCGGCGGTCGAGCTTATAATGTCGCAATGCCCGACTTCCATGTCATACATTTCATATGCATATGTGATACTTATTTTGTTAACGCCGGCGGAAAGAACATCATACATCACGTTTTCCTCCGTGGCGCTCAGAATGCTGCTGTTGACGTTGCCCACCACAACACCCTTGTATGTTGCGTTTGACGGTGTGTAGGTCACCAGAGCGCCGGTATCGAGTTCATCTCCGACAAGAATATTCATATGATCGACGACCGATATACTTTGTACATCAACACATGTGATCTTATTCATCAAGCCCCAAAGAGCCGATGTGGGAACATCATCTGCGACCTCCGACAGCAACACATTACCGTTCGGCGAAGAAAGGTACTCTCCGTTTGTTGACACAATGCTCCAAAAATCGGTTCCGTCGACTGTTTTTTCGTAAGATATCGTCCATTGGTGTCCCAATGAGTATTCATAATACAACACCTTCGGACCGTCGGATCTTTCCATGATATACGATGTTTGCGCCGATTGAGAACGAATTAAGAATTTATTTCCTCCGCTTGCTTCTATCAGCCACCTGCTTGAAGGGAGGTTTGATCCCAAGGCGACAGTCAAGTTTGAACCATTAGCCGAATTTTCGCCATTGGTCGAGCTTTCGCCGGTATTTTTCAGGTATTTTGATGTTCCGCACAACTTCAAGGCATAATCGCCGGCAATATCCGAGGTGTTGAGCACCATATACGTTATTCCGCCGGACAGCGCCGATGTATCACTTATTTCCAGCGTGATATTGGCGCTTAACGCAACGATGCCGTCTTGTTCGGCGCTGCGCTCGGCGGCTATATCTCGGATCTGATCGACAACATCTATGCCGGAAGCCGTGCTGCCGATGCTCTGCGTAGCGACACCGCCGGAAGACACCGATTTTATCTTGCACGTGCCTATATTATACGGCATAAGCCCGCCCGGAACATCTGCATTTCCCAGTCGCGCCGTCAATGCGGCGTTGTTCAGAACAATGGCGGTGCCGACTGCGGATGACGTGACCGTCATGATCTCATTGGTTCCCGCTGTTGATTGATTCTTGACCGGAACCGAAAAGATATACGTTGTTTTGCTGAGATCTCGGTTTTGAAACATGATGGTATAATCGTCGGGTTCCTGCTCGTAAAGACGTTTTATATGCTTCTGCTCCGCAATGTCCGCCGCGCCGATCACATCGGGAACGGTGCTCATGTCGAGCACGGCATTTTTTGCCTCCTCGGGAGAGAGATCTCCGGGCAACAGAGGCAATTCAAAGGGGCTCTCCGGCTCCGAGCCGTCACCCTGCGTTTCGCCGAGCTCTGCCGAGCTTACCGGAAGCATAAGCGTGCCGGCGATCATGGTGATTGACAGAAGCAAAGCGAGCAGCTTTTGCGTCAAAAGACGATCTTTGCTGCGTTTTGAACGTTTAAACATGGTTTTTCCTCCTTTTTTGTGTGTTCGAGACGCTGTCTCGCGTGTTTTCAAGCTTTTGACTTACAAATGACAGAGAAGGAGTCGGCGCATGCTTTCGGGGCAGCGTCACACGCGCCGACTCCAAATCTCTGCCGGTGTTTCGTTGTTCATATCAACACACCTCCATTGTTTCGTTCCGAATGTATATTAAACTCTCAATGCGCATATCTAACACCTTGCGCATCGACTGCCTTGATTTCATTGTGCAATATTTACTGCAATTACAGTATATCATAAATGCTTTTCCTTGTCAATAATCTTTATAAACAATTCTCACGTCCCGAATTTGTATAAAACAGATAGCCCATATCCGTCTCCTTTGCCGGCGAAAAACTCAATTTTTTCAGAAAAAGCTATTGACAAATACATGTGAATGTGCTATCATATGAACACAGGTTCATATGAGTGTTGATTCATATGAGTCGCCGTTCAAATATTATAAAAGGAGGCACGACAATGCTGGAAAGCAAAGAGCTGCACGATCACTGTCTGCATGCCGCACAAAGCAATGTATCCGAGGAGATGCTGTGCGACTTAGCGGATCTTTTCAAGATATTCGGGGATACCACACGACTGAGGATCCTTTTTGCCCTGCTCGATGATGAAATGTGTGTGATGCACATTTCGGAGAAACTGGGAATGACCTCATCCGCCATCTCGCATCAGCTGAAAGTCTTAAAGGACAACAACCTCGTGGCTTGCCGTCGCGAGGGAAAAACGATATACTACCATCTTGCCGACGACCACGTTCACACCATAGTGGCTCAGGGCTACGATCACCTGAGCGAAAAGCATACCGTAAAAATATAAAAAAAATTGATGAAACGGAGATATCATCATGAAAAAAACATTTCAACTCGAAGACCTCGATTGCGCAGCCTGCGCCGCAAAAATAGAATCGGCCATACTCAAGCTGGACGGCATTGAAAGCGCATCCGTCAATTATATCATGCAGAAAATGACGCTTGAGGCAGCCGACGACCGTTTCGACGCCGTATTGAAAAACGTCGTAAAGCTCTGCCGCAAGCTTGAACCGGATATGAGAATAAAACTGTAAATCAAATCAATAATATAACAGGACAAAAACCGACATGAATGTTTTCAAGGATCTGACACTCCGCCAAAAAAGAATGCTTTATCGCATGCTTTTGTCTGCGGTCCTGCTTGCCGTCGCCATGGTCCTGCCGACCGACGGATTGATCAAGCTCATATCGTTCGTTCCGGCATATCTTGCAGTGGGATATGACGTTATCATCGGCGCCGTTCTCAACATAATACACGGTCAACTGCTGGATGAAAAATTTCTCATGGCTCTCGCCACGGTGGGAGCCTTCGCCACTGATGAATATCTCGAAGCGGTCGCGGTAATGTTGTTTTATCAGATCGGCGAGCTGTTTCAAAGCATAGCGGTTGGAAAAAGCCGCAAGAGCATCGCCGCGTTGATGGATATACGTCCCGACCACGCGACCGTACTGCGCGACGGCAAGGAACTCACGGTCTCCCCCGATGAAGTATCTGTCGGCGAGACCATCCTCGTCAAGCCCGGCGAGCGCATTCCGCTTGACGGCATCGTTATAAGCGGGCAAGGGCACGTCGATCTTTCCGCTTTGACCGGAGAGAGTCTGCCGGCGGAGCTTCGCCCCGGCGACCGTGCGCTAAGCGGTTCGGTGGATCTTTCCGGTCTGCTGACGATAATGACCGATCAACCGTACGGCGAGAGCACGGTCTCCAAAATACTCGACCTCGTCGAAAATTCCGCGGCGAAAAAATCTCGCACCGAAAGCTTTGTTACAAGATTTGCACGCATCTACACTCCCGCCGTGGTCATCGGCGCGCTGCTGTTGGCATTTCTGCCGCCGCTGTTGCTTAAGCAGTCACTCACCGCGTGGATAAAACGAGCGCTGAGCTTTTTGGTGGTGTCCTGTCCGTGCGCATTGGTGGTTTCGGTACCTCTCTCCTTCTTTGGAGGTATCGGCAGTGCCTCGCGCCACGGTATACTCATCAAAGGCGCGGGTTATCTTGAGCAGCTTTCACGTGTCAACACCGCAGTGTTTGACAAGACCGGAACGCTCACCCGCGGCTCTTTCTCCGTTGTGAAGGTATCCCCTTGCGGCGACATCGCCGGCGACGCACTCTGCACACTTGCCGCTCGCGTTGAATATTTTTCATCTCATCCCATAGCACGCGCGCTGATCGCCGCTTGCCCGAACGTTGAAGCACTCAAAGCCCCCGATGACGTTACCGAATACGCCGGTGAAGGTATTTCTGCCGACATCGACGGAAAGAGGATATTCGTCGGTAACGAAAAGCTCATGCGTCGCGCGGGACTCGGCGTATCGGAACCCGATGAGCTCGGAACGATAATACACGTTGCCGAGAACGATAAATATCTCGGATATATGATCATTGCGGATGAGCTCAAGCCCGACTCCGCCGACGCACTGAAAAAGCTTCGCCGTCTCGGCATAAAGAAAACGGTCATGCTCACGGGTGACCGCGCTCACGCCGCCGAAAGCATAGGAAAATCACTTGATATAGACGCAGTCAAGAGCGAACTCATGCCCGCCGATAAGGTCGCGGCGGTCGAGGAGCTGCTTGCCGATGCATCCAATTCCCCGCTCGCCTTTTGCGGTGACGGCATAAACGATGCCCCCGTGCTCTCACGTGCCGACATAGGCATCGCCATGGGCGCACTCGGAAGCGACGCGGCAATAGAAGCTGCCGATATCGTGCTTATGGACGATAAGCTCTCAAAGCTTGCCGACGCGGTTGAGATATCGCGCAAAACCATGCGGATAGCATACGAAAACATCATCTTTTCGCTGGCGGTCAAGGCAGCGGTGCTCCTGCTCGTCGCGCTGGGCATGGCAGGTATGTGGCTTGCCGTCTTTGCGGATGTCGGGGTTCTCGTCATAGCAATACTCAACGCCATGCGAGCGTTAAAATGACCCCCGGCTCATTCCTCGGCAAATTTTGTTTTGTGAACTCACCGCAGGCTATTGACTTTGCCCACTTTATTGGGTATAATAATATCATCCGAGATCATGTATCTAATTATTATTGAAAGGAATATATCAAAATGACAGTTACCAAGCAGTCCGTGATCGGAGACGTTCTCGATCACGATGTGGACACCGCCGAATTCTTCTTTGCCATCGGCATGCATTGCCTGGGGTGCCCCGCCTCTCGCGGAGAGACGATCGAGGAGGCCTGTGCCGTTCACGGCACCGATGCCGACGCGCTCGTACAAAAGATCAACGAATTCCTTGCCTCAAAGGCAAAGAACTGAATCACGAGCAATGAAAAAGCATTCTCCCGGCGCGCGGCTGCAGGCCGCCGCCGGATATGCGCGAAACGGCAGCTTTATCGCAGATATCGGCACCGATCATGCATATCTTCCGGTATATTTGC
>CAZPYK010000075.1:0-7978 GCA_964590755.1 uncultured Ruminococcus sp. | reverse complement strand
CGCAGCGGTGGATGAGGTGGGCTATTATCTTTGTTAGCACCAAACAATATTAGGTCATATTCCCGCCGGAAGGTGAAAATCTTGCGATCTGTACGGTTACAAGGTAGATTTTTGCTCGCGCAAAAATCCTTAACCTCCTCATCCGTCGCCTCCGGCGCCACCCTCTCAGACACGAGAGGGCTTACGACGTGCGGTGCGAACATGGGGCAAAGTCGAAAAAACGGCGGGAGCAGCAGTTCGCCGCAGGCGAGGTAGCACGCCCTACAGGGTGAGCGCGAACATGGTTCACAGATGTAAGATAAAATCTTGCATTCTCCACGTCTGTAGGTGAGATTCCGACGTTTGCCAAGGCTCCCTTGTGCAAAGGGAGCTGGCGGCGCAGCCGACTGAGGGATTGTCGGAACGAATACCTAACATCGTACGGTGCGAACATACTGCATATCCCACCTCATCCACAGGCTCGCGCCAACCGCAAAAACGGCGTTTTTGCTTGCAAAACGGCGAGTTTTACTCGCCGAGCCGCTTTTGACGACTTGGCTCGCGAAGCGAGGCAAGTCACTTCCCCCACTGGGGAAGGCTCACATCGTGCGGTGCGAACATGGAGTGAAGCCGAAAGAAATCTTGCGTTCCGTATTTCAACATCGTAGGGCGGGGAATTTTTGGAGTTCAAATGCGTGAGCATTTGAACTCCAAAGAAAAATATGATTTCTACGGTCCGAACCTTATTATTTTTGATCCTCAACTATATTCCGATCAAGCGTCCGGGTTTTCCGGCTTGTGCGCGGCGCTCTTTCGTGAGATATCCTCAAGCATCGACGCGATATGCGCGCCGTTTGCCGCGCTCTTGTCGACGACAAAGCTCAGCTCCGGCGTGATGCGCAGATCGAGCTTTTCCGAAAGCCCGCGCCGCAGATATCCCGATGCCGAGCGCAGACCGCGCGCGATATTTTTCATCTTATCCTCGTCCTGCTCGCCGCCCAGCACCGAATAATATATCTTTGCGTATTTCAAGTCGGGCGTGACCGACGCCGCCGTGATGCTGATAAATGCTTCCGACACGCGCGGATCCTTGACGCCGCGTATCAGCTCCGACATCACGCGCGCCGTTTCTTCGTTTATTCTGTCTCTTCTGTAGCCTGCCATTTTTGTTCCTTCCCTTTATTCGACCGTCGTCGTATCGACCGCGACTATTTTACCGTTTTCGAAATATCCCGAATATGACGCGCGTCCGCTCGGCCATGTGTAAGTCCCGTAGCCGTGCATGTTATTATTGTAAAATCCGCCCTCGTAGGTCTCGCCGGTCTCCGCCCAGGTGTATTTCCCCTCGCCTTGGCGCACGTCGTTTTCAAAATCTCCCTCGTAAACGTCGCCGCCCACATAGTGATAAACGCCATACCCGCTCTTGAGCCCGTAAACGAAGCTGCCTTCATAATAAGAGCCGTCCGCCCATGTCATTTTACCCTCGCCGTGGCGCAGATCGGCGGAAAATTCGCCCTCGTAGACCGAGCCGTCGGCATAGGTGTACTTCCCGCTGCCCTCTTTTACGCCGGAGAGGAAATCTCCCTCGTAAACATCGCCGCCCGAAAAGGTGTACCATCCATAGCCGGTTATAGCGTCATAATCGAACGAGCCCTCGTAAACGTCGCCGTTTTTCAACGTCAGCTTGCCGCGCCCGTCGCGATAAAAATTCAAAATGTTGCCGTAATAGGTCGCGCCGTTTGAATACTCTATGGTTCCGGTGGGATAAATGTAATTCTCATCGATCTGCAGTGTTGCCGTAACGCCGGTGGAGTAGAAGATCATTCCCCACACGGGCCGTTCGTAGGCGTTCACGCGCCCCACAAAGCGTACCACCTCGCCGTCGTCGCGACTTATGCTTATATATCTGAAGCCGCAATAGCTTGCGCCGACTATCATGCAAAGCAACGCGAGCAAGGAGAGCATTATGCAGATGAAGGTGCGCATGCCCACCGTCAGACGGTGCGGACGGCGATAATATTTTTTCTTTTTTTCTTTTTCGCTGTTTTTTTGCGAATTTGAAGCGTTTGATCTGTTTTCCATATCGATCCTCATTCCGCCGCCGCAGAGGCGGCACAAGCAATTAGTGAAAAGGCTTTCGAGCGCGACCGGCGCTATGTTTCCTTGCGATGTATCCGATCGGACGTCCTTGCGAGTTGGTCAATTTCCCATCATTCCGATGAAATTGTCCACAAGCGTCAGCATATCCGGCAGAAACTTCAGCACCAATATCATTATGACAAACAGGGCTATGATCCCGAGCGCGGTAACAAGGCGCGAGGATCCTTTTTTGTCGAATCTCACCTCGGCGGCATCGCACATGTCGCGCGGGATGTAAAAATGCGCCGTGTTCATGTCGCGCTTATATGGCAACGAACGGAATAAAGGCCGCTCCTCGCCGGATTCGGCGGCGCGAAGCTCATACATGCCGCGCTTTTGCAACTTCGCAAGGTCGTATTCGTCCTCTTCCGCGCAATGCACCGTTTTTGAGAGCATCGAGCCCGCGCGAAGCGCGGAGCGCACCGAGGAATTCTTCAGATATCCGAGCTCGGCAAGCGTTTTCGCGCTCTCGGGAGAGGTGCATCCCTCGTCGAGCAGAGCGTGAACGATCTGTCTGAGCACCCTGCGGTTGAACATGGACATTACCGCGGCGATCATCGCACCGCAAAACAGGGCGATTATCACCCATCTGAGCTGAATTATTCCGCCGCCGGACACGTCGATATACTCGTAATCGCCAAGCTCCAGCGAAAACAGCTCATTTATCAGCTCCCATATGCCGGGCATCTCCTCACCGGACGTCTCACCGCCCGGGAGTATCTGCATAAATGATTGGATAAGTCTCATTTTTTGTTATTGTTCCCAATATCTGTATTATTATTCTCCAAAAAGCTCGTCGCCGCAAAGGCGCGTCAGCAGGTCGGCGAGATCGTCCGAGTTCTCATAGGTCAGTTCAAGTCGACGCTTGCCCTCGCCGCCGTCGCAGATCTTCACCCGCCTGCCCAAAAGCTTCATCGTTTTGCGCTCAAGCTCGGCATAATACGCCGCTGTCTGCTCGTCGTGTTCGACCGGCTTCTTTTCGCGCTTCGGAGCGTTCAGCTGTTTGACCAGCCGCTCGGTCTCGCGCACCGACATGTCCGCGGCGACCACGCGCTCCGCAAGAGCCGATCTCGCCTCGTCGGAGTTGTCCTTAAGCCCCAATATCGCCCGCGCATGCCCCATTGAAAGGCGTCCGTCGGATATCATCTCAAGCACCGCGTCGGGAAGCTCAAGCAGGCGAAGTGCATTGGTCACCGAAGGTCGGCTCTTGCCGACCTTGTCGGCGACCGCTTCCTGCGTCATGCCGAAGCGCTCGATCAGATCGCGGTATGCCAGCGCCTCCTCGACGGCGGTAAGATCCCGTCGCTGAATGTTTTCGACCAGCGCGACCTGCGCGGCGGCGAGCTCGTCGCCGTCGAAGATTATCGCGGGCAATTCGCCGAGCCCCGCCATACGCGCGGCGCGCCAACGGCGCTCGCCCGCAACTATGCGATAGCTGCCGGGAGCCATTCCCGCCTCTGTAACTATTATCGGCTGAAGCAGTCCGTGCTCGGATATCGACGCGGCAAGCGCGGCAAGCGCCTCCTCGTCAAAGCTGTGGCGCGGCTGTGCGCGGTTAGGCTCGATATCCGACAGCGGAAGCATCCGCGTCGTCCCCTTCGGGGTCTCGATCATATTATCTTCAAACATTGAATCAAAGCTGCGCCCAAGCGCTCTGCGATTTGCCATGACGATCCTCTTAAATTTCTTTCCTTATTATAATATATGATCAATGCGCTCAAATGCGCTCGATGAGCTCGCGCGCCACGTCAAGATATTCCGCCGCTCCCTTTGAGCTCTTGTCGTGATAGTAGACAGGCATCCCGAAGGACGGCGCCTCGGACAGACGCACGCCGCGGGATATCGCGGTGGAGAAGAGCTTCTCGTAATAATGCTTTTTCAGCTCGCTTATGACCTGCGAAGTCAAAAGCAGTCTGCCGTTGTACATCGTTATGAGTATTCCGGTTATGCTTAGCGAGCGGTTGTGCCGCTGTCTTATCCTGCCGATGGTTATCATGAGCTGTGAAAGCCCTTCAAGCGCGTAAAATTCGCATTGCATGGGAATGATCACGCCGTCCGCCGCCGAAAGCGAGTTGACGGTCAGCATTCCGAGCGACGGCGGACAATCTATCAAAATGTAATCATAGTCGTCGCGGATCGCTTCAAGCGACTTTTTCAGCGCATATTCGCCATCATCGAGCGAAAAAAGGTCGAATTCCGCTCCCGCAAGCGCGATGGTGGACGGAATTACAGACAGATTTCTGAATTTGGTGGCGATAACGGCAGTGCTTGCCGCCCCCTCGGCGGCAGCTGAGCAGCTTCCGTCCGCGTTGTCGCTGAGCAAGAGGTCGCGTACCGTGTGCTTGAGTCCCTTTTTCATCACACCCACACCGCTCGTGCTGTTGCCCTGCGGATCAAGATCGACAAGCAGCACCCGCTTGCCGAGCACTCCGAGAGATGCCGCGACATTCACCGCCGAGGTGGTCTTGCCGACGCCGCCCTTCTGATTTGCAAAAGCAATTATCTTTCCCATACCATTCACTTCCTCGCTTATATTGCCGTGAGCCGTCGACGCGCCGGGCGCGTCACGACTCTCACACACGTGTTATCGCACTTTACACTTTATATTATAGCATGAAGCCGCGGCTTTTTCAATAGCGCGCCGCGGGTTAAATGAAAATTTACAAAAAACGTTCCACGTGAAACGTTTCACGTGGAACATTACATCACAGCGGTTTGTTTTTTATCCTTCCGTAGGCTCTCGGGTATGCCGCCGGGGTCTTTGCGACCTTGCGGATGGTTATCAGCGTTCGGTCGAGCGCTTCATCCGAGTCGGGAGCGCGAAGAGTGAGCTTGCGCTTTGACTCAACTCTGCCGCCGAGCAGAGAGATCGCTTTTTCGGCGGCGGCAAGCTCCTCATCGCCGCGCGGACCCTTCATGGCGCAAAAAACGCCGCCGAGCGCCGTGAGCGGAAGGCAAAGCTCGCAAAGCACAGGCAACGCCGACACCGCGCGCGCCGTAACGAAGTCGAAGCTTTCCCGCGCATCGCCGTGCGCAAGCTCCTCGGCACGAACGCAGAGCGTCGTAACGCCGCAAAGACCCAGCTCCTCTGCCGCAGATCGCACAAAATCAAGCTTCTTTTGGGTGCTGTCGATCGCGGTGATCGTGATATCCGGTCTTGCTATTGCCAGCGGCAGAGTGGGGAAGCCTCCGCCACAGCCCACATCGGCAACTTGCGCCCCATTCGGGATCATCGGCGCAACGGTGAGAGAATCGCAAAAATGCGACAATATCAGCCCGTGCGGATCTTTGACCGCGGTTATATTGGTGTGCGAATTGAAATTCGTCACAAGCTCGGCTAGGCGGCAGAGCTTTTGTATGCCGTCGGCACCGAGAAGCTCGGAAAGTCGGTTTGCTTTAAGCGCGTCGACCAGCGCGCTTGAAAGGTTGTTATCGGTCATGTTCTTCTCCGATCTCATTATTTCAGCCCGAGTCGTATCAAAAGCACCGAAATGTCCGCCGGGCTGACACCGCTTATGCGGGATGCCATCCCGAGCGTCATCGGGCGTTGTGCCGCAAGCTTCTGTCGCGCCTCTGTTCGCAGACCTTTGACCTCGTTGTAATCAAGATCGGGCGGCAGGATATATCCCTCAAGCCGCTCACTGCGGCGCACATCGGCAAGCTGGCGCTTGATATATCCCGCGTATTTGACATTTGCCTCGACCGTGCGAATGACGGCGGGAGACAACGGCTCGCGATCGACCGCCGAGAGCGCCGCGACCTCGGCATATTCGGTGCCGGGACGCCGCAAAAGGTCGGCAAGTGTGAGACCGCCGTTTGACGGAGGCATGTCGTGCGCCGCGAGAAAGGCGTCAAGCGCGGCTTTTGAGGGATAGATGCTCTCAAGGCGCTCGATCTCTGCGCCGATCGCCGCTTGCTTTGCAAGAAACGCCGCGTATCTCTCATCCGAGATCAGCCCCACGCGGCGTCCCATGGGTGTCAGTCGCTCGTCGGCGTTGTCCTGACGCAGCAGTAAACGATATTCCGAGCGCGAGGTCATCATTCTGTAAGGCTCGTTGGTGCCCTTGGTTATCAGATCGTCGATCAGCGTTCCGATATACCCGTCCGAGCGCTTCAAAAGGAGCGGCGCGTCGCCGCGAAGCTTAAGTGCGGCATTTATGCCCGCGACCAGCCCTTGCGCCGCCGCTTCCTCATAACCGGAGGTCCCATTGAATTGCCCCGCACCGTAAAGCCCGTGAATGTCGCGGAATTCAAGCGTCGCAAGCAGCTGTGTGGGGTCGGCGCAGTCGTATTCGATCGCGTAAGCATACCGCGAAATGACCGCATTTTCAAATCCCGGCAGTGTGCGAAGCATCGCATCCTGCACGTCGGGAGGCATTGAGGTGGAAAAACCTTGAATATACATCTCCTCGGTGTCCGGTCCGAGCGGTTCGACGAAGAGCTGATGACGCTCTTTGTCGGCAAAACGGACTATTTTATCCTCGATCGAAGGGCAATAGCGCGGTCCCGTGCCGTGGATCTGCCCGGAATACATTGCCGAGCGCTCAAGATTATCGCGTATTACGCGGTGAGTTTCGGCGTTGGTATAGACGATATGGCAAGGTATTTGCCGAATGTTCTGCATATCCGTCTCGTCGGAATCGGATGAAAACGGCGTTATATGGCTCTCGCCGTCCTGGCGCTCAAGCGCGGCGAGGTCTATCGACGAGCGAAGCACCCTTGCCGGAGTGCCGGTCTTGAAGCGGCGGATCGATACCCCCGCGCGCGCAAGCGACGAGGTGAGCGCCGCGGCGGAAAGAAAGCCGTCCGGTCCCGCGGCATAATTCTTGTGTCCGACGAAAATACGGCTGTCAAGATAGGTCCCGGTCGCAACTATAACGGCGTCGCATTCCCAAAATTCGCCTATGGCGGTCGTCACTCCGCGCACGCGTCTGCCGCCGGCGCATTCCTCGGTCTCGACCGAGACGATCTCCGCCTGCATGGGATGCAGGTGCGGCGTGGTCTCAAGGGTGTGCTTCATGAGTCGCTGATAGAGCCGCCTGTCCGCTTGGATCCGCTTGGAATGCACCGCGGCGCCCTTTCCGGTGTTCAGCGTGCGGGATTGCAGCGTGACCTTGTCCGCCGCGCGCCCCATTTCGCCGCCCAGCGCGTCGATCTCAAAGACCAAATGCCCCTTTGCGGTGCCGCCTATAGACGGATTGCAGGGCATGTTGGCAACGCCGTCCATGGATATCGTAAACAAAACGGTATCAAAGCCCATTCTCGCCGCGGCGAGCGCCGCCTCGATACCGGCGTGCCCGCCGCCTATTACGGCTATCTGTGTCTTGTTGTTCATTGAAAAGTACCTTATATTAACATAAAATGAAAATATTATCTCATCGTGCCGCGTCCCGCATGGACGAAACGACCGCGCACATATATACACATATATAATAATTTTATCACATCCGTGCCGCAAAGGCAACGATTTTTTACCGAAAAGGTCGAATGCCACATGCACGACGCGGACATTTTACAGCTTGTTCACCGTTTGTTAAATATTGTGGATCATTTCGGTTCGCGCGCGTCTCTCCGCGTTTCGGGGCATCGTGTCAGCCCCGATCCGAGCGCGGGCAAATGCGGCGAACCGGCACGCCTACAGGGTCGGTGCGAACATGGAGTGTCGGAACGAACACCTAACATCGTTCGGTGCGAACATGAGGCGACGACGTAAAATAATGCGATGTTCGGCGGCGGGAGCAAGCCCCGCCGAAGATAAAAATATTGCGTTCTCCACGTCTGTAGGTGATGTTCTGACATTTGCCAAGCCTTCCCCAGTGGGGGAAGGTGCCGAGCGAATGCGAGGCGGATGAGGTGGGCT
>CAZPYK010000074.1:0-8038 GCA_964590755.1 uncultured Ruminococcus sp. | reverse complement strand
GACATACCGCCCACTGCTTTTGAAAACGGTTTTTACTTTGGCAACTCACATTTTTGTCTTGATTGCTTATCTTGATCGTTTTTTCGTCTGTCGTCGCCCGGCAAGCAAGCGAGCGCCAAACGACCGCGCCGGGTCTCGTCTTCGCGGTCAAATGCCTTATATATAATAAGGTAGTTCTTTGCGCAAGCAAAAGGATCGCATTCTGTCCCGTTACGCCGCAGGGCGCAGCCGTATAGATTGCAATATTTTTATCTTACGGCTGTGCAGCATGTTCGCACCGCACTTCGTTAGCCTTCTCATGTCTGAGAAGGTGCCGAGCGAATGCGAGGCGGATGAGGAGGTCGCGGATTTTTGCGCGAGCAAAAATCTACCCTGTAACCGTATAGATCGCAAGATTTTTGTCTTTCGGCGGGAATATGACCTAATATTGTTTGGTGCTAACAAAGATAATAGCCCACCTCATCCACCGCTACGCGGTCCCCCTTCCCCCACTGGGGAAGGCTTGGCAACCGTCGAAACATCACCTACAGACGCGGAGAATGCAAGATTTTTATCTTCCGGCGGGAGCAGCAGCTCGCCGCAGGCGAGGTAGCACGCCCTACGATGTTGAAATACGGAACGCAAGATTTCTTTCGGCTACGCACCACGTTTGCACCGCACTTCGTGAGCCTTCCCCAGTGGGGGAAGGCTTGGCAACCGCCGAAATATCACCTACAGACGTGGAGAATGCAAGATTTCGTTTTCCGTCGTCGCCCCATGTCCGCACCGACTCATACATCTCGCACAATCTAAATGGCTATATCGTAGGGCGTGCTACCTCGGCTTCGCCGAGCTGCTGCTCCCGCCGCCGGTCAGCGCATTATTTTACGTCGGCGCATAATGTTCGCACCTCTCCCGTAGGGGCGACCTGTGGTCGCCCGCAACACCGGCATTCGACAGGCGAACACAGTTCGCCCCTACGGCGCAGCCGTACAGATCGCAAGTTTTTTGTCTTCCGGCGGTAGCACGCCCTACGGGGTAACCATATAGTCCGAACTTAATTCAGATCGCCGCTTTCGAGGCTTTCGTTCGAACGAAACAGCAGCGAAACGCACCAAAGTCCCGCCAGCGCGACAACGGTATAGATGATCCGTGCCGCAAGCGACGTCTGCCCGCCGCATATCCATGCCACCACATCAAATTTGAAGAGCCCGACGCTGCCCCAATTCAGCGCACCGATTATAGTCACGATCATTGCGATTTTGTCCATTATCATGTTATTTTCCTCCGGACATAAATGTATTTCGATAAAAGTATCTCCTCCGTCGACGCATATTATTCACGCCAATGCGTTCGCGACCGATATTTTTCAAATTATTTCTTAAAAGCCCTTGACAGATCTGTTTTCTTGTGCTATTATATTAGCACACTAAAGTGCGAAAGCACAAGCGGAGCACGGCAACCGCTGCCGTCCCGCGGAACGGAGACCGAAATGAAAAATTACAAAACTGCGATTCTTTCTTTGATATTGGCGCTTGCAATGCTTGCGGCCTGCCTTGCCTTTGCCGGATGCTCGTCCGACGAGACCGACGCGGAATACATCCAAACCAAAGGCAAGTTGGTCATAGGCATCACCGATTATCCGCCTATGGATTATAAAGAAGAAGGCTCCTCCGAGTGGATAGGCTTTGACGCCGACATGGCAAAGGCGTTTGCCGAAAGCCTCGGGGTGGAAGCCGAATTCGTCGTCATCGATTGGGGCACCAAGCTCGCCGCGCTCAAGAGCCGCACCATCGATTGTGTTTGGAACGGCATGACCCTCAACGATGAGGTCGAAGCCGGCATGGGCGTTTCCCTCGCGTATTGCAAAAATGCGCAGGTCGTTATCCTGCCCGCCGACAAGGTCGGTCTCTACACGACCGAGGAAAGCTTAAAAACGCTGAATTTCGCGGTCGAGGGCGGCTCGCAGGGCAAAAAGCAGCTTGAAGCCCTGGGCTGCAGCTTCGTTGAAGTCTCCGATCAGACCAAGGCGGTCATGGAGGTCGCCGCCGGCACTGCCGATGCGGCGGTGGTGGATCTTCTGCTGGCGGGCGATCTTGTCAGTGAGGGAACGTCCTATTCCGATCTCGCCATAGGCATGAAGCTCAACGACGAGGAATATTTTGTCGTCGGCTTTCGCCGGGACTCCGACCTTGTCGAAAAGTTCAACGCCTTTTGGACGGCATCCGGCGACCTGATAAACGAAACGGCGAAAAAATACGGCGTGCAGGAAGCCGTGATACAGCAGATCGTTAAGTGATCTTACAAAAGCAAAAAGCCAAAACAGCATGCTTCAGATCTTCACCACCCTGTGCGAAGGGTTTGTAAAAACGCTTGAAATATTCTTTTTGACCCTGCTCGGAGCGATCCCGCTGGGACTTTTGATAGCCCTGGGGTCGATGAGTCGGCTGCGACCGCTTCGCGCGGCGATCAAAGCCGTGGTCTGGGTCGTGCGCGGAACTCCGCTGATGCTTCAGCTCATCGTGATATATTTCGGACCCGGTCTCTTTTTCGGCAACAATATATGGGGCACCGGCAACAGCGGCAGATTTATCGCCGTGCTTGCGGCGTTCATCTTCAACTACGCCTGCTATTTTTCCGAGATCTACCGCGGCGGCATCGAAAGCATCCCCGCCGGGCAATACGAGGCGGGCAAGGTGCTCGGCATGAGCCGCACACAGATATTTTTCAAGGTGGTGCTTTTGCAGGTCATTCGCCGGATACTGCCCCCTATGAGCAACGAGGTCATAACGCTTGTAAAGGACACCTCCCTCGCTCGCGTGATCTCTGTTTATGAGCTCATTTGGGCGGGAGAAGCCTTCGTCAAATCGCAGGGCATAATCAGGCCGTTGCTTCTGACGGGAGCGTTTTATTTGATCTTTTCGGGCATACTCACGATCCTTTTCGGCGCGCTCGAAAGAAGAATGTCCTTAAGGCTCGGGTAAGGTCGGATCCGTATCCGAGCCTTGAACTTCGTCTTTGCCGAGCCACCGCCCGCCCGATGGTTTCGCGTTTTTCACGCCGCATACTCTCTTTTTGCCGAAATCGGCACACGGGGCTTGATTTTTCTTCGCCGGTGTGCTAAACTATTAAAGGAAACACCGCACGATTCACGGCCGACACCTGCGCCTTGGCGCGTGTTCACTCACTTGCTTGTATAAAATCCGTCATAATTTTACAAATTTCCTTAGCGTAGGGTAAACTAAAGAATAAGTTCACGGAGGTTCCCCATGGCACTAAAACACAGCGAAGCGACCGACAAGCTCTTCAAAGCCATACTTTCCCTCGACTCGATCGACGAATGCTATGAGCTGTTTGAGGATCTTTGCACGATCAAGGAGCTTCTTGACATGACTCAGCGGCTGGAGACCGCCATGCTGCTCGACGAAGGGATACCATACCAGCGCATACAGGAGGAGCTCAAGATCAGCTCCGCAACGATCGGCAGAGTCAACAAGTGCCTCAATTACGGCACCGGCGGCTACAAAAGAGCGATAGAAAAGCTCAAAAACGAGAACTCGGACAAATAAAGGCAATACCGCACAATTCGCGGCTTACGCCTGCGCCTTGGCGCGTGTTTACTCACTTGCTTGCATAAAATCCGTCATATTTCACAAATTCCCTTCGCGTAGGATGAACTACGCGCGTTGAGGCGGGAAATTTGTTTCATCTGACGAATTTTCTGACTGTGCAATTGAGCAAAAAGAATTGTGCGGTATTGCCTAAAATTGCCACCCACGGGCGGCGGAACGGAGATACATTTTTATGAAGCTTTCAATGGAAACACGCGACCTTGCCTTGACCTTCGGCATTCGCAAGGCGCTGAAACTCATGAAGGACGCCGGCTTTGATGCCGCCGACCTGACACTGGACAAGATCAACCCCGATGACGATCTGCTCGATCGTCCCGACAGGGTCGAAAACGCGCACGCCCTGCGCGCTTACGTCGACGAGCTGGAATACGGCTTCACGCAGGCGCACGCGCCCTTCAAGGTGGTCTACGGCGATCCCTTTGACATGTCCTGCCCCGCCTATGCGGCGGTCGTGCACGCCATGGAGGTCGCATCGATCCTGGGCATTCCCCACATCATCGTTCACGCGATAAAGACCCCGCGCGAGGATCTTTCGATCGATTACAAAGAATACAACCGCCGTTATTACCTCTCGCTCCTGCCTTACTGCGAGCAATACGGCATAAAGATCGCCGTTGAGAACCTTTTCTGGAAGGATAAGCTCCGCGCCTGTTATTTCGGGCTCTTTCCCACGCCCGCCGAGATAACCGAATTTGTCGATTCGCTCGGCAGCCCCTATTTCATCGTCTGCTGCGATCTCGGGCACGCAGCCATCACGGGAGTCGATCCCGAGACCTATATCCGCGGCATGGATAACCGCCATCTGCGCTCGCTGCACATTCAGGACACCGATTTTCTCGGCGACAGGCATTATTTGCCCTACACCGGAAAGCACAATTGGGATGCCGTCTGCCGCGCGCTCGCGGAGATCGATTACAACGCCGATTTTTCGCTTGAGATCCTGCATTTTATCGACAGATACCCACCCGAGCTCATGCCCGACGCCCTCGTGTTTGCCGAAAAAGTCGGAAGATATCTCGTAAACACCGTCGAAAAATTTAAACTCGGGTGACGTTGGATCTATATCCGAAGTTCATACCCCGACCCCGAAGAACGGCTCGGAATTTGGGCAAATCGGGTTTCTTCGTTTCGGTTTCCTCGCCGAAAACAACTGCTCCTGCCGATTCTACATCGTCGCACCATGTTCGCACCGCACGTCGTAAGCCTTCCCCAGTGGGGGAAGGGGGACCGCGTAGCGGTGGATGAGGTGGGCTACGCATTGTGTTCGCACCGCACGATGTTAGGTACTCGTTCCGACACTCCATGTTCGCACCGCACTTCGTTAGCCTTCCCCAGTGGGGGAAGGTGGCACGGCGCAAGCCGTGACGGATGAGGTGGGCTATCATCTTTGTTAGCGCCGCACAATGTTAGGTACTCGTTCCGTCGCACCATGTTTGCACCGCACTTCGTTAGCCTTCCCCAGTGGGGGAAGGTGGCACGGCGCAAGCCGTGACGGATGAGGTGGGCTATCATCTTTGTTAGCGCCGCACAATGTTAGGTACTCGTTCCGTCGCACCATGTTTGCACCGACTCATACGTCTCGCACAATCTAAACGGCTATGTGTAGGGCGTGCTACCTCGGCTTCGCCGAGCTGCTGCTCCCACCGTTTTTGACGACTTCGCACCATGTTCGCACCTCTCCCGTAGGGGCGACCTGTGGTCGCCCGCGCCACCGTTTCTCGACGAGCGAACGCAGTTTGCCCCTACGATGTAGCCGTACAGATTGCAAGATTTTTATCTTCCGGCTACGCACAATGTTCGCACCGCACGTCGTAAGCCTTCCCCAGTGGGGGAAGGGGGACCGCGTAGCGGTGGATGAGGTGGGCTACGCAGTATGTTCGCACCGCACGATGTTAGGTACTCGTTCCGTCGCACCATGTTCGCACCGACTCATACGTCTCGCACAATCTAAACGGCTATGTGTAGGGCGTGCTACCTCGGCTTCGCCGAGCTGCTGCTCCCACCGTTTTTGACGACTTCGCTCCATGTTCGCACCTCTCCCGTAGGGGCGACCTGTGGTCGCCCGCAATGTCCGATCTCTACGGGCGAACGCAGTTCGCCCCTACGATGTTGACGGATAGATAGCAAGTTTTCCATCTTTCTGGCGGGAGCAGCAGCTCGCCGCAGGCGATGTAGCACGCCCTACGGTGTAGCCGTATACGGATGCGAGATTTTTTATCTCCCGCCGCCGAACATCGCATTATTTTACGTTGACGCACCATGTTCGCACCGCACGTCGTAAGCCTTCTCATGTCTGAGAAGGTAGCGAAGCGGCGCGAGGGTAGTGAATGACAGCCCGGTGGGCTGTCAGAGCCCGAGCATGACCGAGCCGCAGCGAGAAGCGAGCTTGCGAGGCGGATGAGGAGGTCAAAGATTTTTGCGAGAGCAAAAATCCACCTTATTTTCCCGCCGTGTTTTCAAGATCATCACCCCGAACCACGACCGTCGCGTGGCAAAAAGGAGACCGCCATGTCAATACTTGAAGTCAAGGATCTACGCAAAAGCTTCGGCAGCACCGAGGTGCTGCGCGGCGTATCGTTTTCACTCGAAAAGGGCGAGGTCCTGTCGCTGATCGGTTCCTCCGGCAGCGGCAAGACCACGCTGTTGCGCTGTCTCAACTCGCTCGAATTCGCCGACAGCGGAAGCATCTCGGTGTGCGGAGAGGTAATGTTCGACGGCGCGAGCAAGGGCAAACTCGGCGAGGCGGAGCTGCGGCGGCGCCGCCTGCACTTCGGACTGGTCTTTCAGGCGTTCAATCTTTTTCCGCAATATACGGCGTTGGAAAATATAATGCTGGCTCCCGGGCTTTGCGGTCGCGCAACGACCGACGAAAATCGCCGCCGCGCCACAGAGTTGCTTTCCCGCGTCGGACTGGCCGACAAAGCGGGCAATTATCCGCGCGAGCTGTCGGGCGGGCAGCAGCAGCGAGTCGCCATAGCGCGCGCACTTGCCATGGATCCGGAGATCCTCTGCTTCGATGAGCCGACCTCCGCCCTCGACCCCGAGCTGACCGGCGAGGTGCTGCGCGTCATCCGCTCGTTGGCGGACAGAAGCATGACAATGATCGTCGTAACGCACGAAATGGGCTTCGCGCGCGACGTGTCGGACCGCGTCATCTTCATGGACGAAGGCGTAGTCGCGGAGGAGGGAACTCCCCGCGAGCTCTTTGACGCTCCCAAAAGTGATCGCTTGCAAGCATTTTTGAGCTCGTATTCCAAATAATGGCAGACTCGGATCAAGTTTTTTTGTTTTTTTGGATTTTTTCAAAAAAAGATATTGACAAGCGGGCGAATATCTGCTATAATATAGCTCGTCCGACCGGAAGGCGAAAAAACGCTGGTGTGGCTCAATGGCAGAGCAGCTGATTTGTAATCAGCAGGTTGATGGTTCGACTCCGTTCACCAGCTCCATGAGTCCCACGCGGACTCATAATTGGGGGATTTCCCGAGCGGCCAAAGGGGGCAGACTGTAAATCTGTTGTCACTGACTTCGGTGGTCCGAATCCACCATCCCCCACCAAACAAAAAAGACAGCTTCGGCTGTCTTTTTTGTTTGCCGAGAGATACGAGCATCGGACCGCCATTCTGGCTGTCGCATTAAGACAGCCCGATCGAAAATGACGGTCGAGAAACCGTCATTTTCGAAAAAATCGAACGTTTTTGACTCATCATATTGTAAATTATTATGTTCTTTGGCGTCAAAACGACGAATTACATTCGTCGAGTTCGATTTTTGGGGCTTGTCTCACGTCAGTGAGACAGCCCCAAGCGGCTTTGCGCCAAGGTGAAGAATGAAGTCTGCTTTATCGATCGCGCAAAGCGGTGGTCACGAATCCACCATCGATAAGACAGCTTCGGCTGTCTTTTTTGTTTGCCGAGAGATAAGACCATCGGACCGCCATTCGGGCTGTCGCATTAAGACAGCCCGATCGAAAATGACGGTCGGGAAACCGTCATTTTCGAAAAAATCGAACGTTTTTGACTCATCATATTGTAAATTATTATGTTCTTTGGCGTCAAAACGACGAATTACATTCGTCGAGTTCGATTTTTGGGGCTTGTCTCACGTCAGTGAGACTGCCCCAAGCGGCTTTGCGCTAAGGTGAGGATATAGCAGCAGTGCTCCACGAATGCTCCTACCTCAAAAGCATCAATTTCACCGGCACCAAATCGCAATGGAGAGCGATAAGCAAAGGCGACTCTTGGAATTTCGACACCGGCGCTTACACCGTTCATTGCACCGACGGCGAAATTTCAAAGGCCGACAACTACTAAAAAAGGCAAAAAAATCACCCCAAAATCGCCAAAAATCGCGCGCGGGGACTTGTCATTGCCGATTTGTTATGATATAATGTACTCACAAAAAGCCGCAAAGCGGCAAATAACGAA
>CAZPYK010000073.1:0-8049 GCA_964590755.1 uncultured Ruminococcus sp. | reverse complement strand
AGGGAATTTGTGAAATATGACGGATTTTGTGCAAGCAAGTGAGTAAAAAAGGCGGGAGCCGTGAATCGTGCGGTGGTGCCTTAAAGCTCGCGCGATAGACCGCACAATGATCGGTTCCGACGATGCGATCGAATAAAGATATAAATATAAATGAGCTGTCACATTAAGACAGCTCATTTAAAAATGGCGGTCGGAGATCCGCCTGCCATTTTTGAGAAATATAACGCTTTTGACGCGTAAACTCGCATAATTATATGTTGTTTGAAACCGGAATTACGGTATTTATTCACAGTTCTCGATTTTGAGGGCTTGTCTCACTCACACAAGTGCGACAAGCCCTCTTTCGGTTTATATTAAAGGAATTTGTCAAGCTCCGCTTCGACGTTCTTTCTCCATTTGAAGCTTGGCGCTTTTATAAGTCTGCCGCGAGCCATCACCATATCCACCCGACGCAAAGCCGCAAGATCCTTTAACGGGTCGGCAGAGGTAACTATCATATCGGCGGACATCCCCGCCTTTATGATTCCGGTAACATCTCCGAGCCCCGCCATCTCGGCACTGCGCGCGGTTGCGGTGTAAAGCGCAAAGGAATTGGAAACACCCACAAATTTTTTAAAATAATAAAGTTCGCGCCAAAAATCATATTGTGTTATCCACGGACAGCCGACATCATTTCCGAGCACCACCGGAATATCATTCTCAAGCGCAGCTTTAGAGCATTTTATAACACCTTCAAACACCATTTTGCCGTTATATTGCTCAACCTCCGAAGCGTTTGTGAGCGAACGATCAAACAAAGCATAGGGTAACGCGGGCGATAGCGTGGTACATAAAAATGCACCTTTTTCCTTAAACAATGAGATGATATCTTCATCCGGAGCGGCACCGTGCTCTATCGAATCGACCCCGTTTTCAAGAGCCACCCTCACTCCCTCGGTCGATTCCACATGCGCCGCGACCTTATAGCCCATTTTATGAGCCGCATCGCAAACGGCTTGTATCATCTCCGGAGACATCTTAAGCTCGCCCGGAACGCCCTTCTCTTTTGCGTCAAGCACACCGCCGGTCACCATGAGTTTTATTATATCCGCACCCTCATCCTTGGAACGATGAAGCTGTGCCAGTGCTTCCTCAATGCTTTTTGCCGCTACGGCAACCGAGCCTGCCATGTGACCTCCCGGAACCGATATACCTTCGTTTGCGGCCAAAATGCGCGGTCCGCACTTTTTTCCCGAAGCTATTTCGTCACGCAGCTTGGTATCGAAGTTGCCAAGTCCTCCAACGGTGCGTATCGTCGTGACACCGCTCATAAGCTCATCGCGAGCAAATCCGCTGACCATTTTATATGCCACAGCTCTCGTAAGCGCCGTGCTCATGATAAGATTCACGAGTTTTTCGTTGTCACGCTGTTTTTTCTGCGGCTTTCCGCTTCCGGCAAGATGAACATGCATGTTTATCAGCCCGGGCATTATGTACTTACCGTCAAGATCCACCTCGCAATATCCCGCAGGGATACTTGTCCTCTCAACGATATCCGAAATTCTTTCGCCATCCACCAAAACAGCAAGACCGCTTTGCGGCTTCATATCGCGAGTCCCGTCAAGTATTATTCCGTTTTTAAATGCGTACTTCATATACAGATACACCTTTCAAGTCCGAGTCTACGCCCGCGCCAACGCTTGACCGAGCTTTTAACACTTCTTTTATCCGAGCATCGCGGCGCCGATGATCCCGGCATCATTCCCGAGCTGTGCAATACGTATCTCGGGTGCCTTGACTATTCCGCCACCGTACTGCTCCTTGCGCACCAACGGGATCAGGGGATCAAGCAAAAAAGCGCCTTCGTTTGATATTCCGCCACCCAACGAGATCACCTCGGGCTGGAATATATTCACGATGTTGGCAAGTCCGCATGCAAGATAGTGCAGATATTTTTCAAACACCTCTTTTGCGGGAAGGTCTCCGTTCCGCATGGCATCACATGCAGTGCGACCGGATATCTTTCCACGTTCGAGAACCAGTTCTTCCATAAGAGTTTTACGTCCTCCGGCGCGGCACTCCGCGATTTTTTCACGTGTCATGTTTATCATGGCTGTGGCGGAGCTGTAAGCCTCCCAGCAACCGCGTCTGCCGCATGAGCATTGCCTTCCATCGACTTCTATAACTATATGCCCCAGCTCGGCTCCGGCATTATTGAAGCCGGTAAGTATGTGACGATCTATAATAATGCCGCCTCCGACACCGGTGCCCAACGTTATCATGACAGAATCCCGAGTGCCCTTGGCGGCACCGGCGACTGCCTCGCCCCACGCGGCAGCGTTGGCATCGTTTGCTATATGTACCGGTATGTCACCCAAACGATCGGCTATGAGACCGGCAAGAGGAAAATGCTTGAACGGCAGATTGTTCGCGTATTCTATGCAGCCCGAAATATCGTTGGCGATTCCGGGTGACGCAACACCGACAGAGGCGACCTCGGCCATAGTCAACCCATTCTCCGCCACAACGCGACGGCAAAGCGCAACCATATCGTCCACGATAAGTTCGGGGGCGCGATGCGCAAGCGTGGGAGTGCTGAGCTTTGCAGCTATGCTCATATTTTCATCAACAAGACCAACAGCAATATTCGTGCCGCCGAGGTCTATACCGATCCTGTACATAAATAACTCCGTTCCGTCGCACAGCGCGACATTGTTTTCGGTCCTTTCGGCACGGGATCGCATTCGCACACCCGCACTTCGGGCTTCTTGATATAATTATATCGCACGACGGCATCCCTGTCAAGCATTTGCACCATCATTTTTTGATTTTCGCAACCGGAATAGGACATTTTCTCGCAACCACAGGGTGCGACCGATCAACGATTGCCGTTCAGCATGGCATGCTTGATATCCCACAGCTTTTGCGAAAGATCGACATAATAATTGTGCGGATTTTCAAAGCGAAGCACCTCTTCCCAAAGAGTGTCCAGTTGCTCGCGGCAACGCCGTTTGATGTCCTCTATCGCGGGAAGCTCGTACACAAGAACACCGTTTTCAAATATCGGAACCAGCAGCTCCACTGCACGAACATTTTCAAGCGTCTTGCGCTTCCATGTATAGTGAGGATCGAATATCTCCACCGGCATGGAATCGTCAAGCGTCTCATCATGCAGACAAATAAGATCCGCCTCGGCTTTACCGTTCTCGCGATTATAAAGCCGATATACCTTTTTAAAATGCGGAGTCGTTATCTTTTGTGCGTTTTCGCTGAGCTTGATCTTGGGTATGATCTCGCCGCTCTCTCTGTCCTCTACCGCGCACAGCTTGTACACACCGCCGAATACAGGACAGCTCTTTGATGTGATCAACCTCTCACCCACGCCGAAACCGTCGACGCACGCGCCTTGACGAATTATATCGCGAATGATATATTCGTCAAGCGAATTGGATATTATTATCTTACACTGCGGGAAGCCTGCATTATCAAGAATCTTACGCACCTTTTTGGTCAGATAGGTTATGTCTCCGGAGTCGATGCGAATAGCGCACTTGGTGATTCCCTTGGGAACCAAGACCTCGCGAAACGCACGTATGGCATTGGGAATGCCGGACTCGATAACGTTGTAAGTGTCCACAAGCAGGGTTGCGGCATTGGGATATATCTCGCAATATGTCTTAAATGCGGTGTATTCGTCCGGAAACATTTGTACCCATGAATGCGCCATGGTCCCGGTTGCGGGAACTCCGTATGCTTCATCGGTTATGGTGCAAGCAGTTCCCGAACAGCCGCCTATATACGCGGCGCGCGCACCTAAGATAGCGGCATCTCCGCCCTGGGCGCGACGAGATCCGAACTCACTCACCGCGCGGCCGTCCGCCGCGCGAACTATCCTCGACGCCTTTGTGGCAATACAGGATTGATGATTGAATTGCATAAGGATAAACGTCTCGATAAATTGAGCCTGCGGCGCCTTGGCACGAACGGTGATGACCGGCTCTCCGGGAAAGATTACAGTTCCCTCCGGAACAGCCCACATATCGCCTTCAAATTTAAACTCCTTAAGATACTCAAGAAATTTCTCGTCGAACACGCCCTTCGATCTGAGATAAGCTATATCCTCATCATCGAAATGTAGCTCGGTGATGTATTTTACGATCTGCTCAAGTCCCGCCGCGATAGCATATCCCGCACCGTCCGGATTGTCGCGATAAAACACATCAAAGTAAACATAAGTGTCACCGAAGCCGCATTTTTCATATCCGTTTGCCATCGTCAGTTCGTAAAAATCGCAAAGCATCGTAAGATTTCTGTCGATATTTTTCATTTTGATCTCCGTTCCGCCGCCGAGCGGCGGCAAAAAATTCAGAATTATTATTTATGTCTTTTTTCTCTTTTGGATATCGTTATCGCCACGCATACACCCATGGCAGCCGTAATGCCTGTCAGCAGCAATGCGGTGAATAATTTATCCGTTCCGTTACCCAAGGATGGATTCGTGCCGTTTTCCGTTTTCGCCGCGGCACGTGCCGCGGATATCAGCTCGCCGAGTTCGCGATCGGAATACCGACTGCTCAATAGCTTTATCGAATAGGTCCTAAGCACAAAATCACCCGTTCCCGACACTCGACGCGCCGCCAGCTTGACCGACTCGATCCCGCTTCCCGACATAACGGACGCAGCGTCAAGATAAAGAACGCTCTTCTCTCCCTCGCTCACCACCGCTCTGCCCTCAAGCGTGGCACCGTCGCTGTATATCATGAGCTTTACCTCGTAAAGCTCACCGGAGCCCGGCGCATCGGTACCTCCCGAGCATGAAAGTTCTATTGCGATCGTTTCGGTATAATTCAAAGTCTCGGAAGGATCGCAGATACAGCATATATCCGAATAGACTCCGCCGCCGCGATCATCAAGCGCTCCCTTGAGACACCCCTCGCGACTATCGTATACCGTTCGCAACGAATCGCACCCGAGACCGGCGCTCCAGCCCTGCGCTCCCGATGCGGTTCCGAAATCCCAAAGCATATATTCCCCGAGATGCTCGGGCTCGTCGGTTACGAGGGTCGCCTCCGTCATAATGCGAAGCGGCAGTTCAAGCTCGTCAAAGCCCGGCAGGATATTCTCCCACGCCGAGACACCGAATAGCTCCAAAACGAATGATGTCTCATCATAAAAGTCGCCCGCATCGATATATTTTATCAAATGCGAAACGCTCGTGAAACGCTCACTGTCGGTGCGCAATATGAAGCTGTAGGCTCCGTTGGAGGCAAGAGCCGCATAGCAATATGCATACAAAGTACTCAATGCACTTCCGGAAACATCATCCCCCGGTGTCCAACACCACATATATCCATCATCGACGGACGAGCACCGCTCACTGAGCAGTTGGATGTAAAACGGAAGCAAACTCAAATTATCCGCGCCGATGAAGCCTTCTTCAAAGGTCGTCGCCACGAGCTCATATTCCGCGTCGCTGTCATTCTCATCGGTTTCATCGACATACGCCGCATCATCGCTCTCCGATGTCTCGATGTTATCGAAAACGCTCATCTTGCCCGCAGACGGATACTCCGAATATAAATCTTCATCACCGCCCTCGATCGGACGGTCAAAAAATTCATTTGTGATATGATAAGCGTTGCCGGTGCTGTCTATCATAAGAAGAATATCAAATCCCGTGTGGCATTCGATATACTCGCCTACTCCCGCCGCAAAATCAAGAAAGAGCGGCGCACCGTATTCATCGCATCTGTCGCTGACGGGAACTATAAGTGTCGCACCGATCTTTGACGCCGCCATTCCGACCATAGCCAGTGTTCGGGCATATATCTCATAATACATAGGTCCCGTGCTGGCACAGAAGTTATAGCTTTCCGGCATATCAGCGCAAAAGCCCAAAACAAATGCTTCTATCCTGCCGAACGCCCCACCGTTATATCTGGTGCACAAAAAGTTGAGATAAGCATATACCGTAAGCGCCGACGCCTCATCGGATACGACAACTCCGCGATAGAGCGCACCGTATGCTGACGACGAAGCATAGCACAGCTCGTTTCGGTCGTTCTCGGCAGAAACCAAAAGCCTAACGGCAACGCTTGAGCCTCCCGCGCTTGCACTGCGAATACTTCTGTCAAGCTCATCCACGTACTCACGGTTGAAATAAAAGGACATACCGTCCACCGTTTGAAGATATCCGCTGCGCTTGCCGTCCGCAAGGCTGTCAAGATATACATCGATCATGACTATTCCGGCTCCCACATCCGTCGCACCCGATTCCGATCTCGAGGAGACTCCTTTAAACCCCGGCGTCACCGGCACGGTCCGATCGGATATTTCCGTCGGATATTGAGGTTCGGCTATGAGCACACGGCTTCCGTCGGGATATATCAGCGCCGCCGCATACATTGAAAGCCTCTCGGATGTGCTTTGGCATTCTACCGTGAAGTCAAATCTTATCGACACGGCACTGTCCGCGATCGGCTCGGAATCGTATATCGCATTTTCCACGCTTCTCCAAGCCGGTATGCGAAAGAGTGCCACGCGGCAATTTTTAGCCTCGGTCATGACCTTGTGATTTATCGTTCCGGCGACACTCACCTTTCCGAGTTCCGGATCGTAGGAGCACACCGTGAGCACCCCCAACGCCGCCCTTTGCCCGGACGACGTATCATAGGTATCGGACGCATCGTAAGCAAAGCCGAAGCCGTCGTCCGTCGCACAGACAGAAGCACAAAAGGAAATACAAAAAAAGACGGACACAAGCATCGCAAAAATACGCAGCCGTATCTTGTGATCATTATCTTTCAAACACATGTCCTCCTTGCTTGTTTTTTTCGCGACCTGTCAAGCGCCCGCGACTCTTTCAAATTCTGTATATCATATATCGGATACCGTGAAGCGCCAAGGGCGCTCCCTGTCCTCCGGAGATGCATAATCTATTCCCACGCGCGGCAGAGCGGTAAACGTCGGCACGGACATTCCGTCATCCTCTATCCATATCTCATCGGAGAAGACCACATCCGAGCCGTTATATCTTTTGTCAATCTCCAAAAGCTTTGTCAACTTTCCGGGGCCGTCGGCCCCCTCAACACCGCGTATAAGCACCGCCTCGGGTTCTCCCTCCGGACCGCTTACTATATTCAACATGCTGTGCATTCCGTAGCATAGATATACATATACGGTACCGCCGCGCGACCACATGACGCGGTTACGCTCGGTCAGTCCGCGATGTGCATGACATGCAGTGTCTGACTGCCCGAGATAGCATTCTGTCTCGGTAATGCGAACCCGCCGCACGGTCCCGCTTTCACGGTCTCGCCGACACAGCAGCTTATTGAGCAAAAGCGGTGCCAATTCATCGGCGTGCTTTGTATAAAAATCTCTCAATAGTCTTTTGGGCTTCACAGAGCTCTTGCGACGTGTGATGAAAAAAGCTCGAAGCAGCTCGGAGCATTCATCTTCAAGCACCCCGCGTATTATAAGCGGCCGGCTTCCCAGCGGATAAGACGCAAGGTCGAACAATCCGCCCAGCGCGCCGCCCTTTTCGTCCGACGCGCCGAAGACCACACGATCGATCCTCGCGTTAATTATCGCACCCGCACACATCGGACAAGGTTCAAGCGTTACATACAGCTCACAGCCCGTCAGCCTCCAACCGCCAAGCGTACGGCACGCTTCGTTTATCGCCTCAATTTCCGCATGAGCCGTAGCGCCACCGCCTTTTTCGCGGCGATTTAGCCCTCGTCCTATGATCTCACCGCGTCTTACGACAACCGCTCCGACCGGTACCTCACCATCGTTGGCGGCTTCGACGGCAAGCATGAGCGCTTGGCGCATAAACACCTCATCAGCGCCAACGGTCGACGCCGGCGTTTCGATCCCGAGCTCATTTTCACTCATATCGCACCTCGCCGTTGCATTACCTAAAGTTCTTCATGTTATATTATACTACAAATATACGTCATTGTCAATAAAAAACGACCCGTGACGCAAAGAACACCTCCGTCACGAGTCGTGTGGTAAGTTGCCAAAGTAAAATCCCCTTACCGTGAGGAAAAGAAAAGAAGGGGA
>CAZPYK010000072.1:0-8121 GCA_964590755.1 uncultured Ruminococcus sp. | reverse complement strand
ACCTGTTGCTTCTGCAAAAAGAGCGTATCCATGCAGAGAAAAAGCAAGCCCGTCGTGAGCTTGCTGTATTGCAGAGTCGGAAAAATCAGTTTGAAAAGTCGCTACAAGACCTGTACGAAAAGCTGATCGACGGCAGTATTGACAAGGAGACCTACCTTTCTCAAAAGGCAAGCAACCAGCAGCAGATGCAGGAATTGACCGAGCAGATGGCACGGTTGGAGCAGACCTCACAGACCACCACCGAACAAGGCGGAGCGTTCATTGAAAAATATCGGGAGTACACCGAGCTGGAAACGCTCACCACCGAAATTGCCAACGATGTTGTAAAACGAGTGGTCGTCCACAAGGACAGCGGCATTGAAATCGAGCTTGCCCTGCGTGACGAGCTGGAAAATCTGCTAACCTACATCGAATCCGTAAATGCGGCTTCATAACCGAAGAATTTGCAAAAAATCTTCAAAATCTTTTAGTCCTTACTTGACAGCGGCTGAGGATGGTGTATATGGCAAGCAAATGATTCCGACGCTTTGTATGGAGTGAGATGCTTCGGCTTTTATTAACGAAAATACACGCGGTGTATATGTGTATGATTCAACTAAAACCAATTTCACACGAGGTTATGATTAACAATGAAGATTAAGCTTTTAATACTGTCATTTATTCTCACTTCGATTATACTTTCGGCATGTTCTTTCTCCCCGTACTCATATACATATCCGAAAGAATACTCCGCTGAATATTGTTGTGCTCAATATGAATTGATTGACCCCAATCTTGCTTATACCGAATGCTACGAGTTTGTTTCCAAAAAGAATTTTGGGTTAAACCCATCGGTGAACTTTTCGGCAATTAAAGATTGTGAAGATTTATCATTCATGGTATACTATAAAACCGCTTGGCTTTTAGGAACGAGTTTTTCAATTCAAATCGTGCGAAACAAAGACAGTAATGTAAATCCTTCTACAGATTTTACCCCTCTGCGTGCTGAACTATTTTGGTATAATGAAAGTTGGGCAGATCCCAATGATACTGCAGATGCGGATAAATATTATTGTTATGATTCTCAATGTTTGTCGCAAGCGACAATATCAATTGCTTCAAAAGAGGCAATTGATGAGATAATGAATGTGGCGATTAAAGAAACCGTACTATTATATGATTCATTTGTTCAAGAACAAGATGAGACTAAATATAAATCGAAACTTCAAGGGATATATACTGAAGACGGTGCACTGTATGTCAAAGTATACTTTGCAGAATGTGATGGTCTTGTACTTGTTGGTAAAATTATGACGGATGAAAACAATGACAGTTATATGCAGCATAAAGTTTATTACTGCCACGAATATGAAAATGTTAGTGATGTAACGAAATTGAAAACTTCCGTCGTTACCGATGGTTCCAAATGGAGCTTTTATTACAGATTGGGAGAAAATATGGACGCTTTGGTTCAGCAAGCAATGGCGAACTTAAGGCGGAAAGCTCTCGGGCTTTCCGCCTTTTCTTTTTTGGGCTGCTTTGGTGCGACAGCCGCAAATTATTTTAATGTGTGTCGGCTGCCATGTCGGCAATAACATCGGACAATCTGACAAAATCCTCGGTTGACAGACGCTCGCCGCGTATTGTCGGAGCAAAGCCCGCCGCGGATATCGCCTCGGTAAGCTGTGCCTTTGAAAGCTCGCCTATTCCCGCCGACAAAGCATTTGGCAGGGTCTTGCGCCGCTGGGCGAAAGCCGAGCGCATCACCCTGAAGAAGAGCTCCTCGTTTTTCGGAACGTGTGGCTTGTTCTTATAGAGCTCTATTCTCACAACGGTGGAGTCGACCTTGGGCTGGGGCAGAAAACGGTCCGCCGGGACGTCAAAAAGCTTATATACCTGCCCAAAATACCCGAGAAACGCGGTTATTGAGCCGTATTCCGGTGTCCCCGGAAGCGCCGCAAGACGGTCTGCCACCTCGGATTGGATCATTATTGTTATCGATTCAAACGGAAGTCTGCTTTCAAGCAGCGAGATGAGTATCGGTGTGGTTATATAATACGGCAGATTGGCGCAAACGGATACTCCGCCGCGCGCGAAAGCGTTTAAAAGCAGCTCGCTCAGATCCACCTTCATAATATCGGCGCAGATCAGGGTGACGTTTGGACGATCCTCCAGAACATATTTAAGCAACGGGATAAGACCGCGGTCGATCTCGACGGCGGTCACATTTTCGTATCTTGTCGAAAGCTCTCGTGTCAGTGCCCCCGCTCCCGCGCCGATCTCAAGCACCGTTTTGGGGTCTCCCGCTCCGCAGGCATCGGCTATGGCGCCGACGGCATCGATATCCGTCAAAAAGTTTTGTCCCCATTCCTTGTGGAAGGAAAGCTTGAATACGCTCATGAGGTCTTTTACATATTTTGGATCGCACAGATTCATATTGTGATCATTCCTTTCATGCAGATCGCCGCTCAAGAGGCGATGCTTCAAAACTACAAATTGAGATAGACATCGAAGTCGAAGGCAGCTGCGAATTGACGAAGCAAAAACGCGGCGTGCTCAATGGCATATTCGGTGGTGGGAGAGATATCTCGAATCGCATATATGTCAAACACTCCGAGTGAGAACATTGTCTCGGCGCCGGGGCCCACAGAACCCGCGATAACGATTACGGGTATATCCAGTTGCGAGGCCAGCACCGCGATACCGCCGACGGCTTTTCCGCGGGCGCTTTGAGCGTCGACCATACCTTCACCGGTGATTACCAGATCCGCAAGTTGCAATTCGGATTCGAATCTCGTGGCTTTCAGAACAGTGGCGATACCGGAGTCGATATGCGCTCCGAACAGCGCAACGAGCGGGAAGGGAATGCCGCCACCGGCACCGACACCGGGGGTGTCGACGGCATTGGGCGCCAGCTTTTCGGCAAAATTTTTAATTCCGTATTCAAGGCTCGCAAGCGCCGCGTCGGAAGCTCCTTTTTGCTTGCCGTAGGTATATGTTGCACCATCACAGCCGAGCAGGGGATTGGTCACATCACACGCTATATCGATATCGAGGTCATAAAGACGTTTATCGATGCCGCAAATGTCTATTTTTGTAATGCGGCAGAGATCGGATGCTCGTATATCGAAAAGCTCGGTCGCGTGATCGTAAAAGCGCGCGCCAAGCTCGCAAAGCATGCCGGCGCCGCCGTCGTTGCAAGCGGTGCCTCCGACCGTCAGCAGAAGCTTTTTGGCCCCGTGTGACAGAGCGGATGAAATCAGAGCGCCAACGCCGCGCGATGTGCTGTTCTCGGGGCGTCTGCATTCGAGCGGAATATTGGCCGGCCCAACAGCTCTTGCAGCTTCGATCACCGCAACATCGTCGATATATCCCCATTCGGCTGATATCGGCATGCCGTAGGCATCAAAGGAGAGAGACGTGATTCTGTTTTCCTGCGACGTGAGAATGTCTAGTGTGCCCTCGCCGCCATCGGCAATCGGAAACTCGATGGGTAATATATCCGCGTCTGCATGGTCCCTTAAGCCTTGAGCGATGGCGTGTGCCGCCTCTTTTGCCGTTATGCTCCCCTTGAAGGAATCGGGGGCGATTAAGATCCTTTTCATGTCTCTGACTCTGCCTTTAACGATGTTATTAAACAGAAAATCCCGAACGCTGACGCATTCGGGATTCTTGGTGGAGACAATTGGAATCGAACCAATGACCCCATGCATGTCAAGCATGTACTCTAACCAGCTGAGCTATGCCTCCATCCAACGAGAAATATTATACCACAAATTGATTCAAATTGCAATACCTTTTTTCGTTTTTTTTCATTTTCTTGAAAAAAACTTTCTCAAAGCAAGCCAAAACGGCAAAATGTCGCCGACTTGCTTTGAGAAAACGGAGAAAATCAATTGAATGTCGCGCAGCTTTGTGCCTTTTTGCGCTTGCGCACATGCTTGACTAAAAGGTACACAAAAAATCCGATAAGGCAGCCGCCTGCGGTTATGGCGGTGAATATTGCCAAAAATATACCGATCAGTGGTCCTACATCAATGAATCCTGTGCCGTCTGTCGGATATACGATCACACTGAAACTGCGAAGTGCGGAGTAGCATGCCGGTAATAAGAGAACTATCGACGGAATCAGCTTGGTGACAAGACGCTTTGCGGTTAGACAGAGCGCCAGCTGCGCCTTAAGTCCTATGGCGAATCCGGCAACGGCGGCAATTTGAAATTCGTTCACTGCGTTTTCCTCCCGATGTCGATCGTTTTTGTTTGATTATTGATCGTTGATTGTTGATAATTATTTTATCTCAAGCATCGATTCATCCCACATTGAAGGCGCCTTATAGCCCATGAGATTCACCATGGTTGCCGCTACATTGGAGAGTCCGAAGCTGCCGGTGTCCTCCTTGAGCGCAAGCTTGTGCCCGCTTGCGTTGAAGAGTATGCAGGGAACGCGATTGAGCGTGTGCGAAGTCTTGGGCTTGAAGCTTCCGTCGGCATTCTTTTTGGGCTCGTGGGTCTTTTTGTCAAGCTCTGCCATTTCGTCGGCGTTGCCGTGATCTGCCGTAATGAGCGCAACACCGTGCAAGCGTTCCACTACGGCAAGCAATCTGCCCAGCTGAAGGTCGAGCGCTTCCATCGAGCATATGGTAGCTTCAAGAGAGCCGGTGTGTCCGACCATGTCGCCGTTGGGAAAATTGACGCGCAGATATTTGTATTTTCCAGATTCAAGACATTCGATGAGTTTGTCGGTTATCTCGGCGCATTTCATCCAGGGGCGCTGTTCAAACGGAACCACATCGGAGGGTATTTCGATGTATGTTTCGAGCTCATCCGAAAACTTGCCCGAGCGGTTGCCGTTCCAGAAATAGGTCACATGACCGTATTTCTGCGTTTCGGAGATGGCGAGCTGAGATATGCCGGTGGCGGCAAGGTATTCGCCGAGCGTGTTGGTGATCTCGGGCGGATTTACAAGGTATTTGTGAGGAATATGAAGATCACCGTCGTATTCAAGCATTCCCGCGTAAACGACCTCGGGAACGCGAACGCGGTCGAATTTATCGAATTCTCCATCCGGTGCATCGAATGCGCGAGAGATCTCTATCGAACGGTCGCCGCGGAAATTATAGAAGATCACGCTGTCACCATCTTCTATTTTGCCCACAGGCTTGCCGTTCTCGGCGATGACGAAGGCGGGAAGATCCTGGTCGATAACATGAAGCTCATCGCGATAGGTCTTGACGGCCTCCGCGGCAGAGGCAAACTGCCGCCCCTCTCCGAGCACGTGCGTGTGCCAGCCTCGCTCGACCATAGACCAATCCGCTTCGTAGCGGTCCATGGTGATCTTCATTCTTCCGCCGCCGCTTGCGATCTTGATATCAAGATCGGGGGAGCGCAGTGAGGAGAGAAATTCTTCAAACGGCTCGATATAATCAAGCGCCGAGGTCTCGCCGACATCTCTGCCGTCAAGCAGGATGTGCAGACGCATGCGCGACACGCCCTCTTTCTTTGCTTCGACGAGCATCGCTTTTAGGTGGTCGATGTGCGAGTGTACATTTCCGTCCGAGAACAGACCGAGAAAGTGCAGGGTGCTTTGATTGCTTTTGACGTTGGATATCAGATCCTGCCAAGTGGAGGAGGTGAACATTTTGCCGCTTTCGATAGAACCGGAGACCAGCTTTGCGCCCTGCGCAAACACCTGACCTGCGCCCAGGGCATTGTGACCGACCTCGCTGTTGCCCATATCATCGTCGGAGGGAAGTCCCACGGCGGTTCCGTGAGCTTTGAGTGAGACCATGGGGCAGGTAGCCATGAGGTGATCAAGATTTGCGGTATAAGCGGAGCTTACGGCGTTGGTGGGGCCGTTGGGAGCGATGCCCACACCGTCCATGACTATTGTAAGGACGGGACCTTCAACGCCGCCGAATTTTTCGAGAGCTTCAAGTTTTTTTGAATCATTCATTTTAAGATTTCCTTTCACGGAGTTTGTCTTGTCATAATTCTACATTATATAGTATAACCGATTTTGCTTTTTTTTCAAGTCTTTTTGCAAAAAAAGATGAAAAAACTTTCCCGTTTGGCGTCAATTGTCCGCCGAATGCGGTCTTTGTCTTGACAATGCGTCGGTTGTTTGATAGAATAATAATAAAGCAGGTTCCGGCGCGAATGTTCAATGCTTCAAAAGTCGAAAAAGCCACCTGCCACACGCATGGATATTTGTGCCGCCGCTATGGGCGGCGGAATGGAGATCTTTATGGGATTGTTCAAGGATCTGCGCAAGAGTTTTTGCGGGAAGACGCTGTATGTTGTGGGGCATGCGCCCGCCGACTTCGACACACTGGCATCGGCATATCTTGTGAGCGGGTGGTTGGAGAACGTCGGCATCTTATCCGAGCCGCTGTTCCCGGATGTCGCCATGATGCCGGACAGGCATCCGATCGATGCAATGGCGCTGCACGGTATAGATGTGAACGAGTGGCGGCGCGCGTCGGATGCGGCATTGCTGCCGTCGCCGTGGGTGCTTACCGATACACATACACCGTGCATTGAGCATCCCGTTGCGGCGGTGATCGATCATCATCCGACAGGTGAAGCAATGCCCGCTCCGGCGGAGCTTTGCTTTAATGCCGCCGCAAGCTCATGTGCGCTGGCGGCGTATCGTTTGGCGCTCGCCGATGGCGTCGATATTTCCGATGACGATGAAAAATTGGTCGTGCGTTCGGTATACATGGATACACAGGCGTTGCTTTCTCCGAAATTCGATACAAACGACCGCGCGTGGCTCGATGTCATGATAAAAAAGCATTCGCTTGACGAGGGTGAGCTTAAACGCCGCGGGTTGTGTCTTGCCGATCTTTCTCTGCCCACCGAGGTTTTGGCGGAGGGGTGGACAAAGCATTATCTGCTGGCGGGCAAAAAATGCGCGTCAAGTCACCTGCAATCCGAAAACATCCCGGAGGACTTGATATTTGATGCGGTGCGACATCTTGAAGGTCGCCGCGTGGACGAAGGGATCGATATATGGGTGTTTTCCGTCGCCGAGCCTCTTGAGGGACGCTCGATCGTGATAGAGATATCGGACAACGGGGTGCACCGGCGCGAATTTAACAGATTTTTGTCGCGCTCAAAGGATATTATTCCCGATCTTGAGCGAAGATTGCGTTCGGGGCTTGATTTTTGATTCCGAAAGGGGTATAATATAAAGTAATAAGTATCTGCTGCAAAAATGCGGCGTTATGTTACGAAAGGATCTTTCAAATATGTCGGAATGTACACATGATTGTTCAAGCTGCGGAGCCGATTGCCCGTCTCGCAAGGGAAATCCGCAGGATCTTCACGAAGCGCCGAATGCGCTCAGCTCGATCAAAAAGGTGGTCGGCGTTGTCAGCGGCAAGGGAGGCGTCGGAAAGTCGCTTGTGACCTGCATGCTCGCGGTGCTGATGCAAAGACGCGGTTATCACGTCGGTATCCTTGATGCCGATGTGACGGGGCCTTCGGTCCCCAAGGTGTTCGGCGTTCACGATGATGTTACCGGAGATGAGCATGGACTTATTCCTCCGCGCACCAAAACCGGTATCGACTTGATGTCGGTCAACCTTTTGCTTGACGATGAAAAGCGCCCGGTGGTCTGGCGAGGACCCGTTATTGCCGGAACGGTAAAGCAATTTTGGACGGATGTCATTTGGAAGGATATAGATCTGTTGCTGGTCGACTGTCCTCCCGGAACCGGAGACGTTCCGCTCACCGTTTTCCAGACTCTGCCGCTTGACGGTATAATAATCGTTTCAAGTCCGCAGGAGTTGGTTTCGATGATCGTTTCCAAGGCGGCGAACATGGCAAAGATGATGAATATTCCCGTGCTGGGACTGGTGGAGAACATGAGTTATGCGCTATGTCCCGATTGCGGAAAGCGCATCGATATATTCGGCGAGAGTCATATAGATCAGATAGCCGACGAATTCGGATACGATCTGCTCGCCCGCATGCCGCTGGACCGCCGTCTTGCTGCGCTGTGCGACAAGGGCGCGCTTGAACTGATGGACGACAAGACCGACTATCTCGATGCCGCAGTGGATACCCTGACCGAAAAGTTGGGGCTTTAAGGCAACACCGCACAATTCGCGGCTTCCGCCTTTTTTACTCACTTGCTTG
>CAZPYK010000071.1:0-8331 GCA_964590755.1 uncultured Ruminococcus sp. | reverse complement strand
CGCCTGTGGTGTCAAAGAGAAAAGTGGCTGAGGACTTTATGCATTTTTACATTTTTCATACTTTTGTCCACAGCCCGCTGCTTTTTTATATTTTATTCATCTCAGCCTTCATCGCCTTGCGGAATTATTCCGTCAAGTCTCGTGTCGCCGCGCTCCTCAAGCTCCGCGTATTGCGAAAGAGTCAGAAGCACCTGACGCGGTTTGGTGCCGTTCATGCCCGAAACAAAGCCCATGCTCTCCATTTGATCGATCAGCTTTGCCGCTCTGCCGTAGCCTATGGAAAGCTTTCTTTGCAGATATGATGTTGCTATGGTCCCGTTGTCGACCGCGATCTTGAGTGCTTGCCTAAACTGAGAATCGACTCCCGATGCGGAGCCGGAGTCGACGCCCATTGAAGCCGCGCCCTTCTTGCCAAGCGCGACGCGCTCGGCTTCGCGGTCGATATCCGAGATGAAATCTCCGTCGTAATCGGCACAGCCGTAATTATCCTTAATAAATCCGGTAACAGCTTCGACTTCGTCGTCGGCAACCAGCGCGCCTTGCGCGCGGCGCGGTTTGAGCGAGCCGATCGGCGCGTAGAGCATGTCACCCTTGCCGATCAGTTTTTCCGCTCCGGCAATGTCGATTATCGTTCGGCTGTCGACCTGCGAGGCAACGGTGAAAGCAATTCGTGAGGGCACGTTTGCCTTGATAAGTCCGGTGATGACGTCGACCGAGGGTCTTTGCGTACCGATGATCAAATGTATTCCCGCCGCACGAGCCTTTTGAGCCAAGCGGCAGATCGAGGTCTCGATCTGGTCGGGTGCTGTCATCATAAGGTCTGCCAGCTCGTCGATGATTATCACTATCTTCGGAAGTCGGGGACGCTCGGGATCTCCCGCGGTTATCTTGTTATATCCGTCTATGTCGCGCACCCCGACCTCTTCGAACAGCTCAAAGCGGTGCTCCATTTCATTTACCGCGGCATTCAGTGTGCCCGTGGCGCGCTTGGTGTCGGTAACGACCGGAACCTTGAGATGAGGCAGATCGGAATACATGCTCATCTCTATCTTTTTGGGGTCGATCATAATAAGCTGCAGCTCGTCGGGACGCGCCTTGTAAAGCAGGCTTATGATGATGCAGTTGATGCATACCGATTTACCCGAGCCGGTGGTGCCGGCAATGAGCAGGTGGGGCATTTTTGCAACGTCAAAGATTATCATATTACCCGCAACGTCCTTGCCCAGACACGCCGTGAGCTTGCTCTTGGAATTGCGGAAGGTCTCGGATTCCAGCAGCTCGCGAATAAACACCGTGGCGCGAGTATGATTCGGAACTTCAACGCCAACAGCGCTCTTGTTCGGGATCGGCGCCTCGATGCGAACGCCCATCGTTGCAAGCGAAAGTCCTATGTCATCGACAAGACCCGATATGGTCCTGATGCGAGTTCCCGCTTCGGGATACAGCTCGTATCTGGTGATGGTCGGTCCGCGCGAATATTCAATTTTTTTGATCTTGACATTGAAGGAAGCCAGCGTTTCCATGAGCTTTTGCGCATTTGTGCGCAGCTCGCTTTCGATGTCCTCGTTTGAAGGGGCGGTGTTCGGATGAAGTAATTCGACGGGCGGGAAGATATAATCGTCGGCGGCCCGCTCTGCGGTCTTGGCGGCGGATTCGGACGGCGCGGTGATGTCGGCGTCACTCTGCTCGTTGTCGGTTATCTGTGCCAGCCTGATCTCAAGTTCGCCCGCGGCATTGACACTTGCCGATCGTTCCGATCCGTTCTGCTGAGAGGGAGCCTTGGCAACGCAGTTGCCGTCTGCCACGTTGGCGGTATCTGCGGGAACGTCCGACGCGCCGAATATTTCTGTCAGCCGATAAGGATCGTTTTTTGGGGGCGCTTCGCGCACGGGGGAGAGCGTCCGACTTTCGGGCTCGCGGGCGTTTTCTTGCGCGTTGTCGGAGGTGTTCGGAGTCTCCGCGGGAGCGGTGTCTGCAGAGCCCGCATCGCTTGACATATTGTTCATCTCGTTGATCACCGTTTTTATGTCGTCGTCGGGCAGGGGCGTTATCAGCACTGGATCGGCAGAGGCTGTCGCATCCTCATCCTTGGCGGGAGCGGTGTCGGTCTGCCCGGGTATCAGCTCGTCAAAATCGGGCATGCGACTGCGGCGTTTTTGCGCTTCCTCGGCGGCACGTGCTCTTTCGGCGCGCTTGGCTTCCAGCTCCGCTTCGCGTTCCTCGCGAAGCAATTGTGCTTCTATCGCCGCTGTCCTGCGTTTTTCGGTCGCTATGGTGTGCTTGACGGCGCGATCTTCGCGCTTTTCCCGCCGACGCTCTTCGCGCTGAGGCGCGTTTGCCTCGCGGTGCTGTTTTATCTTATAGCGCACCCAATCGACGGCATATCCGGGGGTCACTCCCAAAAGCGAGAAGAGGAGCACGACAAGCACCGCTATCAGAATTATCGGCGCGCCGACCGTTCCGAATGCCGAGCGGAACAATCCGCCGAAAAGGCCGCCGAAGAAGCCTCCGCCCGTGAGAGCCACACCGTATGTCCAGTTTGACAGCGGCTCGCCGTAGCCGAATATCGAGGCACCGTAGTCGCTCCATGTGTAGTGCAGGGGATTCATTGCGGAGATCGAGAATACATGTACCACAGAGGCTATGACGACAAGAGCTGTCGCGGCAAGTATGACCCTTGAACGCACTATGTTCAGATCGACATACTTTTTCCAAAAGATCGCAAGTATCACAAACAGTGCGGGGATCACAAATGCCGACGGTCCGAAAAGACCGCAAAAGAGGTTGCGTATGAATATTCCGAAGCTGCCGACGGCTCCGTCGGCCTTCGAGAACAGAAAGAACACGGTGATCAGTATTGCCGCGACAAAGTAGATGAAGGGCAGCAGTTGATTTATAAAGCGCGTCGATTCGGGCACCGGATCGACATGCCGCGTGGGCGGGGCTCCCTTTGGTGTCTTGCCGCTCTTGGCGCTTCCGCGATCGGATGAGTTTTTCTTTCGTATGAGCTGCGCGGTGTGGTCGGTCGGTGCTTTGCGCACCTCGCGCGAGTCTTGAGCCTTGTTTTTTGCCATCGTTGTCCTACCTTCCTTTCCTTACTTTGCTTGTGATCCTTCGATGTATATATAAAGATGAATTAAGGCATAGTAAATATAGTATACCACTGTTTCGGATTTTTTGCAACAAAAATTTGGGATTATTCGGAGGCATCGATGAAAAAAACCATCTTTGGGCGCAAAGCCGCGAGAAGGGGTGCGATATTTATCAACATCGCCCGCGGTCGCGGATGGGCGTTGCTTGCCGCGGGATTGGCGGCGGGCTTTATCAACGGTCTTTTGGGAGCCGGCGGCGGTGTGATAATAGTGCGCAGTGCGGCGCGGTTGCTTCCGTATGACAGCCATACCTCTCCGCGTGACGTATACGCTACCGCTCTTGCCGTGATGCTTCCGGTCTCGGCGGTGTCGGCGATGGCATATGCCGGAATGGGCGTTCTTGAGGGCGGCTCGGGGATGAGATATATCCTTCCCGCGGTGGTGGGCGGAACGGTGGGAGCGCTTTTGCTTGACAGACTGCATACGCAACTGCTGAGAGCCGTATTTTCCGCCGTGGCGGTGTATTCGGGAATCGCGATGCTCACTAAGGCTTTTTCGGGTTAGGATGTGGAATCATGCTTGATATGTTGGTGGGGGCAGCCGTTGCGGTGCTTTCCGGAATGGGAGTGGGAAGCGGCGGCTTGCTTGCGGTCTATCTGACGCTTGTGAATAATGTCGATCAGCCCGCGGCGCAGGCGCTTAATCTCTTTTTCTTCTTGTTTGCCGCCGCGGCGTCAACGGCGGTGAATGTCCGTCGGCGAAATATTGTATGGGGATGCGTGTGGCTCATGGGGGCGGGCGGAGTGATCGGAGCGGTCGCGGGCACGCTGGTCGCGGTCTCGGTCGAGCCGCGCCTGCTTCGCATAGCCTTCGGAGTCATGCTGACTTTTATCGGCTCGCGTGGGCTGTGGGGGTGCGTGTCGGGATATTTTAAGCCGCATGCAAAAAAGCGAGGCTCGTGACGTTCCTCGCTTTTTCGGTTCTTGCAAATCGGGGCTGTCGCATTGAGACAAGCCCGAGGGAATATGAAAAAAAGTCGCTATGCGGCTTTTTTAGTGAATAATGAAGAATGAATAGTGAATAGTGGCGGTAGCTTTTCTCCCGACGGGAGAAAAGCATCGGTTTTTTAATGTGATCGTGAAGAAAAGCAGGGGCTGTCTTAATGAGACAGCCCCCAAAAACATATTAAGCTATTCCTTTATAGGACATCTCAAGCCCGAGGCGATCGTTGAATCTTTCGAATATTCTTTCGTACACCGCAAGCTTTGTATAAGAGGTCGAGCTTGTGTCGGCGGTGTTGAGACCGAACACCCGCGAGAAGCGCGCGCAGTCCTTTGAGCCGACGGAGGCGAACAAAATATCTCCGCTTGCCTTGTCTGCGGACAAGATCTGTGTGCCTTCGTCAACATATGAGGAATACATGCATTCCTCAAAGGTGATATAGCATTTGCCGAGCAACTTTGCCGAAAGCTTGCCGCTTTCCGCCGCCGTGTAAAAGTCTGCGCCCGAGGCAAAGCTCGGCTCAAACACCGACAGCTCTCCGCATTGAACAAAACTGCCCACATGGTATCTGACGACCACAAGGCGCTGCGTTCCGTCGGAGGCGCGGCTGAAGGCTATGTTCAAGCATTCGTTGGGGCAGGAAACGGTCAAAATATCATCAAGCGTTCTGCCAATGTCCGAGGTGTCGCTCATCAAGGGTATGCGGTCGACCTCGGCAAGCGTGCCGGGAGCCGTGGTGATGTCGGCGCTTGCGATCTTCACATCAAGTATTGCACAGCTGCATTCGATGTATTTGCCGTAGTCGGCTCCGGCATTCGAAATATCCGAGCTGTTCGCGCTGTCCGCGCCGGTTGAGTCGCTCGAGCTTTCGCTTGACGGTCGCTGACCCCGATGGAATCGTTCTTCGTTGCCGATTTGCGTCGAACAGGCGCCAAGAGCGAGCAGAAGCGCGAGAACCACCAATGTGGACATGAGCGCTGTGAAGATCCTTTTCATGATTTTTTCTCCTTTTTTATTAATCAAAGCATTTGCGTTGTCAAACTTATTGCGCCTAAAATTATTATGATATATATCCGAGTGCGTACAAATCATCAATGAAAGCAGAGGTCATCCGCCACCCCGAATTATTCAGATCGAGCCAGTCTGTTCCGTGCGTGTGTATCGCAATTACCCAATAATTATTGGCCGAATCAATGTAATATACAGGTGAGCCACTTTGATTTTCACCGGTATCCGCATCATACCGAATGCAGAAGGATGTTGTCGAAGTTACGTTTCCGGTGGATTGCTTCAAGATCGAATTTTCATGTCCGGATACATTAACTTTCATTTTTTTCAAGGTATCGTCACCGAGTGATGCGATGCCGAACCAACCGGTGATATTCCCGACGTCGCTGTCAAAAACTACATAGCCGTAATCGCAGTCTTTTTGAGTGCCGGTAAAATCGGGACTGCGGTAAATGACAGAGTTGCTTGGCGTTGCTGTTATCCGCGCCAAATAATTTGAACCGGATCGGTAACCGAACGTTGCGGTAACAGAAATGGCGTCATTGCCATGATCGGTGCATATCAGATTATGACCTGCGGTCAACATACAATTTTTTGAGATCATAAATCCGTTTTCCACAGCCGAGCATCCGCAAGAAAAATCGATCGTCAACAAAGCGATTGCCGAATACGGATACAATGTGGAATCGTTTACTGTAACTCTGTCATCATCGTTGATAATACTGCTTGGCTTTTTGGGGCGCAAGTACGAATCATTTTTAAATGAAGATTCGGAAAAATCGTTTGATGCACAAGCATGCAAAGTGAATGAGCTTATGAGAATAAACGCGAACAGCAAGCATACTTTTTTAAAATGTTTTTTTCTAATAAACATGATTTCACCAAATAGCACCTTTAAGATATCGAAGGTCGTTACCACCCGCATAATTCTTTGTCAAGCACAAAACTTGCAATGTCGTTTACAGATACCATTGCCACGACGTAATCCATACTTTCAAACATTTTGCTGTAGTCGATCACAACAGTATAAATTCCCACTTTGGAGGGGATGCGATCGACCTCTCTCCCGTTGACGGTTATTTTTAACATGTCATCTATAACGATATGTTTATTTTTGGATATATACGGAAAAGTCGGTGTAATAACATCGTATTCCTCTGTTTTTGTGAATGATACTCCGTTGTCGTCGCTCCATGTGCTGACAGATATATTGCCTTTAAAAACAAGATAGACTCTCGAATTTTTCTTGTTATTGATCTCAAACGTACATATGCCCGCCTCGTGATCGGCAGAAATCAGCGTGACTTCCGAATTTCCCGCTTGCATGGTTTCACCCGCAAAATAAACCTTTAATGATTCTTGGGCGTGTGTCGGATCCGCAATGTATGGGAGAAACACGACAACAGAGACGGCAATAAGACATATGCATGCAGCCGAGGCGATCAAAAGAGCGGTGCGGCGTCGATGCCCGGATATCCGCTTAGAATTTTTAAGTTTTTGATTAAAATGATCTGTCAACAAATCTGTATCCAAACGGCTGATAGCGTCGATCATGATAAAATCTTTCATATGAATATCTCGTTCCTTTCAAGATGCATTTTCAAACCCTGTTTGATCTTCTCTATCTCTCGGTAGACGGTATGTACCGAAACCGAAAGCTCTGCGGCTATGGTTTCTACCGATTCTGCAAGATAAAATCGATCGATAAAAATATATCTCTGTCTGTCGCCCAATTTTCGCACATAATCGTTGATCAATTTGCCGAGTTCTTCCGTCGCATGCTCTGTGTCTGTCTCATAATCGCCGTGCATGGTATTGATTACCTCCTCCATGGAAACCGTAAGCTCTGACGGTATGCGTTTTTTTCTCGTTTTTTCTTTGTAACGATTAATGGCTGTGTATCGCATGATGCGTGCGATAAATGTTAAAAAGGCAGGTGGTCTTGCGGGAGGAATGCTGTTCCAGAGCTTAAGATATGTATCATTTTGGCACTCCTCACAATCCAAACGATCGGAGAGTATATTGTAGGCAATGCCAAAAAGAAGTCGTCCGTATTTTTTATCCGTCTCTTGTATGGCTTGTTCATCTCGTTGCCAAAACAATTCGATTATCCTCTCGTCCGGGGTGACCGTCGTATCTGTTTGGTGTTTGCTCATGCCGTCTTCCTTCCTTGGTGTATTGCCGAGAGTGTTCTCATAAATACATATCAACATTTTTTCGATTTTTTTTCACGTTTTTTGAAAAAATCGTATTTTTTGAAAAAAGTCAAGACGGCGCGCGAAAGGCTTTGCGTTGCTTTCGCGCGTCGTCGCATGCGATCAATCGACCGCAATCATTATTTTGCCCTTTGCGCTGTCGGGCGCCGTGGTGATGTCGGCGTCCGCGATCTTCACATCAAGTATTGCACAGCTGCATTCGATGTATGTGCCGAGGTCGGCTCCGGCATTCGAAATATCCGCGCTGTTCGAGCTGTCCGCGCCGGTTGAGTCGCTCGAGCTGTCGCTTGACGGTCGCTGACCCCGATGAAATCGTTCTTCGTTGCCGGTTTGCGTCGAACAGGAGGCAAGAGCGAGCAGAAGCGAGAGAACCACCAATGTGGACATGAGCGCTGTGAAGATCCTTTTCATGAATACTTTCTCCTACGCGACAGGTGCACAGTGAATTCTCATTACCTCTCCGTTATCAAAAAAACGTACAAAGTAGAGAAAATCATCAATCTCATATACAGAAATTATTTTTCCTGCCGTACTGTCTTGATCGGTTTCCAAGAGATAACAAGATTCACTATTTTGAATTTTGGTCAATGTGTTTGTGATTTCTGTGTTATTAATTTTATCGGCATAGGCGGCAAAGGCAAGAAAGCCCTCGCTGTATACAATGACCGGCGGAGCGGAAGAAGACTCTTCATACAACGTGTCATTTATATATATTTTGCCATCCTCAATCTTAACATCAAGCGAATATTCCCAGGACAATGCCGGTGCTTGAATATAAGTTTCTGCTTGAAAACTTACAATTTCGTGGTTTTCGGTTGTCATATTTGTCTGTTGTTGTTCGTCACTGCCGCGGATGGTTTCATCGTTATTAAGATCGTCGCCGGCGGATCTGCCGCAACCGACAGAAACGATGATCAAGATGACCGCACCCAATACAAGAAACAAACTTCGAAAATTCATGGTAAGTTGCCAAAGTAAAATCCCCTTACCGTGAGGAAAAGAAAAGAAGGGGA
>CAZPYK010000070.1:0-8520 GCA_964590755.1 uncultured Ruminococcus sp. | reverse complement strand
ACTGCACAGCCCACCTCATCCGTCACGGCTTACGCCGTGCCACCTTCCCCCACTGGGGAAGGCTTACGATGTGCGGTGCGAACATGGGGCGGAGACAAAAAAACGGCGGGAGCAACGGCTCGGAATTTAGATAGATAAGATTTTTTCATCGATTACCGAGCCGCGTGTTCAAATGCAAAAGCATTTGAACACCAAAGATAAATATGATCTCCCCGCCCTACAGTGGCAAGTGCGAACAGACATCGTATCCGTATAGATATCAAAATTTGATAGTTGATAATGTTCCGTGCTGTCTAAATTGGTATGGAAGATATGATAACGAAGTTTTTTCCTAACATAGCTCTAAATGTTCCGTGCTATCTAAATGGCTATAGCAGATATGATATCGAAGTTCTCCACCATCGAGGTATGAACATCAGATATCGCAGAAACGCCACCCGAGCTTAAAAAAATCAACCGAGCTTGGAAATGGTTTCTATTATGATCGGATCGCGCGGAACGTCGGAGAAATAGCCGTAACGACCGGTCTTGGTGTCGGCGATCTTGTCGAGCACGTCAAAGCCGTCGGTCAGCATGCCGAAGGCGGCGTATTGCGCGTCAAGATGCGGCGCATCGCGGTGCATGATGAAAAATTGAGAGGATGCGGAATCGGGGTCTGAGGTGCGCGCCATCGAAAGCGTGCCGCGCGTATGCTTTTGCGTGTTGTACATCCAACCGTTGGCGGCAAATTCGCCCTTTATCGGAGCGGCCTCGCGCGCCTCAAAGCTCTCGTCATAGCCGCCGCCCTGTATCATAAAGCCCTTTATGACGCGGTGAAAGATAAGCCCGTCAAAAAAGCCGCGGTCGATGAGAGACAGAAAATTCTCCACCGTTTTGGGTGCGTTTTTGGGGTAAAGCTCGGCGTGCATGACGCCCATGTCGCGAATTTTGATCTCTATCTTCGGATTTTCCATTTTATTCTCCATATCTTTATTTATTTATCATTATTTTTTACCCGAGCCTGAATACCAGCTCGCCGTTTTTGCGAACGGCAGACCAGATTATGTGGCGCGGGCATTTGTTTTCGCAAAGTCCGCATTCGGTGCATTTTGAGTAGTCGATGGCGGCTCCGTAGCCGTCGACCTTGATGGCTCCCGAGGGACAGTTGCGCTCGCATAAGCGGCAGGAAATGCAGCCCGCGTTGCAGAGCCGACGCACGTCGGCGCCCTTTTGCTTTGTGGCACAGCCCACCCAGTGCGCACTGTCATAGGGGATCAGCTTGATTATCGATTTGGGACACGCCCTGACGCAAACGCCGCAGCCCTCGCATTTGTGATAATCCACCACGGCAACGCCGTTCACCACCGCTATCGCCCCGAAAGGACACGCCGCCACGCAGGTGCCGAGTCCTATACAGCCGTTGGGGCAAAGCTTGTCACCGCCGCCCAGCCTTTCCGCGGCAATGCAATCGTGCGGACCGTGGTATTCGTATTTGAGGTGAGAATGTTCAAAATCACCGGAGCACATCACCTGCGCGCGCATGCGTATCGTCTCGCCCACCTCGACGCCCATTATGGCGCCTATTTTTTTTGCCGCATCCGAGCCACCGACGGTGCAGCCGTTGCAGGGAGCCTCCCCCGCCGCAATTGCGGACGCAAGCGCCGAGCAGCCGGCATATCCGCAGCCGCCGCAGTTCGCGCCCGGCAGGACCGACAGTATCTCGTCGGCTCGCGGGTCGCTTTTGACCTCAAATATCTTTGACGCAACAGCCAAAAGCACCCCGAGCACCACGCCCATGCCCGCAAACAGCGCGACCGGAATAAGTATATCGGTAAGTTGCATTTTGTAATTCCTCCCCGCTCACGCGCCGAAACTGATTCCCGAAAAGCCGGAAAAGATCATGGCAAGCAAGCCCGCGGCAATAAGGATCAGCGGCGTGCCGCGAAAGGCACGCGGCGGATCGGCAAGCTCGATGCGCGCTCTGACACCCGCAAATATCACGATAGCCAGCGTAAAGCCCGCTCCCGCGGCAAAGCCGTAGCAGACCGACGGAATAAAGCCGTAGCCCTCTTGGATGTTCACCAGCGCCGCGCCGAGGACCGCACAGTTGGTGGTTATCAGCGGCAGGTATATTCCCAGCGAGCTGTAAAGCGCGGGCACAAAGCGGCGCAAAAACATCTCTATCAGCTGCACCAGCGCCGCAATGACGAGTATGAAGGCGACGGTCTTGAGATATGTCAGCTCATACGGCAAAAGCAAATAATAATATACCGCCCAGGTCACGGCGCAGGAAAGCGTCATGACAAATGTCACCGCCATGCCCATGCCGAGCGCCTTGTCGGGGCTGTCCGAAACACCGAGAAAGGGACAACAACCGTAAAATTTAGAAAAGATGAAGTTTTCCACCAAAACGGCGCTCATCATCATGAGCAGAACGTCGGTAAAGCCCAATTCCTTGAAGTTCATACGCTATCCGCCCCCTTTTCCTCGCGACGCTTTTTTGTGGCGACGCTTATGTCTGAAAGCCGGCGCAGCCTTGCGCGATCCTCGCGCGTGTTGCGCAGCTTTTGCACCGCGGCAAGTATAAAGCCCAGCGTAAGAAAGGCTCCCGCGGGCAGCACGAATATTATCGCGGGGGAATATCCCTCTCCGAACACCGGAATACCGTAAAAGCTTCCCGAGCCGAGCAGCTCGCGTATCGTCGCGATCAGCAGAAGCGCACCGGTATATCCCAGCCCCGAGGCTATGCCGTCAAGCGCCGAGGGCAGTACGCGATTTTTCGAAGCAAACGCCTCGGCTCGCGCCAAAATAATGCAGTTTACCACAATGAGCGGAATAAACAGCCCCAGCGCATCGTAAAGAGAGGGCAGATATGCGCGCATGAGCAGCTCAACGGCGGTAACAAAGCCGGAAATTATCACCACATATGCGGCGATCCTGACCTCCTTTGGTATCAATCGCCGCAAAAGCGATATCATCACGTTTGAACAGATAAGCACCGCCGAGGTGGCAAGCCCCATTCCGAGGGCATTCTTCACCGAGGTGGTCGTCGCCAGCGTCGAACACATGCCAAGCAGCTGAACCAGCACCGGATTGTTGTCAAATATGCCGTCGCGCAATATCTTCAGCGCAGACGAAAATACCGAACCGCGACCCTTTTGCTTCTTCGGAGCGTCGGCATCGACGTCAACGTCCGAAACGGTATCAACCTCGGCAGCGGTCATTGCATGCTCGTCGGCGGACTTATCTTCCGCATTCGACTCGGAGCACACCGCTTCGCTTTCTTTTATGGCTTCTCTGAGCTTTTTTTCGATCTCTTCCTCGGTCATCTCCCCGCTCCTCCTTCTCCGTTATTCATTTTTCATTATTCATTATTCATTATTCATCGCTCCGCCCAGCCCCATTTCGGCAAGCGCCGCGGTGGCGCGGTTGACCCCGGCAAGCACCGAGCGCGAGGATATCGTGGCGCCCGAAACGGCATCCACATCGACGCCCAGCGTCAGCGTTCCGCTTTTGCCCGCATATTGCGCAAGATAACCCTCGTCGGCAACGCGACTGCCGAGCCCAGGAGTCTCGGAGAGTGCGGTTATATTGACACCGATCAGCTCCGAATCGGGACCTATACCGACTATCATATCTATGTTTCCGCCGAAACCGGACGGAGATACCGATACCGCCCGACCGAGCAGTGCGCCGTCTATTGAATAGACCTCGTACACCGCATTCACCGTGTCGGGAGCGCCCTCCAACGCCTTATATGAGATACCCGCGCTGTCAAACACCGAAGCGATAGCCGCGCGCTCGGTGGCGATGCGCTGCTCCTCGATCTTGTCACGCGTCAGAGAATATGAGACCGACACCGCAAGTGCCACGCAAACGCATATCACGGTCAGCGACAGCACGGTGCGCAACGCTCGGCGAAGGATGCCGTCGGTGCTTCTTTTTATCTTCATTGCGGATGTCCTCCTTTTGCAAGCTCGCTCTGCGCGTTCGCCTTCTTGTCGGATCTTGCCTTGCGCGAAGCGCGGCGCTCGGTGCCGAAAACACGCGGCGCGGTAAAGCGGTCGATATAATGAACGAGCATGTTCATCATAAGTATGGCAAAGGACACTCCCTCGTTATATCCGCCGAAATATCTTATCAGCACGGTCACACAGCCGCATCCGACGCCGAATATCAGCCTGCCCGTCGAAGTGACCGGGGATGTGGTGTAGTCGGTAGCCATATAGATCGCTCCCAGCATCAGGCCGCCGGCGACCAACTCGCCCAGCATAAAGCTCACGCCGCCCTCGGTCTTGGGAAACGCCAGCGTCAGAAGCGCCACACTGCCGATATACGCGACCGGAATATGCCAGGTTATGACCCTGCGGCAGATAAGATAAATGCCGCCGAGTATCAAAAGCAGTGCCGACACCTCGCCTATCGAGCCGGAGCATTTGCCCAGAAAGAGATCAAGCGTTGAAGCGTCGGGAACGTTGCCCGCCTTGTATGCCGCAAGAGGTGTCGCCCGAGCTATCGCATCGGCGCTGTCGGCATACGAAATAACGCGCCAATCAAGGTACTCAAAAGGCGCGGGAAAGGTCGTCATCTGCTCGGGCCACGCAAAGAGAAAGGCGCGCCCCGCAAGTGCGGGATTGAGAAAATTCTTGCCTATTCCTCCGAACAGCTGCTTTACGACGACTATGGCAAAGAATGCGCCGACCACGGGGATCCAATAGGATACCGACGACGGAAGATTCAGCCCCAAAAGCAAGCCGGTAACGACCGCCGAGAGGTCGCCCACCGATTGCGGACGGCGCAAAAGAAGGCGAAAGAGAAATTCGAAAAGCACCGATGACACCACCGATATCAGCACAATAACAAGCGCACGCGGACCGAAGACATAGATCCCCCAGCCAAGCGCGGGAAGCAGAGCTATTATCACGTCAAGCATTATCGTGCGCGTGGTCTCGGCGCGTTTTATGTGAGGCGACGGAGACGCCGCGAGTCTTTCGGGATATGTTGCAGGTTCCTTCATTAACAGGCTCCATTCCGCCGCCGCGGTGGCGGCGGCACAAATTTCTGCGTGAAACGGGTGATCTTTCGATCTTTCGATCTTTGAATCATTGCACTTTCACGCCAAGCTCCATTCCGCCGCGGTGGCGGCGGCACAAAAAAACTTATGAAATTCACCTGTGTCGCTTGCGACAAAAATGGGGTAGGGTCCCATTTTTAAGGTGAATTTATGCGTGAAACAGGTGATCTTTCGATTTTTGAATCATTGCACTTTCACGCCAAGCTCCATAATAACAAGATCGAATTATGTCGTGCCGACGCGGCGCGGCTCATTTTTTCCCGGCGTTTCTTATCGCGCCCTTTGCGACGCGGATATATTGTACTATGGGAACATTGCCGGGGCAGTTATAAGAGCAGGTGCCGCATTCGACACAGCTCATGACATGCAGTTTTTGCGCCTCGTCGTATTTGCCGAGCATCGCATACTGCGCAAGATAGACCGGCATCAGATGCATCGGGCAGTTTTTTACGCATTTGGCACAGCGTATGCAGGCAAAATCGTCCCTTTGCGCCGCAAGCTCGCGCGAGAATGCCAGCAGCGCCGAGCTGCCTTTGGTCACCGGCGCATCGACATCCCACACCGCACTGCCCATCATGGGGCCGCCGTTTATAAGCTTAAACGGAGTCTTTTTCAGCCCACCGCAGAAATCGATAAGTTCGCGCCTTGCCGTTCCTATCGGAACGCGCAGGTTTTTGGGCTCGTTTATGCAATCGCCGTCAACGGTGACACAGCGCTCGATAAGCGGCATGCCGCAGACAAAGGCGCGATATATCGCCGAGCAGGTCTCGACATTGAAGACAACACAGCCCACATCGACCGGCAGCTTGCCCTCGGGTATCTCGCGACCGGTGAGCGCATATATCAGCTGTCTTTCGTCACCCTGCGGATATTTTGTGCGCATGAGCTTAACGGTGAGCAGTTCTCCCGCGCCTATCGCTCGCGATATCGCATCCGCGGCGTTCAGCTTATTGTCCTCAATGGCGATATCCGCCCTCGGCAGCCCCAGCGCGCGAAGCAATATCTTGGCTCCGCCCACCACCTCCTCGGGATGCTCAAGCATCAAGCGGTGATTGACGGTTATAAAGGGCTCGCATTCGGCGCCGTTTATTATCATCCTTTTGACCTTGCCTATCGCGCCCGAAAGCTTTGCCCAGGTGGGAAAGGTCGCGCCGCCCATGCCGGATATGCCCGCACGTCGAATGACCTCGACTATCTCCTCGGGGGAGGTATCTCCCAGTCGCTTGGGGAACGGCGCTATATCCGGCGAGAGCTCGCCCGTGCCGTCGTTTTCTATGATAATCGTCTCCACGCTGCGTCCTTGCTCGTTTTCGCGGCGGCTTATCGCCTTCACCGTGCCGGAAACGCTTGAATGCACCGGACACCCCAGCCCCTCCGCGGGAGCCTCGCCGATCAGTTGACCGCGCAGCACGCGCTCGCCCGGCTTAACGACGGGTTTGCAGGGTACGCCGATATGCTGAGACATCGGTATCTCGACCTCGGCGGGAGCGGGCAGCTCGACGATGGGCGAGGAGCGGGTATTCTTATATTCGCGTACATGCGTACCGCCTTTAAAGGTATAAAACATATGCATCTTCCTTTCGCGGATCATATCGGGTATACGTATCGAAATGAAGCGCCGCGCCGTCAAAGCCGCAATAATCACATTTCAAATTTATTATATAATATATTTGACCGAAAATCAATAATTTTTCGGTTAATTAATTTTTTAACATGCCGCCGCTCGGAATTAACACCGAAAGTCATTGACATGTCCGAAATATCGTGATAAAATAGATTCGGTACAAAATACCGTCCGAAGAAAGGAAAAAAAGACAATGTGGGATCAAAATAAAGAAAAGCTCGGTGTCACGGGGCACCGAGGCTGCAAGGCATATATGCCCGAGAATACACTGATATCCTTTCGCGAGGCGTTTCGCCTCGGCGTCGACGTGCTTGAATTCGACATTCAGCTGACTCGCGACGACGTTATGATAGTCATGCATGACGATATGGTGGATCGCACCACCGACGGCAAGGGCGCGGTCTGCTTCAAGACGCTTGAGGAGATAAAAGCTCTGGACGCGGGTGTAAAGTTCGGCTATCCCGGGCAACGTGTGCCCCCCTTTGAGGAGGCTCTTCGCTGCATTGCCGAGGAATCCGACCCCGAAATGATACTCAACGTTGAGATAAAGGAGCAGCGTCCGCACGTGGTGGATGTCGCGATAGAAATGCTTGATCGCTTCGGTCTGCTCGAAAGATCGGTGATCGCAAGCTTTGACGCGCAAACTCTGCTCTATGTAAACGATCATTATCCGAACGTGAAAACACAGGGACATCCGCCCGTTAAAATGAAGAGATACGATCCGCGCGTGCTCGATCACATGTACGGCATGGGCGTGCCGATGAGCATGTCGGACGAGGATATAGCCGAAACGATCAAATTGACGAACGAGCGCGGAATACAGGCGTGGGCATATCATGCCGACGACCGCGCGGCGGCACAGAGGTGCATGAAATTCGAATTCACCAACATCACCGCAAACGACCCGCACGATCTGATCGCATATCTTGACGAGCTGGGAAGACGCGTGGGTAAATAATTCAAATGAAAAGCATGTCACACGGGCAGCTTCATGCCGCCGTCAATTTGGCGATCGGCGCGCTGCTTGCCGCACTGATATTTTGCGGCACGTATTACATAAAGCTTCCCATGCCGGTGGGCGAGGGCTATATCCATGCGGGCGACGGCTTTGTCTTTCTTGCCGCCGTGCTGCTGCCCGCTCCGTATGCGGCTGCCGCCGCGGCGATAGGTGCCGGGCTCTCCGACCTTATCGGCGGATATCCTGTCTATATTCCCGCCACCGTCGCCGTTCGCGTGATCGCAATATTCTTATTTTCGCGCAAAAAGCTCTACTGCGTCAGAAATTATCTGGCGCTTGCCGCGGCGGCGGTGATAAACGTCGTCGGCTATTGGGCTTACGAGAGCATATTTATATACAAAAACGCCGTCGGCGGCATAGCCTCGATGCCCTTTAACCTTGCACAATCGGTGCTCGGCGCGATCATCTTTCTGATGCTTGCCCACCCCGCCGCCGAGGCGGCGAGGCGAGTGCCGGGCAGAGGAAACGTCGACCGCAAACAATAAAAACAAGATAAGGAAACCTTAGCATGAAGCTTCGCATTCTTGCCGTGGGAGACGTCACCGGCAGCGCGGGAGTCGAATACCTTTGTCACAACCTGCGACGCCGTATAACCGAATGGGGCGTCGATCTCACCGTCGTGAACGGCGAGAACGCCGCGGACATACACGGCATTTCGGCAAACAACGCAAACGATCTGATCCGCGCCGGCGCGGATGTTATAACCACCGGCAATCACGCCTTCGGTCAGCGCAGTGTCTATTCGCTCTACGACGATATGCCGAGCCTTTTGCGCCCCGACAATTTTCCGCCCGAGGCGCCCGGATGCGGCAGTGTCATCGTCAG
>CAZPYK010000069.1:0-8600 GCA_964590755.1 uncultured Ruminococcus sp. | reverse complement strand
GCGCTCTGCGGAGCGCGACGAGGGCTGCGCGCCCTCGACCGGCGCCGCCTTTTGGAAAAAGGCGGGCGAAAACTTTCGGCACTCCGACGAGACCGTTTGTTTTGTCTGCAACCCGTGGGGCTGTTAAAACCAACAGCCCTGTTGCGCATCACTCAAAAAACGACCTGCAAACGAGAGGACCCGTGTATGAACGCAGTTGAGACCACCGAGTTTTTCGGCAAGGAAAAAATAAGCAAAATAATGCTGAAGCTGGCGCCGCCCGTTATGCTGGCGCAGCTGATACAGGCGCTTTATAATATCATCGACAGCTTGTTTATCGGTAACTTTTCCGACTCCGGACTCACCGCGCTGTCGATAGTTTATCCTTTTCAGCTTTTGATGATAGCCATTGCGGTGGGAACCGGAGTCGGAATAAACACGGTAATGGCGACCTGCCTGGGCATCGGTGACAGGAAAAAGGCGGACGAATATGCCGGCGTGGGAACGCCGCTGGCGATAGCTCTTTGGGCGCTCTTTGCCGGCGTCAGCTATGCCGTCATGCCCGCCTTTGCCGCGATGTCGACCGACGATCCCGCCGTGATAGCCGATGTCACCTCCTACGGCAGGATAGTTTGTCTTTTCAGCATCGGTCTGTTCCTTGAAAGCATTTGGACAAAGGTCCTGCAGGCAAACGGAGACATGAAAACGCCGACCGCGGCACAGATCGTCGGCGCGGTCGTAAACGTGATACTGGATCCCATTCTGATATTCGGACTTTTCGGCATGCCGAGAATGGGAATATCCGGCGCCGCCGTGGCGACCGTCGCGGGGCAGGTGGCGGCGGCTCTGATCGTTATGAAAAAGGGCTTCAGGCGCTCTCCGCCGCTTGCGGTATATCCCGCGCACATAGTCAGGATATTTCGCCTCGGCATACCGAATATCCTTATGCAATCGGCGTACACCTTTTATATTCTGGGGCTTAACCTGATCTTATCCGGCTTTTCGGATCAAGCGGTTACTGCGCTGGGGCTGTATTACAAATGGCAGACCTTCTTTTTTATACCGCTCGGCGCCATGCAGACCTGCATAGTTCCGGTGGTGAGCTTCAATTATGCCGCGAATAATACAGAGCGGTGCAAAAAAACGCTAAGGGTCGCGATATGCTTTGGGCTTGCGCTTATGGCACTGGGAACGCTTTGCTTTGTATCGATACCCGAGCAGATGCTGCGTGTATTCACTCAGGATGACACCGTGGTCGCCATCGGGCGGGTCGGCTTTCGTTTTGTTGGAGTGAGCTTTCTGCCCATGGTGGTCTCGCTGACATTTCCGGTCTTTTTCCAAGCTGTCGGCGCGGGGCTGAAAAGCTCGGCTCTGACCGTAATACGCACGGTGGTGCTGTTCGTGCCGCTCGGCTATATTTTTTCGCGCTTCGGACTTGATTATTTTTGGTTGACCTTCCCGGTGACCGAGGTCATCACCGGGACGGTCGGCGTGATATTTTATTGTGCTTTTTTAAAAAAGCATGCGCGAACGGTATCGGTATCGTCCGCGACGTGAAATGCCGCATGAACCGATCGGGGCCGACTCACAAACGTGAGACGCCCCGATCGTTTTTTACCCGATATCTGTAATTATTGCGCTTTTCCTATTGACAAGGTAGGTTTTTCCTGCTATAATAATACCGACTCAATAAGTAGGTTTTATATCGACCGACGTTTCGGCGGTCAAAGAACGGAGATTATTGTATGAAAATATATTTGGACAATGCGGCAACGACAAAAATGAATCGTGCGGCGATAGATGCCATGCTTCCGTATATGGATGAGGTGTACGGCAATCCCTCAAGCCTGCACTCCGCGGGACAAGCCGCCGCCGAGGCGCTTGCCGACGCGCGCGAGCGCATAGCCGCAAGGCTCGGCTGCACCGCACGTGAGTTGATCTTCACCTCCGGCGGAAGCGAGGCGGACAATCAAGCTATTCTTTCCGCCGCGCATTTCGGTGCAAAAAAAGGCAAAAAGCATATAGTTTCAACCGCTTTTGAGCATCATGCGGTCCTGCACACGCTGGAAAAGCTGCGTCGCGAGGGCTTTGAGGTCACACTGCTCGACGTTCACGAGAACGGCATCGTCTCTCCCGACGAAGTTCTGGCGGCGTTGCGCGAGGATACCTGCCTTGTCACTGTGATGTTTGCCAACAACGAGATCGGCACGATCCAGCCGATAAGCGAGATAGGTGCGATATGCAGGCAAAGGGGAGTCGTGTTTCATACCGACGCGGTACAGGCGGCGGGTCACCTCCCGATAAACGTATCGGACATGAACATAGACATGCTCTCGCTGTCGGCGCACAAATTTCACGGTCCCAAGGGCATCGGTGCGCTGTATGTTCGCCGCGGCATACCGCTTGAGTCACTGATAGAGGGCGGAGCACAGGAGAGAGGCAAGCGCGCGGGCACCGAAAATATTCCCGCTGTCATGGGCATGGCGGCGGCGCTGGACGAGGCGTGCGACTCAATGAGCAATACCGCGGAAAAGCTGATCTTGCTGCGCGAGCGGCTTATAGACGGACTTTCGAAAATACCGCATTCGGTCCTCAACGGAGACAGGGAAAAGCGTCTGCCCGGAAACGTCAGCTTCTGCTTTGAGGGCATCGAGGGTGAGTCGTTGCTTTTGCTGCTTGACGACAAGGGCGTGTTTGCCTCGTCGGGCTCGGCGTGCACGTCCGGCTCGCTTGATCCCAGCCATGTGCTGTTGGCGATCGGAAGAGTCCACGACATTGCTCACGGCTCGCTCAGACTGACGCTCTCGGAGGAGAACACCGCCGAGGAGATCGACTACACGATAGGGGCCGTGACCGACGTCGTGGCATATCTGAGAAGCATATCTCCCATCTGGCGCGATCTGACGACGGGCAAAAAGAACTTTATAACAAAATAATCATAATCATAATCATGATCATGCCGCACTAAGCGGCGGAACGGAGCTTATAATGGCATTGTACAGTGAAAAGGTAATGGATCATTTCAGAAATCCCCGAAATGTGGGCATCATAGAGAACGCGGACGGTGTCGGCGAGGTCGGCAACGCAAAATGCGGGGATATAATGAAGATATATCTCAAGATCGAAAACGATATCATAGTTGACGCAAAATTCGAGACCTTCGGATGCGGCTCGGCTATAGCGTCCAGCTCAATGGCGACCGAGCTGATAAAGGGAAAGCCGGTCTCCGACGCGCTCGCGCTGACCAACAAGGCGGTGGTCGAGGCGCTGGACGGTCTTCCCGCGCACAAGATACACTGCTCGGTGCTCGCCGAGGAGGCAATAAAGAACGCGCTTCGCGACTATTATGAGAAGAACGGTATAGAGTACGATCCCGCCCTGCTTGCATCGGATGAGCATGGCGAGAGCTGTCACGTTTGAGCGTCGGAGACAGCCGAAAGAGGAAAGCGGTGAGATGGCATGATGATATCGACCAGAGGTCGTTATGCTCTGCGGATGCTCGGTGAGCTTGCCGCACACACGGGCGGCGAATATGTTCCGATGCGCGACATTGCCGAGAAGCTGGGAATATCGCATAAATATCTTGAGCAGATCGTTCCGGTGCTGTCCAAAAGCGGCATAATCGAGGGGCTTCAAGGAAAGGGAGGCGGCTACAGACTGCTGAGAGATCCCAAGGAATGCAAGGTGGGCGAGGTGTTGCGGCTGACCGAGGGCGATCTTGCTCCCGTTGCGTGCCTTTCCTGCGGTGCCGAGCCGTGCGTCAAGGAGTGCCGTTGCACAACACATCCCATGTGGGTCGAATTTTATCAAATGATAAACGATTTTTTCGACAGCAAAACGCTTGCGGATCTCGTTGAGACCGAAAATAACATCTGAATAAAACTATTTCCGATACCCGCCGATGGGAGTACACAATAAGCTCCGACCGTCTCGCAAACGCGAGACGGTCGGAGCTTATTGTTTGGTTATCCGCTCGTGCAGAGTGCTCAAAGCTCCTTTACGACCGTGCATTCGGTGATGCCGTAATAGTCGAACAGCCTTGCGGCGGCAAGGTCGATCCGCTCGCCGGATACCGCTATCGGAACGGCGGGAGGGCATCCGACACTGACGTCGGCGAGCACTCTTCCCACCGCGGAGGATATCGGCACCCGCTCACGCGGTGAAAGCACCGCACGACGTATGCTCATCACACGTTCGGGCAGAGCGGGCGCGGGCGGTGCCGAGACCTGTGCAGGATGACGCGGAAGAGCCGAGAGCTCCCGCTCAAGCCTCCGCAATCCCGCTTCGCCCACCGATGGAGTGAGCATCAGCACCGCAAGATCCGGATCGGAAAATTCGATCACTATACCGCGTTCGGCGAGTGCTGCGGCAAATTCGGTGCCGCTGTAGCCTAAGCTCTTTGTTGCAAAGGTGAGCTTCAGCGGCTCATCTCCGACGGTGACGAAGCCGGCGCGCTCCAAGCGTGCACGCATCGACGCGACGACATCGGCAAGCTCGGCTATCTTCGCACCGTAATCATCGGCAAGCAGTGCGTTTGCCGCATCGAGCGATCCGAGTATCAGATACGATGGGCTCGTTGAGCCGAAAAGTGAGAGCGCGGTCTTCGCGTTTTCCGTGACCGCACCGTCAAGCGACGGTGAGATGTGAAGATACCCGCCTCCTGTCAGCACGGGCAGTGTCTTGTGAGCCGAGGTCGCGCAGAGGTCGGCTCCCAGATCGATGGGGAAGAGTGAGCGCGACAAAAAGCGCAGATACGCGCCGTGCGCGCAATCGACCGCCAAAAGCGCTCCGCGGCTGTGGCAGACCTCGGAAAGCGCCGAGATATCCGCCATTTCGCCGAGATAGTCGGGGGATGTCACCCAGACCGCATCAAACGGAGGATCTGCGCGGTCGAGCGTTTCTGCGAGGCGTGACGGATCGATACGGCAGGAAAGATAGCTCTCTCCGCCGCCACACAGCCACTCGGTGTCAAGGTCGAGCAGTGCCGCCGCCGAGACAAAGCTTTTGTGGCAATTTCTTGCCGCCAGCACTCTCGGTACGTGTCCGCGCTCGCGGGCGTACAGCAAGATAAGGTAGAGCATGGCTCGTATCGAAAGCGACGAGCCCTCGGCGGAATAAAAGGTCGGGCAGCCGAACAGACGTGAGGCGTTGTTCTCGCTTTCGCGTATTATGCCGCTCGCCTCATAAAGGCTGTCGGCACCGCTTATTTCGGTGATATCCGCGCCCTCGGGACCCAACACCCGCTCGCCCTTGTGACCCGGCATGTGCATGCGCAACGCTCCGCTCGCTTCATACGCGCGGATATAGTCGACTATCGGTGTGTTCATCTTTGAATTTTGTCGGTGCGCGTCATTCCGCATCATCCGCCGTCTCGCGGCAGGCGCGGTCGATGGCGACCATTATCGCGCATTCGATGCGCTTGCGGAAAAGCTCACAGCCGTATTTGTACACACCGGTGACGCTTCCGGTGGAGTGATATGCGTTTGCGGCACAGCCGCCCGAGCAGTACAGACGAGCCCAGCAATCGCGGCACTCGGGGTGCGCATACACGTTGCATGCGGCAAATTCGGCTTGCACCGCGTGATTTGTGACGCCGCTCCAAATGTCGCCGAGACGGAAGCGCTCCTCGCCCACGAACTGATGGCAAGGATAAAGATCTCCCCACGGCGTTACTGCCATATATTCGGTTCCCGAGCCGCAGCCGGATATGCGCTTATATATGCACGGACCGCCTTCAAGGTCGATCATATAGTGATAAAAGGTGAAGGGCTTGCCCTCGCGGTCTCGCTTGAGCATCAACTCCGCCAGCTTTTCGTATTGATCGAGCACTGTCGGCAGATCTTCTTTTGTCAGCTCCTCGGCATCCCCGGGAGCGCAGACGACTGGCTCCATGCTCAGCTCGGTGAAGCCCAGCTCAAGCATTTTTTCGATATCCTTCAAAAAGTCGGGGTTTGCATGAGTAAAGGTCCCGCGCATGTAATAATTTTTGCCGCCGCGTGCCGCAACGAGCTTTTGGAACTTGGGCACTATGCGATCCCAGCTTCCGTTGCCGGCGTAGTCCACACGGTATCTGTCATGTATCTCGCGACGTCCGTCAAGGCTCAATACGACATTGCTCATCTCGCGATTGGCAAAATCGATAACGTCGTCATCTATCAAAAGTCCGTTGGTGGTCAGCGTAAAGCGGAAGTTTTTATTTTTTTCTTTTTCTATACTTCTCGCATATGCCACCAGCTGTTTTACCACGTCAAAGTTCATCAGCGGCTCTCCGCCGAAAAAGTCGACCTCAAGATTATGTCTGCTGCCGGAATTTTCAACCAAAAAGTCCAGCGCGCGTTTGCCGACCTCAAAACTCATAACGGCGCGTTCGCCGTGATATTTGCCCTGGCTTGCAAAGCAATAGGAGCAATTGAGGTTGCAGGTGTGCGCCACATGCAGGCAGAGTGCCTTGACGACACCGGCGGTGCGCGACTTCAGTTCTCCCGCCATCGGTTCAAAGGTGTCGGGGGAGAGCAGCTCGCCCGCGGCGATCAGCTCATCTATCTGAGCGAGACATTCCTCCGCCTCGCCGTCGGAAAGCACGGAGGCATATTTTTTCTTTATTGCGGATAGCAGCTCATCCCTTGTGTGCGTTTCGAGCATCGCTATCATATCGTATGTGATATCGTCGACGATATGTACGGCACCCGAGCAGACATCAAGCACTATATTGTATCCGCCGAGCTTATATTGGTGTGTCAAATCAAAAAACTCCTTAAGTTGTTCTGTACCGTAAAAAGGGGGCTGTTAAAAAACTAGATGTTTTTAAGGCACCACCGCACAATTTACGGCTAACGCCTTTTTCATCCACTTGCTTGCATAAAATCCGTCATATTTCGCAAATTCCCTTCGCGTAGCATAACTACGCGCGTTTAAGCGGGAAATTTGCTGCATCTGACGGATTTTCTGACGTCGCAATTGAATAAAAAAATTGTGCGGTGGTGCCTTAACAGCCCCGTCTTGTTTAAAGGTGGCCTTTTATTTGCTTACCTTGGCGCCGTTATTTTCGCACTTCTGGTTTGCGATACCGCAGCTGGTCTTGCATGCGGACTGGCAAGAGGTCTGGCACTCGCCACAGCCGCCGTTCTTGGCGCTTGCGCAAAGATTGCGGGTCTTTATTGTCTTGATATGCTTCATTTTAAAGTTCCTTTCCTCGGGTGAGACCCGAACATACTTCAACTGATTCATTATAACACACTTTCGAGGTTGTGTCAAGATTAATTTACGTATTTTAATGAACGCTTGCCGCGCGGGAAGAAGTTCGCTTACTTGCAGAGCCCCAAAGAGATGTCGTAAAGACGACGTATATCCGCCGCTCTCTTGGCGCAGATCTCCTTCATTGCCTCTATATCCGAAGCGGAGAAGTCATCAAGCTGACCCTCTTTGAGCTTTTTCTTGTACATCTTATCGGTGGTCAGCGCAAAGCGGATATCATAGCTTACTATCTTGCCGTCGATCTCGGCGACGATGGCGTCGCTCTTGCCCGCAAGCAGCATGTCGACCGCAAAAACGCCCATTTCGGTGGCGGTCAGACGGTCGCGAAGAGTGGGGCTTCCGCCGCGCACGATGTGAGCAAGACGTGCGAATTTGGTCTCTATTCCCGTCTCGGCGCCGATCTTCTTTGCCAGCACCTCGCTGTAGGGCTTGCCGTCTTCGGTGAATACGCCCTCGGACACTATGACGAGCATTCCTCTCTTGCCGTCGGCTTTGGCCGCCTTGATGCGCTCAATGGCTGCCGCCTCGTCGAAGGGGACCTCGGGGATCGCCACTGCCACTGCTCCGGATGCAATGCCGGTCTTGAGTGCTATCTCGCCGCAATCGCGTCCCATTACCTCCACGACATTGCATCTTGCGTGGGATTCGCAGGTGTCGCGCAGGCGGTCGACGCATTCGAGCACGGTGTTCATGGCGGTGTCGAAGCCGACGGTGTAATCTGTCGCGGTTATGTCATTGTCGATCGAGCCCGTCACACCGATGGTGGGTATTCCGCGGACGGAAAGATCCGTCGCGCCGCGGAAGGTGCCGTCTCCGCCTATGGCAACGATGGCATCGATGTTGTTGCGGCGGCAGGTGTCGACCGCTTTTTGCATGCCCTCTTCGGTCTTGAATTCGGGGCAACGGTCGGAGTATATGATGGTGCCTCCCGTGCAGGAGATGTTTGAAACGCGGCGCGCGGTAAGATCGATCATATTGTCGGCGATAAGACCGCTGTAGCCGCCGATGATCCCCTTTACCTCAATGCCGTTTTGAAGTGCGCGACGTGTTATTGCTCTTATTGCGGCGTTCATGCCGGGTGCGTCGCCGCCCGATGTGAGAACGCCTATCCTTTTAAAGTCAGCCATGAAAAAGCTTTTTCCTTTCTTAGATCTTAAAGCCGAAGTGCTTTTTATCCTTGCCCGTTCAACTGTCGCACTGCGCGTGATCGGGCGTAGCCGTTTGCCTACATATAATATATTGTATAATATTATTGACAAAAAATCAATAGCATAAGCGTTAAAAATGCTCGAAAAAGCGCGAAAATCGAAAAAAAGGTAAGTTGCCAAAGTAAAATCCCCTTACCGTGAGGAAAAGAAAAGAAGGGG
>CAZPYK010000068.1:0-8742 GCA_964590755.1 uncultured Ruminococcus sp. | reverse complement strand
ATATAATTAATGATTTAACGTGTCAAAATGACTCAATATATATTATACTACCTAAGCCCCGAATTGTAAAGGGCTTTCGCTAATTTTTTTGACCGCGCGGGGCGCTTAAGCCTCCGAAATGTATCATTATTTTGCGTCGCCGTCAATACAGAATGGGCGAAAAAATCGCGACATCATTGCTTTTTGGCTGAAATATCGGATATTTCGGTGTCGTTTTGCCACATTTCGCCCGCGGCATACTGCCCGGGCGTTATACCGTAGTGCGCTTTGAAGACCTGTATGAAATAGCTCTCCCCCGAAAAGCCGCAGCTGTATGCCACCTCGGATATGCGCGTCTGTCCCGATGCTATCATCCGCCGCGCGTTTGCAAGTCGCAGCTGTATAAGATATTGCTTGACCGAGAGCCCCGTCACGCGCTTGAAATCGGAATTGAATTTTGATACACTGACAAAAAAGCGCTCGGCGAGCGTTGCCGCGGAGAGCGGAGCATCGGCATTTGCGGCGACGTAGGCTATAGCGTCGAAAATGTAATCGGAATATGTGTTGACCCGTATCGTTTGGGGCTTGGCGGTCAGCGGGCAGATAAGATCGGCAATACAGCAGAGCAACAGCTTCATTTGCATGGCATCGCGCGCGTGAACGCGCATCAGCTCAAGGTAGGGGAGAAACGCCTCCAGCTCGTTATCGTCGAGCGGGATCAGCATTCCGCTGTGCGAGCACAGCGTGTCGCCGCGTGTGAGGGCGGGGGGCAGCTCGTCAAAACAGCCCGCGTCGTAGAACACCGCGCGCCCGGCGTATCCGCGCTCCGAGACCGACACGGTGGCGGTGCTGTGGTAGCTGCCGCGGCGGTGCAATATGCACGCAGGACCCTTTATGCGGTTCACCGCGCCGTTGGTGAATATATCGCAAACGGCGTCGGTGGTTATGAAAAGTATCTCGTTGTGGTCGTGCATGTGTATGTTCGGCTGGTGATATTTTTCACGCTTCAACTCGTGATAAACGACGGGACTGTCCTTGGGAAGATATTTGAATATGCGTTTTTTCATACTCATCTCCATTCCGCCGCTATGCGGCGGCACAAATATTTCTGCGTGAAACAGGTGTTCTTTCTGGTTTTGCTTCATTGAACTTTCACGCTATCGATTCCTTGTCACCGCAAAACCGCGGTAAATATGACTTTGGGCGGAGCACCGCGCTCCCTTACATGCATATTCTACCACGGCGTCGGGTGTGATGTCAATGCGGGGATGCTTCCAAAATATAAAAAAATGATGACTTTTTACGCTTTTTCTATATTACAGGTGCAAAATTTGTCAGTTTTTTATATAAAACGAGAGGTTTACATGATACAATTAAAATACGATTCCCGAGGGATTCGCAGCATTACGGAGAGGAATTCAAAAAAAATGAAAAAAGCAGTCAAAGCAACATGTATCACACTTGCGGCAGCGATGCTGGCGCTCCTGCTTGTCGGATGCACCGGGACCGCCGGCGGCGAGACGACCACGGGTGCGAATATTACCTCCGCCGTCCCGGTGGCGGAAACCACAGAGGCGGGTCCCGAGACCGACGAGAACGGCTATATCAAGAGCGATCTGCCGGATATCGATTTCGGCGATCAAAAGGTGTCGGTCCTTTATTGGAAAGATTCCTTCACGGATGAATTCGTCGCCGAGGACGGGCAGACCGACATGGTGCTCGGCGCCATAAACCGAAGAAACAAGGTCGTCGAAAGCACTCTGGGAATCAAATACGATTGGATAGGCGTCAAGGGCAACAACTCAAACCGTCAAAATTATATCGACGCCGCGCAAAAGAGCATCAAGGCGAACGACGGAACGTATGATATTCTCGCCGGCTACAGCATGTGCATAGCAAGTCTTTCATCGGCGGGGCTTTTGCGGGATCTGAACGAGCTTGAATATATCAACACCGACATGCCCTGGTGGCCCGAGCGACTTGTGAGCGAGGCGACGATCAACGATCATCTCTATTTCGCGTCGGGGGATATTTCCACCAACATGCTTTGGAGCATGCTGTTTATGATATACAATAAAGACCTTATGAAAGAGCTTAACATCGAGGACAACTTGGCGACGTTGGTCGACCGCGGCGAATGGACGCTGGATAAGCTTGAAGAGCTATGCCGCAATGTTTACGCCGACAACGACGGCGTTGAGGGCAAGAGCGCAGGCGACAGGCTGGGACTTATCACGAGCAATGTCTACAGCGACGCATTTTTCTTCGGCTGCGGGCTTCATACCGTTGAATTCGACGAGTCCGGCATTCCGATGCTGTCAGACAGCTTCGGCAGCGAAAAAACGCATGATGTGCTGGTGCGACTGCTTGATCTGCTTTACGGAAACGACGGGCTGATCGTCAGCAAAAATTACGGCGACATGGTCAATTTCGTGCAAAACAATTCGCTCTTTGAGGTCAGAAATCCGACCTATCTGCGCGATGTCGTTGCCGGCACGAAGACCTCCTTCGGAGTTCTGCCGATGCCGCTTTACAACAGCGATCAGGATAAATACGTGACCACGATGGGCTTTACGTATACCCTTTACGCGGTGCCGATCGACTCAAAAATACCGAATATTGCCGCGGCGGTGATCGAATGCGCCGCATCCGAGGCGTATCGCAAGACCACGCCCGCAATATTCGAGGTCTGCCTTAAGGTGAAATATGCATCGGATTATGAATCGGGCAGAATGTTCGATATCATTCGCGAGGGCGTGACCTTTGACCTGGGCAGAATGTTCTGTCTTGAATTCACGAGCGGCGGCACAAAATATGCCACCTACAATCTTTTCCGCCATGCGCTCGTCAACAACACGCCCGGTTGGATGACGATATATTCCGCCGAGGAGAGCGCCTTGAAGGCGGATCTGGCAAAGGTCGTCGAAGGCTTCAAGCAGGTCGGCTGACACATTTAAATGGTATTAAAGATATTGAAGATGCAAAAACGCAACCGAATATTGTTATGGCTTGCCGCAATACTCTTGCTGTTGGCGATGCCGATGCTCTCCTCCTGCCTCGGAGGCACTGAGGGAGAGGACACCGCCTCTCTGCCGAGCGAGACGACGACGGCGAAGACGGATGCCGCCTTGACGCTGGCATCGGGAGGCGATACGGGCTATCGTGTGATATATCACGAGGATGGTACCGTAGCCGAGTCGGCGGCGGCAATAGCCGTGGCAAAAAAGCTTTCGTCGCTGAGCGGAGCGGATTTTGAGCTTGAATCCGATCTTTTGTTGCCGGGCAGAACGTATGCCGCGAACGGACGGGAGATACTTGTGGGAAATACCGGCTACGACGAGAGCCGCGCGGCGGTGAGCGAGCTTGCCTACGGCGGCTACAGCATAACCGTTGTCGGCGACCGCGTCGTTATAGCGGCGGCGGGCGAGGATGCCATAGCTCGCGCGGCGGAGAGCCTTGCCCGGGCGTTGACGGTCGAAAAAAACGAGAGCGGCGACATTCTTCTGACGCTGCCCGCGGACACCTGCCTTTCGGGCAATGTCACGCCAGAGGTCGAAATGCTTCCGCGCTTCGGCGCGGAGTTTGAAAGCGTATATGACACCGGCGACGGCGCTTATATGATAGTTGAAAAAAACGCCGACCGCGCGGCGTGCGACGCTTATGTCGCAAAGCTTGATGCACTGGGGTTTGTTCCCGTCGCCGCGACAAAGACGCAAAAGGGGTGCTTTGTGACGCTTTACGGCAATTCTCATACCGTCTATCTCGGATTTTACGGTGACAGCGACTCGGTGCGCATAATATCGCAGAAGACCGCCGCGCCGAGCGCACTTACGGCTTCCGAAACGGGCGGCACGGTCGAACCGGTCACATCCTTTGTGGGGCTGGCTCGGGATACCAAGGGGAACGGTGCACTTTACGGCAACGGTCTGTCGCTGATCTGGCGGCTATCGGACGGCAGCTTTTTGATAGCGGACGGCGGCGGGCAGAATGCGACGCATGCCGAGCTGGTATATGACGAATTGCGCCGACTTGCGCCGGCCCCCGACGATATACGCATCAGCGCTTGGTTCATAACACATGCTCACATCGATCACGCGGGGGTGTTTCACATCTTCTCGCAAAAATATGCCGACAAGGTCACGCTTGAGCGGCTGATATGGAATATTCCGACCGAGGAATATCTCACCTCGCTTGAGGACGACGGCGAGAGCACCGCCGCCGAAATGGCACGGCGCATTCGCTCTGATGTCGGTCGGTGGAAGGATCTTGAGGTCATAAAAGCGCATGTGGGGCAGGAATATTATTTTGCCGACGCTCGTGTGATGATATATGCGACCGCCGACATGCTCTACCCTTCCGGCGCGTCCACCACTGCAAACAGCACCTCGGTGGTCTTCAAGGTCGTGACCTCCGAGGGCAGTCTTATGGTCACCGGGGACGCCGGCACAGACACCTGCGGCATTATGTGCGGACTTTTCGGCACCGAACTTAAAAGCGATGCCGTGACGGTGGTGCACCACGGATATACCGGCGGAACGACGCAGTTTTATTCCTATGTGGCGCCTCGCATAGTTTTGTGGCCCGCGTCGCGAGAGGTGTATGACGCCACCTCGGGCCGCGAATACAATAAATATCTTCTTGACGCCGCGTTTGTCGAAAAGATCATTTTGGCGCACGACGAGATATATCACATCGAATATTGAAAATAAAAAACGAAACGGACTGTTTTTAATACCGCATGAGCGGCATTAAAGACGGTCCGTTTATTATATGCTCTACGGCTCCAATTCGGAATAGATCTCAAGCAGCCTTTCCTCAAGCACGGCTATACGCTCGGTTATCTCGGCGGCGCGGACATAATCCGACGCGGCGTCACCGTAGAGCTCTTTTTCAAGTGCGTCAAGCTCCTCTTCAAGCTTCAGCTGCTCCTTTTTTAGTTTCTCAAGCCTTGCCGCGGCGCGTCGTGCGTCGGCGGCTTCCTTTTTGTTTTTGAGATAGAGCTCGCGGTTTGTGAGCGGCGCTTCGGCATTCGCGGCGGCATCGGCAGAGCCCTCATCGGGCGCGGCGCGGCGCTCCTTTTCCGCGAGCCACTCGTCCCATGCACGGCCGCGGTGCTCTATCGGAACGCTGTAAAGCCTTCCCGCGCCGTCAAAGCCCAATATCCGCGTGGCGATGTTGGAAATGAATTTGCGGTCATGCGAAACGCATATCAGCGTTCCGTCAAATTCGCAGAGCGCCGCCTCAAGCGCCTCGCGCGAGCCGATGTCAAGGTGATTGGTCGGCTCGTCAAGCACAAGCGTGTTCATTTTGGAAAGCATGAGCTTCGCCAGTGTGAGCCTCGCGCGCTCGCCGCCCGAGAGCACCTCCACCTGCTTGAACACGTCGTCGCCGCGAAACAGAAAAGCGCCCAAAACTCCGCGCGCCTCATGCTCCTTCATGGCGGGGTACATCGACCACAGCTCCTCAAGCACCGTGTTGCTCTCGCAAAGCTGTTGGTTCTCCTGATCGTAATATCCGAGCATCAGGTTATGCCCCGGGTCAAGCGCGCCGCGCGTGGGCTTGAGCGTGCCCAGTATCAGCTTTATGAGAGTGGATTTTCCGCAGCCGTTCGGTCCGACGATAAAAATGCGCTCGCCGCGCTTGATCTTAAAGTCGATGCCGTCAAAGAGCGGACGCGCCCCCGGGTAGGCAAAGCCGAGAGAGCGTGCCTCAAGCACGTCGTTTCCGCTTTGTATGCTCGGAGAAAAGCGCATTTTTATCGTTTTTTCATCCGACACGGGAGCCTCAAGCCGCTCCATCTTGTCAAGCAGCTTTTGACGGCTCTCGGCGGCGATGATATTGCGCTCGCGATTCCAGCGGCGCTGTTGGGCGATATACGCCTCCTGCCGCGCTATCTCCTTTTGCTGATCGCGGTAATGCTTTTCGTATATCTCGCGGTCGATGCGCCGCTGCTCGGCGGATGCCGAATAGCCGCCGTTGTAGAGCTTTGCCGTGCCGCGCTCGAGCATCAGCGTTTTGTCGGTCACGCGGTCGAGAAAATATCTGTCGTGCGAGACTACGATAAAGCATTTTTTATATGAAGAAAGATAATTTTCAAGCCAGCCGAGCGTTTCGGCGTCAAGGTGGTTGGTTGGCTCGTCGAGCATAAGGATATCCGGCTCGCGACAAAGCTTACGCGACAGCGCAAGGCGCGTGCGCTGACCGCCGCTGAGTGCGCTTATCGGCAACGCGGCATCCGCGGGCGAGAAGCCCATATGCCCGAGTATCGAATCGCATCGCGAACGGAAGACCGCTCCGCCGTCCGACATGAAACGATCGTGAAGCGAGGAATATTCCTTTGCCGCCGAAAGATATTCGGCGCTTTCCGACGCGTCGGAGTGTTGCTCCATCCATTCGGTGAGTTCCTGCATGCGCGCCTCCGCCGCCAGAAGCTCGGGATAGGCGGTGTACATCTGCTCGCGCACCGTGTCGCCCCCGTCGGGGGATATCTCAAACGCGGAATCCTGCGTCAAGAGCCCCACGGTGGTGCTTTGATTGATATATACACTTCCGCTTGTCGGCTCAAGCTCGCCGAGCAGAAGCGAAAGCAACGTTGATTTTCCGCAGCCGTTGGAGCCGACGATTCCCAGGCGGTCGCCGGAATTCAACGAAAATGAAATGTTTTTCAATACATCCTTCGGTCCGAAGGAGAGCGAAAGCTCGTTTACACTTATTATGGTCATTTTGTTCCTTATCGATCATTGCCGTCGCACGGCTCACAGCTTTATTTTTATTTCGCAGGCAACGCCGAGAATGCGCGCATCCCCGGTCTCAAAATCGACGGGGGAAAGCTCGATGGGGGTGTATTCCGCGTTTTCGGGCATCAAAAAGATGCGCTTGTCGCGCTTGTGAAAGCGCTTGACCGTCGCCGACTCGCCGCCGACCAGACATGCGACTATCTGCCCCTCGTCGGCATATTGCTGCTTGTGAAAGAGCACCAGCGAGCCCTCGACCATGCCGATATCCTTCATGCTGTCGCCGCGCACGCGAAGGTAAAAATAATCGTCGGCGTCGGATATATCCGCGACCTCGTGCCCCAACAGCGTCTGCTCGGTGATTATCGGACTGCCCGCGCGTATCTCTCCGATGACCGGCACCATACGCTCGGCGAGCGCCGCGGTGCGGGAGGTCGTATCGCGCGGCACCGATACGCCCATCAGCGTCTCGACCGGGACCTCGAAATAGTCGGCAAGCTTTTGCAATTTGTCGGGCTTGGGCGAGCTTCGCCCGCGCTTCCAATCGGAAAGCGATGAGTTCGATATCCCCGTCGCCTTTGCCACACGATATGCGGTCGTTCCCTTTGCGGCAAGCAGCCGCTCGAATGCTTGATAATCCATGCGAGCCTCCAAAAAATATCACGTAAATGCGTATTTGCTATTGACACTATTACGTAATTGTGATATAATGTGCTCGGATCAAAAGACGCACCCTTCGCCCGAACACCGATCATTAACGATATTATACCCCAAAAAGGCTTTTTTGTCAATGGTATTTTCAAATAAAGCTCGGGCAGATCCGCATTCTCAAAGAGAAAAATGCGTAATATTTCGTTTATGCGTAGTATTTTTTAAAAGCAAAGAAAGGAAGTAATTCGACATGGAACGCAAAAAAGATGAGGGACTTCGCGACGGCAGAGAAAGCGAGCGCATGTGCGCGGCGCGGGAATATCTTGAGAGCTACAGGCACGGTTGCCGCATGCTTCGCGCCGACAGATACGCGCGGGAATATTTTGATGACGGCTTCGATCGCGACGACACCGAGCAGCATGCCGACGAGCTTGACATATCCCTCGTTCGCGCGCGGCTCTGCGCGATAAGAGGCTTCATATCCTCTCTGACCTGCGGCGAAAGCGGACGAACGCTTCTGTATTATCATTATATAAGGGGCATTCCGGTCGCGGCGGTCGCGGAAATGATGGGAATATCGCGCGCGAGCGCATTTCGGCTGCGTCGGCGCGCTCTTCTTGCCGCGGCCGAGGCATTGGAGAAATGGAGAGCTTGAGCCGATGTATAAAAGCGCGTCGGACAGCAAAAAATAGGAGGGATACGGCATTAAAGAATTATAATAAACAAAAAGGATGGTAACAAAATGACGGATAAACAGATGAAGACCGCGGCAGGCATCGCCGCGGGCACGATGGTGGTGGGCGCCGCAATGGGAATGGGCTTCGCGGCGTATAATTCCAAGCCCATGCGCACACGCAGAATGGTCAAAAAAGCGGGCAGAACGCTTGACACCGTCGGCGGAATGCTGATGAGCGTGGCATCGATGACAAAATAAGTCAAGTCGATAAAACGCCCCGCGCGAGGTAAGCCTTCCCCCACCGGGGAAGGCTTGGCAAGAGTCGGAGCGGCGCCTATAGACGTAGAGAATGCAAGATTTTGGTCTTCTCGGCGGTAGCAACGGCTCGGAAGGCTCGGAATTCAGACAGATGAGATCTCTTCGTTTCGATTTCCTCGCCATAAATTCAAACGCTTTCGCGTTTGAATTTCAAAGAAAGATAAAATGTTTAAATAAGATTTTTTTCATCGGTTACCGAGCCGCGAGTTCAAATGCTCACGCATTTGAACTCCAAAGATAAATATGATCTCCCCGCCCTACGGTGTTGACGGATAGATGGCAAGATTTTTATCTTGCGGTTGCGCACCATGTTCGCACCGCACGTCGTTAGCCTTCCCCAGTGGGGGAAGGTGGCACGGCGTAAGCCGTGACGGATGAGGTGGG
>CAZPYK010000067.1:0-8769 GCA_964590755.1 uncultured Ruminococcus sp. | reverse complement strand
GACGAATTTTCTGACTGCGCAATTGAGCAAAAAGAATTGTGCGGTATTGCCTTAACAAGTTTGACATCTGCCGCAAATGCGGAAAAACGGAGACAAAAATGCAGCTGATAAAAACACCCACCAAGGGAATGAACGATTATCTTCCGCAGGAGACACGACTGCGCGAATACGTCAAGGGAGTAATAATCCGAGCTTACGAAAAGAGCGGATTTTCAATGATAGAGACGCCCGCTGTGGAGCATATAGAAAATCTTACCGGAAAAAACGGCGGAGACAATGAAAAGCTCATATTTAAGATCATGAAGCGCGGAGAAAAGCTGAGCGAAGCGGCATCAAACGATGCCGAGCTTTGTGACAGCGGACTTCGTTATGACCTCACCGTTCCGCTTTCAAGATATTACGCAAACAATCAAGCAAAGCTGTCTACGCCTTTTATGGCGATGCAGATAGGAAATGTTTGGCGTGCCGATCGCCCGCAAAAAGGACGTTTTCGCCAGTTTACTCAGTGCGATATAGATATTTTGGGAGATGCTACATCTCTTGCCGAGGTCACCTTGATATCGGCTACCACGGGAGTGCTGCGTGAGCTGGGCTTTGACAATTTTACTGTGCGCATCAATGATCGCAGACTTCTTAAGGTATGTGCCGATCATTGCGGCTTTGCCCCCGAGGAATGCGAAAATGTCTTTATTACGCTTGACAAGATGGATAAGATAGGCCTTGACGGAGTAAAGCGCGAACTGCTTGAAAACGGATATGCCCACGAATCGGTGGAAAAATATATCTCGCTATACGAAAACGGGAATGCCGAGATATCGGAGTTCGTTAACGAGCGGCTTGATGGAAAGGGAGCGGAGATCGCCGCATCTCTTGAGAGCATAATGCGCTGTGCCACCGCCGCTACGGCGGGTGGTTGTCGGCTCAAGTTCGATCCAACCCTTGTGCGCGGAATGTCATACTATACCGGCACCATTTTTGAAGTAAGCATGGATGGCTACGGCTACGCGGTCGGAGGTGGCGGCAGATATGACGAGATGCTTGCCAAATTCTCGGGAGTTAAGACCCCCGCGTGCGGTTTTTCACTGGGTTTTGAGCGTATTGTTTCGGCGCTTTCCGACCGCGGTTTCGAGCCGCCTGCGGCTGAGAGACGCGTGGCGTTTTTGGCATCCAAAAAGATGGATGAAGATGCCATGCTTCGCATGCTGTCCGATGCGGCGGCACTTCGAGCAGATGGCGCAAGAGTTCTTGTCACCCCGCGCATGAAGAATGTCGGCTTCCAAAAAACGCGCCTTTCCGAGGAGGGCTATAACGAATTTGTTGAATATTGATCTATGTGATCGATATTGAAAGGGTCAAAAAAGAAAAAACAGGCTCTTTTTTGCAGGCTATTGTATTTTTTGTGAAAACATAGTATAATAATATATCGAAAACGAGGAGAGGAGGCTCCCGGCATGCCGTCAAAGAGCGGAACAAAGCTTATAGCAACAAACAAAAAGGCTTATCATGAATATTTTGTTGACGACAGGTATGAGGCGGGTATCGAGCTCTTCGGGACCGAAGTCAAAAGCATTCGCGGCGGACAGGTCAATCTTAAGGAAGCGTATTGCTCGGTAAAGAACAACGAGATATTTGTAAACGGAATGCATATCAGTCCGTATGAAAAGGGAAATATCTTCAATCGCGATCCCATAAGACAGCGACGACTGTTGATGCACAAGAAGGAGATAATCAAGCTTGCCTCGCTTTCGGCTCAAAAGGGATTTTCTCTGATTCCGCTGTCTCTTTATTTCAAGGATTCGCGCGTTAAAGTTGAAGTGGGGCTTTGCCGAGGCAAAAAGCTGTACGATAAGCGCGAAACCGATGCAAAAAACGAGGCAAAGCGAGAGATGGAGCGTGCCGCGAAATCGTCACGCGAAAAATGGTAAGTCAAAAAACGCAGTCACCGATTTGCGTTTTATATAAGGGGGCGTAAAGGTTTCGACGGGGATCTTGAGGTATAGTAAGCGGGTAGAGCCGAGTAAGCTCTTTAAACTGCTCAACTTAAAAATAAACGCTAACGATAATTTAGCTTACGCAGCCTAAGGCTGTGATGCAGTCCCGAGGGGCTGCCCGTTCCATCCGAGAGTACCGCGGCTCGGAATGGAGCGTCGATGAGCGGTGAACGTGCATTGCCCTTTTGCTTTTGAGGTGATCATGAAGAAAAAAGCTACTTTCGGCGGTAGAGTGACGATTCTCGACCGTGGAGAGGAATTTTAAATAATCGTCTCCACCCGGAGAAAGCTATATCAAGAGGTTTTCGGACAGGGGTTCGATTCCCCTCGCCTTCACCAACGCCAAAAGGGCAGCCATCGGCTGCCCTTTTGGTGTTGCTCAAGCACGCAAACTCGAAACCCTCGCAGTTGCGCTTGTCAAAGCGCAACTGCAGGCCTTGCGCGACAAAAACGCATCCAATTCACCGCAGTTTGGCGGCGTTTTTGAGAGCCGAATCTCGGCTCGAAAAATTCACGACCCTCTGTCGCGAAAGTCGCCAAACTGCCGTTTGAAAGATTTATCTTTCAAACGCGCAAGGCGGGGTTCAGATTCCCCTCGCCTTCACCAACACCGAAAGGGCAGCCATCGGCTGCCCTTTTGGCGTTGTCGGAGCATGCACGATCGCCCCCTCGCAGGTGCACAAGATATACCGTATCACGAAAAGCGTTACATATTGATTTTCGAATATTTCGTGCGAACTATTGAATATCGTCCGATGCTGTGATATAATTCAATAGATGAAAAATGTATATGATTGCCCCAAGGGGTGTTTTTTCGGATTGCCGACATTGCGTTCCTCGCGACAGAGAGCGGAAGTCTTTAAAACACCGTCCCTAAAAAAATGCCATCAATCCGAAATCAATAATAACGGAAAGGATTTGTCGTAACGATGCCTGATTATTATCACGGTGCCGATATGCAGCGCATTAATGTACAAGGTAATAAGGTTGCTGTGATGTCCGACATACACTCCAATTACCATGCTTTTCGAAGATGCTACAGAGATGCCTTGCAACGCGGTGCGCGCGGATTCGTTTTTCTTGGCGACTATGTTTCCGATCTTGCCGAAACCGAAAAGACAATGGAGCTTGTTCACAGGATCCGCAGGCGCTATCCCACGGTTTGCCTGCGCGGCAATCGTGAAGGATATATGTTGGATCACGAGAGCGGTATAGGCGGATTTGCTCCCGGCTCAAGATCCGGTTCGCTTTTGTTTACATACGATCATTTGAGCAAAATAGACCTGGATTTCTTCAGAAGCTTGAAGATATCCGATACAATAGAGATAAACGGTGTCATGATTGATATTGCTCATTCGACAATGAATAATGACAGATATTATTTTGACAGTGAAGACGGGCATGCCGCGGAGATCTTTCTCGGAATGAAACGCGCTTATATGATCACCGGACACAGTCATAAGCAATATATGCTGCAGAGCCCGGGTAAGACGATTATCAATCCGGGCTCGGTCGGCATCCCGCACGGCGGAACGAAGTGCTCGCAATACGCATTGCTGGAAATTTGCGACGGCAATGTAACTTGTGCGCTTTGCGAGGTGCGGTACGATATTGAGGAAGTTATCCGCTCGCAGTTTGCAAGCGGATTGGTTGATGCGGCAAATTATTGGGCGATCGGGATACTTTATGATATTATTACGGGCGAGGAATGCGTGCTGAGGCTTTTGAAGCTCGTCGGTGAAGCCGACGGCATTGATGATGAAAATGCATGGCGTTCTGCGGCGATAAGCTTGGGAATGAAACTCACCGAGCAGGAGATCGTCGAGTTTTATCGAAAAGGGAAGGACGGAAGGCGACATGCCAACAGAATTCGCAAAGACAACTGCGAACGATAGACTTTGAGTTCGTGATTGCTGCGGCTTTGCCAAAGCGCAAATGATGGCGTGTCTCGCTTGCGCGAGACACGCCATCAAAATAATAGCAATATAGATTCGTTACGGGTGCCAAATGCAATTTTTTGAGCTAAAGCGTCTGCGTATGATACGCGTTGCGTTTTAACGGCGTTCAGCGGCGCGCGGGGAGCTCGTAAGCCACGCGATGCTCGCCGTTCTTTAAATAGATAACGCCGCACATCGAAAAGCCGGTGCGTTCGAGCATGCGAATCATGGGATAATTGCCGCGATGTGTGTCGATGCGTATACTTTCTATCTCGCGTTCGGCACAATAGCCTTTCAAATATTCAATAATTCCGTCACTTACTCCCGTGCCCCAATATTTGCGTGCGACCGCAAATCGGTGCAGGGCAATGTATGAACCGCTTGTCAGCCAACTTCCTTCAAATATCTGATCATAAGCGGGATCTCCCGAATCTATGGCGGCGAATGTGCCGACGCAGATGTTATCGGCGTCGGGGACTCTCACGATAAATGAAACACCTGCCTTGATATCCCTGATCATTACTTCGCGATTGGGATAGCCGTACTGCCACTGGTCTATTCCCAACCTTCCTATGTTTTCACGTGCTTCCTCGACAATGTTCATTATATCGTCGGTGTCACGCAATGTTGCACGATTTACAACTATGTTTTTGTTTATCATTGTGAAGCTCCCTTTCCGCACACCGAGCATTCTCCGGTCTTGCCGGCAAGCTCTGCGTCCTCTGTAGTTCCGGATGATATATTGCTTGATCTTGCAAGAGTTTGACATTCCGCGCTGATGTGCCACACCTTCCCGGATGGTGTCCAATAAACTATCGTTTTGCCCTCCGCGTCGGTCGCGGCGGTATATTTTTCGGTCACTGCGGCTTCCTGTTCGGAAATGGCAGCCAATATGGATTCGACATCTGCGGGAGTAAGTGTTTCGCCTGCGTCAAAGTCGGGCTTTCCCGAGGAATACGGTGAACAGGCGCACATGACGAGCGTTGGTATAAGACCGAGAATTACGAACGATAAAGCTTTGCACAGGCGCATGGCGTCACCTCAAAAATTTTTCGAGCAATCCGATCTTGTCGCCGGAGTATTCATAAGCACCGCGATAATCGGACATCTCACTGCAGCACTTTTCCAGGTCCGAAAATATGAAATACATCATCGGAGCCGAGAGTTCAAGCTCGCTTGTCAACAGCTCGCGCAGTTCCGAATAAGCCGCACGATGATCATGCTTATCAATTGCGACGCGCGCGCGTATGTGTGCGGCATATTGATGCTCCTCGGATCCGACTCCTTCAAGATAAAGCGCGGCTGCCGCACCGCCGTTTTTGCCGTCAAGAGCACGCAGAGCGGCATAATAACGGCAAAACGGATCGGACAATGCCTCCGGCGGAATCGCATCAGACCCGAGCTCCGAGCCGACCGATGGCGATATTTCATGCATATATGACAGATAAACCGCGGATTTTTCTCGCATGGCATCGTTGGGGTAGATCGAGTCATCGCAGTGAAGAATGACATCCTCGAACAGCTCGGTGGATTCGCCGAGCTTGCCCTCGAAGAACTTCTCTTTTGCCAAGTTAAAGGAACAGAGGCAGGAGAGCGCCAATGTTTCGTCATCAGCTCCGCCAAGCTCCGCACACATGTCTCGGCATATCTTAAAATCTCCGGCGACGAATGCACGCTTTATATTCGGCATGGAATTCATTTTTTTATAATAGAATTCGTCGCCGTCCTCGGCCATTAAAAAGCCGGCGGGAACTCCCAGCCTTGCGGCAAGATATGTGACGGTTGACAGAGAGGGAAGGGCGGCTCCGTTTTCAATGCGGGAAAGCATATTGCGTGTTATCTTGTCTCCTGCCAGCTCTGCCTGAGTCAACATCTTGGCAGAGCGCAGTTTTTTTATTCGTTCGCCGATATTCATTTTCTGCGCCCGAACCTAAACATTGTTTCCTTGGCGCGACCGATGCGTTCGCGCTCGTTTGAAGCGGTACGATGCGCGGACTTTCTTGTATCGTCGTTGTTCACGGCTTTATCGACGTTGGGCCTCTGCGATGACGCGAGAGCAACCTTTTTTGACGCTTCCGAACTGTCTTTGGCTTCGTGCACGGCACGTGTGCGTTCGCGTGTTTCATTCAGCTTTTTTTCTATTTCACCTTCAAGCTCGTTGCGCATGCTTTCCAGGCGCTCGGCGGCGTCACGGTTCTGGTCGCTGAATTGTTCTTGCAGCTTTATGACCTCGGCGCTTGCCGAACGGATGCGCGTCAGTATGCCGTCCAATTCTTCGTTCGCGGCACGGCGTATCAGCTCATAGATCTCTGCCAGCTCATCGTTAACCTGCTTTTTTGCAGCTTCGATCGATTCGGCATTGTTTCGCAGAGCTTCGGTGCGGATGCTCTCCGCCTCGACGTGTGCGGACTGTATAACATTGTCCGCCTCGGCGGCAGCACCGGATTGCGGAATTGCCGGCTGCTTTGCCTCCAGCTCGTCGTATAACACTGCCTTTCTGCGCAGTTCGGCAAGCTCCTCGTCGGTCGGGGATTGTGTTGCCGCGCTGAGCACTGCGGCTTTCAAACGGATTATCTCGTCCGCTTGCTTGGAAAGCTTTGCCTCGGCATCCGCGCATCTGCGCTTGAACCTTTCGGCATCATTTTTGGCTTTTTCGGCGTCGATTTGGGCTGTCGAAAGCGCCTGACCGAGTTCTGATGTCTTTTTTTCGTATGTTTTGATCGTCGCGGCGGAGGCGCGTAACGATGCTTCCAGCCCCGACAGCTTGATCTCGCTCAAATTTTTTGCGGATTCGAGTTCGGCTCGCAGTTCGTCTGTTTTGGCGGACGCATCGGAAATATCCTCGGCGTGCTTTGCGTCGATGCTTGCGATGTATTCGTTTACGTCTTTTTTGTTATATCCTCTTATCGAATTGCGGAATGTCATATTAAAGTACCGTGGCTTTCGCCCGGCGGCGAAAGGCTCCTTTCTCGCGGAGTGAGAAGCGGACGGCATGCGCGGCGACGCCGACAAGCCAAGATCGTGCTCCGATCATCCCCCAGTTATATTTTGGGCATTTGTATAACTTTTCAGTATATATTTTATCATAAAAACGTGTCGTAATCAATATTTTTTTCAAGCTTTCGCGACTAAAAAGCTGAAAAAATAAAAAAAATCATCAAATTGTGCCTTTCGGGTATTTACCGACGGTGTTTTTTGTGATACAATAAAAGCGAGATCTGCGGGGAGGCATATGTCCTCAATGTCCCCGATGGAAAAGGAGCGACAATGGAACTTTTAAAACAAATGATAAAAGAGCACGGTGAATTACGCTCGGGTGGCGTTGTAATAGTGTCGGAGTTTTTAAACCATCGCATGAACATCGAGCTTATAGACAAGATAGGGCAGGAGTTTTATCGCATTTTTGCCGATAAGAAGCCCACTCTCATTATGACCGTTGAAGCGTCCGGTATAGGCATAGCTTGTCTTGCGGCGCGGTATTTCAACGTAGATGTGCTCTTTGCAAAAAAAACACAATCAAAGAATTTGGGAGACGGCACATATTCATCTCTTGTGCGTTCCTTTACTCGCGGTACGGTATTTGATGTTAGGGTTGACAAGAAATATATTTCTTCGAAGGACAGAGTCCTGCTCATAGACGATTTTTTGGCGGACGGCGAGGCGCTGAAGGGGTTGATCGATATTGTCGGTCAAGCCGGCGCAACCGTTGTGGGCGCCGGTATATGCGTTGAGAAGGCTTTTCAACCGGGCGGTGACCGTATTCGCGCTATGGATGTCGATCTGCATTCCTTGGCTCGCGTGGGGCTTGACGATGGCGGTCGTATGATACTTCTTGACGATTAACGCTTCGAAATTTGATCTTGAAAAATCATCGGAGGGTGCGGTGACCCTCCGATGATTATTTTAATGCTGCGGAGGCACCGTTGTTGCAGTGTTTCTCCGGTTATCAAATGCCTTGAAGAAAAGGCGATGATGATCTGTCGAGATCAGAATTTGGCTTTGAGCTCCGCTATGCATTTTGCGCAGACACGTTTGCCGTTATAATACACAACATCGTCCGCGTCGCCGCAGAATATGCAAGCGGGGTAGTACTTTTGCAAAATAATTCTTTCGTTATCCACGAATATCTCCACCGGGTCTTTAACATTCAGATCAAGCATTTTACGCAGCTCCATGGGGAGTACGATCCTGCCGAGCTCATCGATTTTGCGTACGATTCCTGTCGATTTCATTTAGTATCTTGACAGCCTCCTTCCATAATGTGATTATATTTTACAACATTTTTCAGCATAAGTCAACATGTTTTGCCGAATGCAATTTCTGTTTTACATATTGTACATTATTTATTTGTTATAAATTCACACAAACATAATGGTAACCGATGAAAAGCACCTGAATTACAGCCGCAAAAACGGCAAATAATAGAATTGACAATGCCCGGGCGGTCAAAAAACATGTGAGGTCGTGTTGCATAATGGTTAAGGGAATAAAACGAGAGATTATCTTGTTACAGGAATTTGACGCTGTCGGAAAGAGCATGTTCGAATGTGCGTATTTTGTGCTTAGACCCAATGTCTCCGACGCATCCGTCGCCGAATGCGAAATGCTGTCCGAGGCAAACAGGATAATCGAGGCGGCGGCGCGGGTGAATCGCGTACAGACAGGCGTGAACGGAAAAAAACTCAAAAACGTACGAGCGCGAAAAAGAAAGAGCAAGAATGCGCTGGTGTTTTTTATCGGCTTTTTTGTCGGCGCGGCGTTGGCGATTGCCGCCGGCTCGACTCTTCTTTTTGGTAAGTTGCCAAAGTAAAATCCCCTTACCGTGAGGAAAAGAGGCAGTG
>CAZPYK010000066.1:0-9030 GCA_964590755.1 uncultured Ruminococcus sp. | reverse complement strand
AAATACATGGAGGTATTTAAAAATGATGAAAAAGCTCACAGCCCTTATGCTGTCATTACTTCTTGTGCTCTCCGCTATGACCGCTCTTGTAAGCGCGACCGATAGCGTTGGTGCGACCGCTGCGCCCGAATGGACAACTAAGCAGCCCGACCTTCTTATCACCGAGATCTGCCCCGACACCGCAGGTGACGGAACAGGCGGATATTCCGACGGTAAGGACGTTTTCGAGATGTTCGAGATCTACAACAACTCCGACGTGACTCTCAACCTCTACGATTACTGCATCGTTTACAACGGCAACGGCACTACGAACGCCATGTTCGAGAACGCCATCATTGAGATCACCCCCTTCCTCACCAACAACAAGTGGGAAGATAAGCCCGGCAACTACATCGACGGCTCCACAATGGTGTTCGGCGATGGCGCATCCTACGAAATGTGCGACCTTTCCAACATGCCCACCAACCCCGAGACCTGCTACATCGAGCCCGGTGAGTGCGTGGTCGTTTGGTCCATGTACCACGAGGCCTACTATGCTCTCTGGAACGAGGGAAAGGGTATGTCCATCGATGACTTCCGCACCTTCTGGAACATTCCCGATGACGTTAAGGTACTGGCATGGGACGGTTCCTCCAACACCGCAAACTACGGCGGTAACGACAAGAACTTCAACCTGAAGAACTCCGGCTGCGGCACATACGGTATTGCCAAGTACAGCGACATGCTGAACCTTGCCGCCAACACCGAGCCCACCGCCACCGCTCCCGACGGAACCGAGACCAAGTACGGCAAGATCAATATCTACGACGAGAAGACCTTCCGTGAGTTCGAGGATCTTGTAAGCTGGATCGTTCTTGACTTCGACTATGTCGGTCTCAAGACCACCGCAAACCTTTCCTACACCTACGTTGTTGACGATAAGTACATCGACGCCGAAATGCACGGCTTTGAAGCCGACATGCGTCGCGGCGCTCTGGTCGAGTACCAGTGCGAGCCCACACCCGGTAAGCTGAACGACACTCAGAAGCTTATGCTTTCGAACTACAAGTTCTCGGTCGGCGAGACCGTCACCATCCCCTCAAAGGATGACATCGAGCTCTTCATCTACGAGGGCTGGTACAAGGACGAGAGTCAGCCCATCGAGGCTCTCATGATCAACGGAACCAAGTATGAGCTCGGCTCCACCTTCACCGCCACCGCTGCCGGCACTATCACCGTAGAGCCCGTATTTGCAGAGGCGGAGGAGACCACAAAGGCTCCCGAGACCACAAAGAAGCCCGAGGAGAGCACAAAGGCTCCCGAGACCAATGCTCCCGAGACCAATGCTCCCGAGACCAACGCTCCCGAAGCTACCGATGCTCCCACGACCACCGAAGCTCCCGCTTCGAGCAGCGGCTGCGGCTCCTCTGTTGCCTACATAGCCGTCGCGGTTACGGCAATGCTCGGCACGGCTGTAGTGTTCAAGAAAAAGAAATAAATAACTGTCGAGTGACCCGATAAGGGTCAAGAGACAAATAACGGCGTGATGCTCTTCGGAGCATCACGCCGGATGTTTTTTGTCGGATGTGATCGGTGGGGCGAATATGGGGCGTCGGAACGAGTACCTAACATCGTGCGGTGCGAACCTACGGATGAGGTTGGCTATTATTTTTGTTAGCACTAAACAATATTAGGTCATATTCCCGCCGGAATGTAAAAATCTTGCAATCTATACGTCTGCGCCGTAGGGCGGGGGCTTATTGCTCTGCTTCGGATGAGAGCCGCTTTTCGAGGCGCGCGAATATGACCCGATAGCAGATATACGCCGCGATCGTCGTGAGCAGCCACGAAATGGGGAAGGATATATATATCGATTCAAGCGTTCCGACGGCGCGGAAGACGGTGGATATCCATACGATGCGGAAAACGCAGGCGCCGAGCAGTGAGACGACCATCGAGGTCATCGACGCGCCCAGACCGCGCAGCATGCCGGACATTACCTCCATCGTTCCGCAAAGGAAATACGGAATGCCCATATAAAGCAGACGCACCATGCCGTATTTTATGACATCGGCGTCCTCGGCATCGGGAGCGAATATCGACAAAAGCTGCGGTCCGAATGCATAGCAGACAAGTCCTATGGCAAGCCCGATCACCGACACGAGTATCAAGCAAAGGCGGCAGACCTTTTTGATCCTGTCGAGTCTGTGACCGCCGAGGTTCTGACCGGTGAAGGTCAGCGCGGTGTGATAAAAGGCGTTTTGCGCTATGTATATCAAGCCGTCAACGCTTGAGCCCGCGCCGTTGCCGGCGACGATGGCTGCGTTTTTGAAGGAGTTTATCGAGGATTGGATGATGACGTTCGAGAAGGAAAACAGCACGCTTTGTATTCCCGCGGGCAGACCTATTCGCAGTATCTGCATGAATTTCTCGCGCTTGATATACAGCTTTTTTATATCGAGGCGGCAGCAGCCGTCGATACGGCAGAGCAGGCGGACGGTCAAAAACGCGGAGAGATATTGCGAGAGTATGGTCGCCGCGGCGACGCACCAGACATCGCGGAAAAAATACACCAAAAGGATGTTGAAGACCACATTGACGGCTCCCGAGACCACCAAAAAGATGAGCGGATTTTTTGTGTCGCCGTTGGCGCGAAGTATCGACGTGCCGTAGTTATAGACCATTTGAGCCGGAATGCCCAAAAAGATTATCTTCATATAACGCGTTGCGCCGTCGATGCATTCATCGACCGTTCCCATCAGCTCAAGCAGAGGGCGGCAGGCGAAAAAACCGAAAACGGCGACGATGAGTCCGAGAATGCAGCTAAGTGTTATCGATGTCTGCACCGCGTCGTGCGCGTCGTCCCACCGTTGTGAGCCGAGCGCATGCGAGACCACGACGGACGAGCCGACCGAGAGTCCGATAAAGAGTCCGGTGATAAGATTTGAAAGCGAGCCGGTCGATGTGACGGCGCCGAGCGCGTCCTTGCCGACCAGCCAGCCGATGACGGCGGAATCCGATGCGTTGTAAAGGAATTGAAGCACGCCGGTCGCCATTACCGGCAGGGTGAAGAGCAACATGTTGGTGACAAGATGCCCGCCGATAAAATCGACCTCGCGTTTTTTTGTTATTGCCATAAGATTTTAAGACCTCGCGATCGTTTTTTCTTGTCGGCAAATGCCGACATTCGAATATATTATACCTATCCGGGGGACAAAGTCAAGTATTTTTGCGGCGTTTCGGAAAATATTAAAAGATAAGTGTGGAAAGTGCCGCGAAAATGTGCTATAATAGACTTCGGAATGAGATTCAGTGCAGAGTTTATAGTTCGGTTTCCTCGTCATGACTTCAAATGCTTTCGCATTTGAAGTCCGAAGTTTGGTTGCGGATTTCGGAATGAGATTCAGTGCAGAGTTTATAGTTCGGTTTCCTCGTCATGACTTCAAATGCTTTCGCATTTGAAGTCCGAAGTTTGGTTGCGGATTTCGGAATGAGATTCAGTGCAGAGTTAATAGTTTGGTTTCCTCGTCATGACTTCAAATGCTCATGCATTTGAAGCCCGAGATTTGGGTGCGGATTTCGGAATGAGATTTAATGCAAATTTGATAGTTTGGTTTCCTCGTCATGACTTCAAACACTTGCGTGTTTGAAGTCCGTAGGGCGGGGGCTTGCTCCCGCCGAAAAGATAAAAATCTTGCAATCTCCACATCTGTAGGTGATCTTTTGGCTTTTGCCAAGGCTCCCTTGTGCAAAGGGAGCTGTCGGCGCAGCCGACTGAGGGATTGTCAAGACGAATATCTAACATCGTGCGGCGCAAACACACTGCACAGCCCACCTCATCCGTCACGGCTTACGCCGTGCCACCTTCCCCCACTGGGGAAGGCTTACGATGTGCGGCGCGAACATGGTGCGCAGCCGCAAGACAAATATCTTGCATTCTATCCGTCGACTCCGTAGGGGCGACCTGTGGTCGCCCGTCGAAATCGGGCATTGCGGGCGACCACAGGTCGCCCCTACGGGAGAGGTGCGAACATGATACACAGCCGAAGATGAAAATCTTGCATTCTCTCCGGCTATAGGTGACGCCCCGACTTTTGCCAAGCCTTCCCCAGTGGGGGAAGTGACTTGCCTCGATTCGCGAGTCAAGTCGTCAAAAGCGGCTCGGCGAGTGAAACTCGCCGTTTTGCAAGCAAAAACGCCGTTTTTGCGGTTTGTGCAAGCCGGTGGATGAGGTGGGCTGTGCACCATGTTAGCACCCAACAATATTGGGTCATGGTGCACACCCAAAGATGAAAATCTCGCCATCTGTCCGTCCGTGTCGTGTGGCCGGGTTAGGCGGCGCGATGTCGGTGTCGTTTGGGCGGTTACTCTTTTCAAAAAATATATTTGGAGAAAAATAAAAATGATATATCTTTTTTTGGCAAACGGTTTTGAAGAGGTCGAGGCGCTGGCGCCTTTGGATATCCTGCGTCGTGCGGGAGCGCACGTGGTGACCGTAGGCATCGGCGGCGTGAGCATTACCGGCGCGCACGGTATTACGGTGACGGCGGATGTATCCGACGCGGAGGCGGAGCTGTGCGACATTGAAGCCGTCATTCTGCCCGGCGGCATGCCGGGAGCTTCGAATCTTGATGCCTCTCCCATCGTCGATCGTGCGCTCGGTCTGGCTCAGGTATCGGATGCATATATCTGCGCCATCTGCGCGGCGCCGATGGTTCCCGGCAGGCGCGGATATCTTGAGGGCTATCGCGCGGTATGCTTCCCGGGCTTTGAGCGCGAACTGCGCGGGGCTTTGCCGGACACATCCCGCGTTTGCGTCGACCGCAAGCGCATTACCGCCGTCGGAATGGGTGCGGCGGTGGAATTCGGGCTTGAGATAACGGCGTGCCTTTTCGGGCGCGACACAGCCGAGCGCCTGCGCGAGAGCTTTTTCGCGCTTTGAACGAATAAAAAGACGAAAGAAACACAAATTTCGAATCATGAAAGGCGGTGAGCGGCATGAATGAGCGTCGACTCGGCAATGACCGACCCGACATGGCGACGTCCGACGGAATGCATCCGCGTCTGCTTTCGGATGCCGCACGGGAGACCGGACCGAAAAAACACGTGCGTCGCTTTGACGGAACGCTCACAGCTCCGCTTTTGGTGCTGGCGGTGTTCATCCTGCTTCTTGCGGTAAGAGCCATAGCGCCGCGGGCGTTCACGCGGGACAATGAATATATTCTCTTTACCGTGATCCAAGCGCTGATCTTTTTGCTCCCCGCGGGCATATATATGCGCCTTTGTCGGGTGAAGCTGACCGCGCTGCGTCCGATGCCCTTCGGGCTGAATCAAATACTGCTTGTGATAGCGGCAACTCTTGCCGCGTCCTCCGGCTCCTTGCTGTTCGAATATATCGTCGGCGGCTACGAGAGCATGGCGGACTCTTACACCCTTTACGGCGCGTTTGCCGCGCCGTCGGGCGGAGCACTGACCGAGATATATGTCGTGCTGGTCTATGCGGTGCTTCCCGCGTTTTGCGAGGAGTTGGTCTTTCGCGCGCTGCTATGCTCGGAATATGAAGCATACGGCGGAAGCTTCAGCGCGGTGGTGCTGACATCGGCGTGGTTTGCGATGCTGCACTTTGAGCTGCGGACATTTGCGGTCTATTTCTTCAGCGGGATATTGCTTGCGCTGACGCTTTATGCCGCGCGCTCCTTCTTTGCCGCCTTTGCGGTGCATCTGGGATATAATCTGCTCTCGCTCTTCGGAGCTCCCGTCTGGCGCACGCTTTACGATTTGGGCGGAGAGACGATATATCTTTTGGCTGTGGTGCTCCTGCTTCTCATTTCGCTTTTTGTCTTTTGCAGTGAGGGCGCGAGGCTTTACGGCTCTTACGCCGATCGTGCGTTGCCGTCCGATTATCGGCTTTCCGGAATCGGAGAGAATATAAACGGCAAAAAGGATGCGGGGGCAATGTCAAAAGCCGCGACCGGCATCGTTCGCGCCTTTCTTGCACCGTCGGCACTGCTGTGCTATCTGTTCTATATTGCCGTCATGCTGTTCATAAAATAAACCGTCCCGGGATGAGCCCGAGAAAGGAAGAACCGTAAACAATGAGTATTTTCAAGAAAAGCTCAAATAGGGATGCGTCGCGGGCGTTGCCTCGCGAGATAATCGAAGCGCGTCCGCAGGTAGAGGATATCGCCGAAAGGTCGGGCTACAGCGCCGCCTCGGGAACGATAACCGCCGTGTTGAAGGCGACACTGTATATCTGTTTTATAATCATAGCCGCCGTTTCGCTGGCTATCTTTGCCATAAGCCTTGTCAACGACATGTATGCCTTTGTCAAGGACAGCGAGGAGATCGAAGTCTCGGTGCCTGCGAACGCCTGTGCCGATGACATTGCCGAGATCCTCGGCGACAGCGGAGTCATCAAATATCCGTGGCTGTTCAAGCTCTATTCAAAGCTAAAGCATGTCGATTCGCTTATCGCCTCCGCTCCCGAAAGCTATGCCTTTGTCGAGGGGGTGCATTCGGTGAACGGAATGATGAACTATGACGAGCTGCTGATATCCTTGCGCCCGAAGAGCACGCGAACGACGATCCGCCTGACCATACCGGAGGGATATAACGTTGAGGATATCATAACGCTGTTTACGTCGAACGGCATCGGCACGCGAGAGGGCTTTATCGATGCCATCAACAACGGCGAATATGATTATGATTTCATCGACGAGCTGGATATGTCGAACGGACGGCATTATCGTCTTGAGGGCTATCTCTACCCCGACACGTATGATTTTTACACCGACAATTCCGAGAGCTATTATATAAACAAGCTGCTCGCGCGGTTTGAAGAGGTCTTCAACAAGCAACTGCACTCTTATGTCGAGAAGACCGGATATACCGTCGATCAGATCGTGACGATCGCGTCGATAATCGAAAAGGAGACATATTACGCTTCCGATTTCGACAAGGTATCGGCGGTGATACAGAACCGCCTCAACAAGCCGTATGATTTTCCGTATCTTGAATGCGATGCCACCACCGTATACGCTTGGCTTATAACGCACGGTGAAAAGCCGGAGGATATCACCGCAGAGCAGCTCAATTACGACAATCCCTACAACACCTATGTTGCAAAGGGCTTGCCGCCGGGAGCGATATGCAATCCTTCCTATCAGGCGCTGACTTGCGCAATATCTCCCGACACCGAAAGCTCGTATTATTTCTTTGTGACCGACACCGATAAGTTCATGCTTTATGCCGAGACCCGCGCGGGACACGAGCGCAATGTGGCGCTGGTGAAACAGCACCGCGCCGAGGAGGCTGCCGCCGCGGGGCAGTGATTAGAGAAGAGAAAAGGAAAGAAAAGCCGCAGAGGCGACTTTTCTTCATAAAATTATTTTGAAAAATCAATGCTTTTCTCCCTGCGGGAGAAAAGCTACCGCTATTATTCATTATTCACTATTCATTTTTCACTCAAAGAAAGGGAGCCGCGGCGCTGTGTCGGCGGCTCGGACAAAAAATGTTAAAACGCTTCATCTCGTACTACAAGCCGCACAAGCTGATGTTTGCGGCGGACATGCTTGCCTCGCTTATCATTTCGCTGATAGGCATGATTTATCCGATCGTGACGCGCCGCATGCTTAACGACCTCATACCCAACAAGAATTTCCGCGGTGTTATCTTTGCGGGGCTTATCGTTCTGGGGCTATACGTTATGCGTCTTTTGCTGAGATATTTCGTTCAATATTACGGACATATGATAGGCACCGCAATGCAGGCGCAGATGCGCCGCGATATGTTCGCGCACCTGCAAAAGCTTCCGTTCTCTTTTTATGACGATCATGAGACCGGCAAGATAATGACCCGACTCACCAGCGACCTGTTCGACGTTTGCGAGCTGGCGCATCACGGCCCCGAGAACCTGATAATCAGCACGGTGATGATAATCGGCTCCTTTGCCTACCTTTGCACGATAAATGTTTGGCTGACGCTGATAATCTTCACCTGTGTGCCGATACTTTTGTTTGTTTCGATGCGTCTGCGCCGTCAAATGCGCGACGCGTTTGCCGACCGACGCAAGAGCAACGCGGTCATCAACGCCGCCATCGAGAGCAGTGTTTCCGGCATTCGCGTGACCAAGGCGTATACGAATGCCGAAAAGGAGCTTGAAAAGTTCGAGGTCGGCAACAGCCAATTCGTCGAGGCGTGCCGCCGCGCCTATCGCGCCATGGCGGCGTTCCATTCGTCGTCCTCTTTCATTACCGATGTGTTCAACGTGATAATTCTTATCGCGGGCGGCATCTTTCTTTACGCGGACAGGATCGACTTTGCGGACTATTCCGCCTTTATCGTGTCGGTGAACCTGTTTATCTCCCCGATAACCACGCTGATAAACTTTATGGAGTCCTATCAAAACGGCGTCACCGGCTTTGAACGCTTCTGCGAGATAATGGATGTTGAACCCGAGGCGGAGTCTCCCGTCGCGTTTGAGCTCGGACGCGTGCGCGGTGATATACGGCTTGAGGATGTTGATTTTTCCTATTCCTCGGACGATCCAGAGGCGCATTCGAGCGAGGTGTTTCACGGCGTGTCGCTGCACGTTCCGCGCGGCAACACGCTTGCGCTGGTCGGACCTTCGGGCGGGGGCAAGACCACCATATGTCATCTCATTCCGCGCTTTTATCGTCTCGGCGGCGGCAGAATAACCATCGACGGCGTTGATATAAACGACGTGACTCTTGAATCGCTCAGACAAAATATCGGAATAGTTCAGCAGGATGTGTTCCTTTTCAACGGCTCTATTCGCGACAACATCCTCTACGGCAGGCTTGACGCCACCGATGAGGAGGTAGAGGAGGCGGCGCGGCGCGCCAATATCCACGATTGGGTGATGTCGCTTGAGCACGGCTATGACACCGAGATAGGCGAGAGAGGCGTGCGGCTTTCCGGCGGTCAAAAGCAGAGGCTGAGCATTGCGCGAGTCTTTCTCAAGGACCCCGCTATACTGATACTTGACGAGGCGACCTCGGCGCTTGACAACACCACCGAGATACTTATCCA
>CAZPYK010000065.1:0-9160 GCA_964590755.1 uncultured Ruminococcus sp. | reverse complement strand
TTGCATAAAATCCGTCATATTTTACAAATTCCCTTCGCGTAGGATGAACTACGCGTGCGGAAATTTGTTTCATCTGACGAATTTTCCGGCTGCGCAATTGAGCAAAAAGAATTGTGCGGTATTGCCTTAATATTTTAGATAATAACAAATAAAAGTTATGGCTCTATTAGTGGCTAAACTGTAAATTTTCAAATATTGATATTGAAAAATCCGAACGAAAACTATATAATAAGATATATTATTCAGACCGCCGTATTGCTTATCGATGCCTCACCTCGGCGGCAGAACGGAGACACGAATGAGTTTTATAAAAAAACGCTTCCGCATTATCATCGACTTTTTCAAGAAATATTCCTATATCATCGTCAAGCTGTTTGTGAACCAGCTGGCGATATCCATATTCGGAGCGGTGCTCTCGATAGCCTGCGGAATGGCCGAAAACACGACGCTTAAGCTGATAACCAGCGTATTCGCCGTACTTTTTTACGCCTTTCTCAACTATTCGGTGCTTTGGGATGTGGGATATAAGGAATTGCCGTCGATCGAAGCCGGAAGACAACCGCGCCGCCCTCTCAACGGACTTTTTATCGCCATGTTCGCGGCAATACCGAGCCTTTTGCTTGCATTCTTCTTTATGCTCGGCAAAATATTCGGAGACGTCGAATTTCTGACGACTGTAGCGGCAATATGCGGCTATATCGCGGCATATCTCGTTGAGGGCATGTACACCGGTATGCTTGCGTGCATCAAGGTCGCCGGCAGTCCGGCAATATCTTATTGGATATCCTATTATATCATCATAATTCCGGGGCTTATAGTCGGTATGCTCGGATACTATTTCGGCATTCGCAACATACATCTGACTCGCATACTTATCGCCGACACACCCGAAGACCTTGAAAAAAAGCGCGAGAACCGTGACAAGAGCTCAAACAATTGACCCCACCGCGCCACGCATAACGAAAACGCGGCAACAATGCCATACGATGACAGAAACGGAGACTCAACACCCAATGTACGACAACATAGTTTACGATTTTGACGGCACCATCGCCGATTCATATCCTTTTTTCACCCAAGCGTTAAAGCAGACCTTAAACCACTACGACATGGATGACTCATTTGACTCCATACTCACACATCTCAAAATATCCGTGCGCCACGCTTTCGGGCATTACGCCTTTGAAAACAAGCAGGAAGCGCGCAGGATGATGTACGATATCTATCACAATCAGGCTCTTGCCGACGAGCAGCCGATAGACGGCGCAAAAGAGATCTTACAGCACGCCTCGAAGCTCGGAAAAAGAAATTTTCTCTACACCCACTCGGATGAATTTCCCAAGCTGTTGCTCGAAAAATGGGGACTTATCAATGAATTTACCTTTATAATAGACAGCACCATGAAATTTCCCACCAAGCCCGCGCCGGATGCTTTGAACTTTCTTTGCGAAAAATATTCTCTCAACCGCGACCGAACCTTAATGGTCGGAGACCGCGATATAGACGTTCTTGCCGGAACCAACGCGGGAGTTCACGGCTGTCTTTTCGATGACGGAGATTTTTACACCGACTTCAAATGCGAGCACGTCATCAAGCACTTGACGGAGCTGAAAAACATAATATAAAAATGTCGAACGGCATATAAGAGAAGCTATCTGCCGTCATCGGGTCGCCGTGCAGTTCGCGCGGCGACCCGATTGCTTTAAGGCAACACCGCACAATTCACGGCTAACGCCTGCGCCTTGGCGCGTGTTTACTCACTTGCTTGCATAAAATCCGTCATATTTTACAAATTTCCTTCGCGTAGGGTGAACTACGCGCGTTGAGGCGGGAAATTTGTTTCATCTGACGAATTTTCCGACAGCGCAATTGAGCAAAAAGAATTGTGCGGTATTGCCTTTAAACGTCTCAAATATTTGCGAGCTTTTCGCGATATATATCGGCAATTGCGCGCGCGGTGCCGTCGATACCGAGGAATGAACTGTCCATAAGCATATTGTAATTATCCGGACTTCCCCATTTTCTTCCGGTGTAGTAGTTGTAGTAATTTATGCGCCGCTTGTCAGTGCGGGAGATCAGCTCCTTGGCCTCCTTCTCGTTTGCCGCCAGCCCCCTGCCGATAACTCGCTTTATGCGATCCTCAAGAGGCGCATAGATGAATATCGAAAATACTCCCGGGGTCGTGCGCAAAACATAGTCAGAGCATCTTCCGATTATGATGCACGGTCCTTCCGATGCAAGCTCGCGAATGATCTGCGATTGAGTTATAAACAGCTTGTCGTTTATCGGAACGTCCATTCCGACAGCGGCAGCGCCGTAATATGACGAGCCGAGCGCAAGAGTATAGAGCAGGCTGTTTGTTGCCTTTTCATCCGCGTGATTGAGAATTTCGCTCGACATTCCGCTTTTTTGAGACGCCATGGTGATAAGCTCACGGTCATACGCTTTTACGCCGAGCATGTCTGCAAGATGCTGACCGATCTCCCTGCCGCCACTTCCGTATTGGCGAGCGATTGTAATTACCGTATTACGATTATCCGACATTCCGAGTAACCCTCCGATCTGTTTTTTTGAGATAACGGCACATGCCCGCCAAACATACGGGCTTTTATGCTTTTACCCCTATTTAATTATAGCACATAAAAAACCATTTTGCAATACCGATTGCCAATGTTTTGCTTGACCCGGGCCGCGTTTCGTGATATACTTTAATACAGATCCGACTATCGATCCGCAATTAACCGCGAAAGGTAAAAATATAAATGAAAACTCTTTTGGTTGCAGACGGAAACAGTATATTGAACAGAGCATTTTACGGTATAAGACAGCTCACAACGCATGACGGCTTCCCCACCAACGCGCTTTACGGGATGTCCACCATGCTTCTGCGTCGGCTGGAGGAGCTGAAGCCGGACATGTGCGCCGTCGCATTCGATCTCAAAACCCCGACCTTCAGACATAAACAATACAGTGAATACAAAGCCGGAAGAAAACCTATGCCGGAGGAACTGTACGCACAGCTGGCGCCCGCGCACGAGCTGTGCCGCGCACTGGGCTTTTCCGTTATTGAAGTTGAGGGCTTTGAAGCCGACGACATTTTGGGCACCCTCGCCGCCAAGGGCGAAGCGGACGGCGAGACCGAGACCTACATCTTCACCGGAGACCGCGATTCCCTTCAGCTCATAGACAAGCATACGCGAGTCGTGCTTGCGACAAACAAGGATAACATCCTTTTCGACGAAGCCGCATTCTTTGAGGAATACGGCGTTCCCGCCGGCAGTTTTGTTGATGTTAAAGCAATAATGGGCGACAGCTCGGACAACATCCCCGGTGTACCCGGCATAGGCGAGAAGGGCGCATTAAAACTCATATCCTCATTCGGATCGCTTGACAATGTCTACGAGAACTATCTTACCGACGGCAGCGGAGTCACCTCTTCGATGGCTGCCAAGCTCACCGCCGGGCGCGAACTCGCCTTTCTTTCTCGCGAGCTGGCACGGATATACCGTTCGGTCCCCGGTGTTCCCGAACTGCATGAGCTCGGCAACGGAAATGCGGATCCGCAAAAAGCGACCGAACTCTTCACACGCTTTGAATTCACCAAACTGCTGTCGCGTCTGAAGCTCGACAAACCGCAGCCAAGCGACATCGAAACGAGCCGTGCAAACACACCGACCGTCATATCCGACAGAGCCGTGTTTTTCGATATGCTTTCAAAAGCCTCAAATAACGACACCGCGATTTCCTTTTGCGCGGATGACAATACCGCACGAATATACGACGGTACGACGCTTTGCGGCACAAACGCGGACAGCGAACTCATGCGGCATTTGTCCGCCTCCGTCGGATGGATCTGCCACGATTGCAAATCAATATACAAAAAGGCGGACGCTTTCTCGGATGCCCAAACCCGCGGGGCGCGATTTGACGTAATGCTCGCGGCATATGTGCTGGCCCCCTCGGGCGATTTTTCGCTCTCATCCCTTGCGGAACGCTATCTCGGCGGTGAGCGCACCTCGGATGACACGATAAACATTTATAAGCTTTACCGTGTTCTTTCCGAAAAACTGCGCCAAAACAACGCGGAAGAGCTGTTTGCCAAAACAGAGCTGCCGCTTGCCGCCGTGCTTGCCGAAATGGAGGAGGCAGGTTTTCTTATCGATCGCGAAGGACTCACGGAATACGGCAAACGTCTGTCCGCGGGCACCGAATTGCTCAAAGCAAAAATATGCACCGAGGCGGGAATCGATTTTAATATTAATTCCCCCAAACAGCTCGGAGAGGTTTTGTTCGAAAAGCTCGCTCTTCCCTACGGCAAAAAGACCAAGACGGGATATTCCACCAACGCCGACGTGCTGCAGAAGCTCGCGCCCGAGCATGAGATAGTGCGCGATGTGCTTGAATACCGCAAGCTGACAAAGCTGTACAGCACATATGTTTTGGGAATGCTTAAGGTCGCCGACGATAACGGCAGGATCCACACGCAGTTCAAGCAGACCGGCACTGCCACGGGGAGGCTGTCCTCCGCCGAGCCGAACCTCCAAAACATACCGATACGCACCGATGAGGGCCGAGAGCTCAGAAAGTTCTTTCTCGCCGCACCGGGGCGCGTATTGATAGACGCCGACTATTCTCAGATCGAGCTCAGGCTTTTGGCTCACATCTCGGGAGACGCCGCCATGATAGAGGCTTTCCGCAGCGGAGCAGATATACACACATCAACCGCCGCAACGGTGTTCGGAGTCCCTGCGGAGGATGTCACACCCGAGCTTCGCAAGCGAGCAAAGGCGGTCAATTTCGGCATTGTTTACGGAATAGGAGATTTTTCGCTTGCCGGAGATCTCGGAATTCCGGTCAAGCAGGCACGCGCATATATCGAAAGCTATCTTGCTTCCTACCCCGATGTCAACGCTTATCTTAAGGACATAGTCGCCGAGGCTCACGCGCGCGGATATGTGGAAACGCTGTTCGGCAGACGGCGCTACATTCCCGAGATATCGGCTTCGAATGCCATGCAGCGCAAATTCGGAGAAAGAGTTGCCATGAACAGCCCTATTCAGGGCAGTGCCGCAGATATCGTCAAGCTCGCCATGATCGGCGTTTCACGCAGGCTCAAGGAGGAGGGGCTGGACGCACGGCTGATACTTCAAGTTCACGATGAGCTGATAGTCGAAGCCTCCGTCGACGCGGCACCGCGAGCCGCCGAGATCCTTCGCGAGGAAATGGAAGGCGCAGTCAAGCTCTCGGTGCCGTTGACCGTAGATCTCGGGATCGGCGAAAGATGGTATGAAATGTAAAAAAAACAGGCGCGTCTCGCTAACGTGAGACACGCCTGTTTTTATCACAAGCTATCAAAAGCTCAAAACGCCCAGTTTCCGTTCTTGAATATCGCGACCTCGCGTCCGTCACGGGTATGAGCGGTGATCTCAAGATCCTCCGAGCCGATCATAAAATCGACATGAATCATCGAATCATTGATCCCCATTTCGTGGCATTCATCCATTGAAAGCTCAGCATAATTCTTTACACACTCCGGGAAACCTCTGCCGAGGGCCAAATGGCAGCATGCGTTTTCATCAAACAATGTATTGTAGAAAACGAGCCCCGAATTTTGAATGGGAGAATCATACGGCACAAGTGCGCATTCGCCGAGATACGCCGCGCCGTCATCCATCGATATCATCTGACGCAAGAGCTCTTCGTTCTTCTCGGCGTGGACCTCAACGGCTTTTCCGTTTTCAAATCTGACGGAGAAGTTTTCTATCAGTTGACCGAGATAAGAAAGCGGACGTGTCGCGACCACCGTTCCGTCGGCGTTGCCGCGCATCGGAGAGGTGAAGACTTCCTCGGTGGGCATGTTGGGATTATAATATACTCCGCCGAGCGTATTCTCGCCGCCACCCAAGAAGTTTACGTTTTTGATGAGTCCGACACGGAAATCGGTACCGTTGGAGGAGTGATAACGAAGCTCGTCTATATCAAGATCGTTAAGATATTTGCTTCTGGCGGCAAGGTCGGCATTGTGCGCAGCCCAATCGGAGATGGGATCCTCGCCGTCGGCACGAGCGGTGTACAGAATTGCCTCCCACAGCTTTTCTATCGCCTGATTGCGAGAAACGCCCGGGAACATCTTTTTTGCCCATTTCTCACCGGGAACCGCCGCTATGACCCACTGATATTTGTTGTCCATGCGATCGCGGAAGGGCTTGACTATCGGATATGTCGCTTGACGAGCCTTCGCCATCTTTTGTTGATTTATCCCCGCCATTCCATCGGGATCGTCCGATTCCAGATAGATCATTGCGGGCAAGGTCTCGGCGCGATGCTCCAAGCGCGCTATCTCCCACTTTTCGACGGTGGAAAGCGTCTTGAGCGTGCGATAACGATAATTTGTCTTGTCAAGCGGTTGATAAGACCACTCCACGATCACCTTTTTGGCGCCGGCGCGATAGCATTCCTCTGCGACCATGCGCGCAAACTCTGCGTTTTCAACCGAGGCGTATACCATTACCTCCTGCCCCTTCTGCACATTTGCGCCGGTGACGGCGATAAGCCGCGCATACTTTTTCATCGTTGTTTTTTTCATTTCAAGGTCCTTTCGATATAAAGATCAATATATTTTTTAACTTTTCTTAGTTTTTCAAGCTGTGTATCGGCGCGGGTATTCGTCCTCCGCGAGCGATAAACGCGGCGGGGGAGCGACTGCTTACGGGCATGATGGGCGCGGTACCCAACAAGCCTCCGAAGGTGACCTCCTCACCGACGGTCTTTCCGATCGCGGGAATAAGCCTCACGGCTGTGGTCTTGGTGTTGGCAACACCTATGGATATCTCGTCCGCGATTATTCCGCAAATGATATCGGCACTCGTATCACCGGGAACGGCTATCATATCAAGCCCGACCGAGCACACCGCCGTCATGGCCTCAAGCTTTTCAAGGCTCAATGCCCCCGAACGTGCCGCGGCTATCATGCCCGCATCCTCGGATACAGGTATGAACGCCCCCGAAAGACCTCCGACATGCGAAGATGCCATGACCCCGCCCTTCTTCACGGCGTCGTTGAGCAGGGCAAGCGCGGCGGTCGTTCCGGGGCCTCCGCATTGCTCAAGGCCCATTTCTTCAAGGATATATGCCACCGAATCGCCCACGGCAGGCGTTGGCGCCAACGACAGATCAACGATCCCGAACGGCACTCCCAGACGGCGCGACGCCTCCGAGGCGACCAACTGTCCGACGCGAGTTATCTTGAATGCCGTCCGCTTTACTGTTTCCGCCAGCTCGGAAAGATCACATGCACCGGCGCGCTTGATCGCCGAGGCGACCACTCCGGGACCCGAAACTCCGACATTGATCACAGCCTCGGGCTCGCTCACACCGTGGAAGGCACCCGCCATAAAGGGATTATCCTCGGGCACATTGGCAAACACCACGAGCTTGGCACAGCCTATGGAATCTCTGTCCGCGGTCAGCTCGGCGGTTTTTTTGATCACATCGCCCATCATTCGCACGGCTTCCATGTTTATTCCCGCCTTGGTGGACGCAACATTGACCGATGAGCAGACCTTCTCGGTCTCGGACAGAGCATACGGTATCGACTCTATAAGTCTTTGCTCGCCGCCGGTAAAGCCCTTCTGAACAAGGGCACCGTATCCGCCTATAAAATTTATCCCCACTGCATCCGCGGCTCGATCAAGCGTTTTGGCAAGCTTTACATAATCGTCGACCGAAAATCTTCCGCCAAGCAGAGATATCGGCGTCACCGCCACCCGTCGATTGACTATCGGAATGCCGTATTCCCGCTCGATATCATCACCGACTCGGCACAGCTCTCCCGCACGTGCGGTCAACTTGTCGTAAACGCGACGACAAACATTTTCTATGTCGTCGCCCGCGCAATCTATAAGAGAGATACCCATGGTTATCGTCCTGATATCCAGGTTCTCCTCGTGTATCATGTTTATTGTTTCAATAACATCTGTAACATTCAGCATTTTTCTCACCGTTCAAATGTGATGCATAGTGTTGAAGATATCCTCGTGCATGGTCGTGACCTGAAGCCCCTCGCTCTCTCCGAGCCGCTTCATTTTGTCAACAAAATCCCCAAACGGTATTTTTATACCGTCTATATCGACAAGCATTATCATCGCAAAATATTCCTTTAAAACACTTTGCGAGATATCGATGATATTCACACCGCTATCGGCACATTCGGCAGACACGCGGGCGATGATGCCCACGCTGTCACGACCGGTCACCGTTATTACAGCTTTCATAGCACATTCCGTCCTTTTTCGGTATTTTACGCTTTATTATATAATCAATCCGCCTCAATGTCAAGTTTTTTTAAAAAAGTAGGTGTAAAATCCGCTTGCCGTATTGAAATATGAGCAAAAATATGATAAAATAAGGCATTCCAACGATATTGAAAGGTCACACAGGAATGTCAGTACAACAGTTATCCGTTTTTATTGAAAACCGTCGCGGCACACTTTTGGAGATCACCGAGGTGCTTGCCGAGAAAAAAATAGATATACGTGCGCTTTCTCTCACCGAAACACCCGAATACGGGATACTGCGCTTGATAGTAAGCGACACCGAGCATGCGTATACCGCCATCCGCGCAGCGGGCAAGACCGTTTCGGTCAACGATGTGCTGTGCATCGAGATACCCGATGACCCCGGCGGACTTATGAAGGCTCTCTGTGTGCTCAACAACAACGGTATCGACGTTGAATATATGTATACCTTTGTCGGAAACGGAGACGATCCGCGCGCCAATGTTGCCATCCGCGTGGCGGATAACGCTCTTGCGCAAAAGCTGCTTGCGGAAGCGGGATATTCGCTTATCTCCGATAAAATATAATATAAAAATCAAAAGACGGCCCGGCTCTCCGAGAAAACCGGGACCCGGCCGACATTTTTACGGGGCTGTAAAAAACATCGCGTTTTTTACAGCCCTTTTCTTTGTGTCACGGACTCATTCGTCGGAATATGCTGTTACAGGGCGAAAGCGCGGGAATGCCGTCGCATGTCAACGGCATAACCTCCCTCCGACGCACACCGACCGCGCCCCGCGCCCCGACGCGAAAGATAATACCGCAAGGTGAAGTTTGAAACAAATATCTAACACGTATGCTATGCCGAGTCTAAAAAAGAGCAC
>CAZPYK010000064.1:0-9208 GCA_964590755.1 uncultured Ruminococcus sp. | reverse complement strand
TTGACATACCGCCCACTGCTTTTGAAAACGGTTTTTACTTTGGCAACTCACATTTGTTGACAGAGCGCGAAATGTGTAGTATAATTAGATACGGTGGGAGCGATAGCTTTGATGATGGCGGTGATGCGCCTTAAATGCTCTTGCGAAAGGAGGGTGCTGTAGATGAAGTGCCCAAGCTGTGGAAAAACAATTTCTGAGAATGCGCTTTTTTGCCCCGAATGCGGATCGGACCTTGAACGCGAGCGTTCAACCGGTTTTGCGGCGAGAAGAGAAGCGCCGAAAAGATCGGGGCGGCAGGGAGGCTCGCGCCTTCTTGCGGCGGCCGGTGCCGTAGCCGTTGTGGCGCTCGTTGCCGTTGTTGTTATTTGGCTTGTGTGTCGCGCGGCGGGCGGCTCCGGGTATCTCGTCAAGACCGAGGTCGAATACATTTCGGTCACCGACACGCTTATTGCAGACAGCCTCGGAAATTCATATGATCTGTCCGAATACGGCATAGTGTCGCACAGGATCGAAGCATCGCTTGACGGCAGAGTTGCGGCGGTGCTGGGGTATCGTTCGGATCGCGGTGTAAGCGGAATGCTGCTTCTGATCAAGGATGAAGGCATCTCCAAACTCGGGGATAATATTTACGATTGCGTTATTTCGGATAACGGCGCCTCTGTTGCGTATGCGCAAGGCATTGACGACGCCTGTATATTGTGCGTTTATAATGTGAAAAAGCAGACCGCGGAGGTAATAAGCGGCGGCATTCCCGCCGAGGGGGATCAAAGCATTCTTTCTCTTCTCGGAATCGATTCAAGCCGCGGACTGTTTACGCTGTCTCCGGACGGCAAGAGCATCGCCTACGCCCGAATGGTCAACAATGAGATACGCACCTATGCCGCGGTGGGCGGCAGCGAGCCCGTGGCCGTGGCGGCGGATTCATATCCCGTTGCCATTTCAAACGGCGGCAAGTATATTTATTATATCAGAAGAAATATATCGTCTGCCGATTACAGCTATAAGCTTTCGGTAGCCTACGGTGACAATGTTCGCAACCTGTGTCTTGATGCGGCGCAGCTGGGCGAATATCTTTTGTTCAATTACGATCGCACCGAGGTGATATATACCGACAAAAACGTCTCCTATATCAGCCGCAAGGGCGGCGAACGCCGGCAATTGCCCGGAGCTATCGGTTCTATAGTCGTTCCCGCGGACGGCGCGGCGCGGCGCGAGGAGCACACCTGCGTGGGGCGGCGTGTGGATATATATGCAAAGCGCACTCTTGCGGGCAGCGCATACATATTCGACGGCGGACTGTATTACCTTGACAGCGGGCTGCAAAAGACATGCATTTCCTCCCTTTGCGGAGGCTGGGCGCTTTCGCCGGACGGCGGCTCGGTATATTACATCGATACCTCCGGCACATCGGGCTACAGCGGAAAGGTGTATTATCTTAAGGATATAGAAAAAACAGCCGACAAAAAGCTGATATCCGGTGACATACAGGCGATAGGCATAACGGCGCCCGATAAATTTGACGGCGTGTATCTTCGCGACGGTGATAACGCGCTCTATTTTGTGAAGTCCGGCGGCAAGCAAAAGAGAATTGCCGACGATATTGCGGATATGACGGTGGATCGCGATTCCGGCATCGTTTATTTCACGTCTCGGCTTGACGATTCGACCGTTGTGTGGTATTCAAACCGCGGCTCCAAGAAAAGATCGGTCGTCGATGGCGAATGCTTTGATATGCTTGATCGGAATATCGCAAGGCAAACTGTATTTTTCCGCGAATATGTCTCCACCGGCTCGGGAAGAACGGTTCGCCTCTGCCGTGTGATCTCGGGGAAAAAATACGAATGCATTGCCGAATACAATGAGTGATGATATTCGACTTTATATGCCCGATATGTTCAAAATAAGTTTTATTTAAATTCGCGCGGATTCCATATTAATGCATTATAATAAATAACGAAGAATATCTCATGTGCCTTGAAGGCGGAACGGAGGCTTCGGTCGGTATGAATGTTGCATTTCTTTTGACTCCGAAAAGCAAAGTGGTATATATTTACGAGGACAGCACCTTCAGACAGGCACTTGAAAAGCTGCGGTATCACGGATATTCCGCCATACCGGTGCTGACCAGAGACGGAAAATATGCCGGCACGCTCAGTGAAGGGGATTTTCTTTGGAGCATGCTTGATGTGGGTGCGGCGTCGATGGCAGATTGCGAGAGCATACGCATTTCGGATATCAAAAGGACCGACCGCAACCCCGCGGTGCGCATTACTGCGACAAGTGAGGAGCTGATAAGCCGCGCGCTTGAGCAGAACTTTATTCCGGTGGTCGATGACAGAGGAGCGTTTATGGGAATAGTGACCAGACGCGCCATGCTTGAGGAATTTTTGTGCGAAAAGGTAAGGGCGGTCTGATATTACCTGCCGCGCGCGCACATTTTCTCTGAAAGGAACTGACCGAAAAATGGCAGACGGTTCAAAAAGCAAAGATTCAAAAAAAAGCGCGTCCTCTCACACATTTGCGATTATTTGTGCGGCGATACCGACGGCGGCATTGCTTATAGTGCTGGGGCTGGTCCTTTATCCGTCGATGATGGCACGTGCACAGCTCGGGGCGTTGTCGCGACGAGCCGCCGAGATCGCGGAGGCGGACTCCGCCACCGTGCTTGTGACTCACGTTACCTACCAAACGCTTTTTGAAAGCGAGGAGTCGGATGAGACGCTTTACGAGGGTGACGAGGCGAGAGCGATGGCGGGGCGAATAGCGGACGCGTTGTCAAAAGCCGAATATCTGCGCCGCGTGGATGCCGAGGGAGGGAATTTTGACACTCGCGTGCGTCTGGGCGATGAGGTCGGCGAAAATGCCGTGTTTTATTATTGCGAAAACGGCGAGATATATTTTTCAAAGGGAATCACGAGATTTTATTTTGGCTTAGACTTAGAATAATAAAAAGCGGCTGTCTCAATTCATCGAGGCAGCCGCTTTTTTAAGGCAACACCGCACAATTCGCGGCTGACGCCTGCGCCTTGGCGCGTGTTTACTCACTTGCTTGCACAAAATCCGTCATATTTCACAAATTCCCTTCGCGTAGGATGAACTACGCGCGTTGAGGCGGGAAATTTGTTTCATCTGACGAATTTTCCGACTGCGCAATTGAGCAAAAAGAATTGTGCGGTATTGCCTTAAACGTTTTTTCATGTTGTTGAACTCTTTTTTTGCTAAATTATTGATCGGCATAAAATATCGATATCATGTTTTTAAGAGATGTGGGTCCGAGTGTTTGGTCCGAACGAACAAATACGCTATAAGATTGAAAATTCCCATATAGAGATTTTTCGTTTTGCACATACAACGGTTCCGCAGTGTCATCGGGGTGACTTTTGAATTCTGCGCTTTTGTTTATAGATACATGATAGCCGGATAAATCAAGCGATGTGGTAAGCCACAGCTCCAACGAGTTGTTATTTTCGGTGTACAATTCCGCAATAACACAATATTGTCCGATGATCGCACATTGTTCCGTCGTCCCATCACCTTCGCCATAATCGATAAAATCACTGCCAACGGCGCTCAATTTATCCAACAATTGCGAGATCTGTTTTTTGTCGTTTGATATCACACGTTCACGGGAAAATTCCGGCTGAAAGGTGTAGTAATCAAACGCCACGCTTGTCACCTTAACATCTCTGTCGATCACGACCTCTTTCCACAGCTTGAGCCAAGGGTCGTCTATCTCGTTCGGCGGACGACACCCGGTAAGCAGAAGCGCACCTACGATCATGGTGCAAACGGTCAAAAGCAGGATCTTTTTTCGTACATTTCGCTTCATTGTGAAGCCCTCCTTAAAATTGTTGTTTTCCCATTTTATGCATTGGGTCTGATAATATTATATCATTTGTCTTTGATGCTGTCAAGTATTTTTGACGATTGGCGAAATGCTTTTCGATCCGAATGCGGTCGTGGTCACATCTTGAAAACGCGGGAGAGCCGAGGCTTTCGCGCCTTGTCGCAAAGAAAAAGGGCTGTCTTAATGTGACAGCCCTGGATTCGGTTGGGGTCAGGCGAGCAGCGCGTCCGCCGCGGCGATGACCTCGGCGGCATCGGAGACCGAAATGAGTCTTTCCGCGTTGCCCATAAATGATACAAGATAATAATTTTCGGTGTAGCTTTCAAGTGTCAGCTCGGCGCTTGGGGTCTCACCGGTGTTGAACTCAAGATGAAGGGACAGCAGAGCTTGCTTTTCAACGCTTTCTGAACGGTCGAGATCGGTGGCAAAGGCGGTCGTTCTTGCCGCGGCAAGTGCGTCGATGAATGCTGTCAGCTTATCGCTGTCAAAGCTTTCGCCGTCGGCAAGAGCATACTTGGTTCCCCCCTCCTCTTCGTGCGTTATTACGATCGAGATCGTGCCCGACGGGGTCGACACATCCAAACGGTCGATCCGCGATGTGTCGAGCAGGATAAGCTCGGTGGGGTAGAGCGAGCGTTCGTTGTCGGTCAAGACGGTTCCGAAGGTGGAGCCGGAGAGCTTTGCGGTAAGCACCGAGCCTTCGGCACGGGCATATATCGCGCCGTCGGAGTTTCTGCCTACAGCCATGGTAAAGCTTGCGGGAACGGTGACGGTCTTTTCCACACCGGTGGTCGAATCGGTGACGCTTGTTGTCTTTTGGTAGCAAAGGGTCAGTGTCGCACCCGTATCAAGCCCGTATTCGGTGTCTTGAGAATCGTCGAACGAGACGACGTTATCAAGGCTCAATGCGGTCAGCGCGTCGGTAAGCGCATCTCCTATGTCGCATGCGACGGCAAATTCCGCACCGCCGTTTACCGATGCGTACCAGCGGTAGCTGCCGGTATAATCCGAGTCCTTGCCGTTTTGATAATAGGTGTAAAGAATGCTCTCGGTGCCGTTCTTGTATTCAAGCGAGGTCAGCGTGCCCGCGCTCACCTCGGGAGCGTCGTCGGCATCTATCAGCTCGTATATATCGAACTTGAATGCTTCGGGAAAGCTTGATGAGACGGTGTATACCGTTGAGGTGTCCTCGGCGGTGAGGTAATAGGTGCCGGAGAAGCTGTTGTAGTTGCCGATGCGAAAGCTGTGCGTGCCGCTCTCGTCGGTGAAGGAGAGCAGAAATTGCGGGTCGTCCAAGCCGTATTTTGAAAGCTCTTCGGCGGACACATCGGTCATCCTATAGCGAGACGTGATATCGTTCACCGCGGCGGTCATGTCGGAAAAGCATTCGTTGTCAAGAGGCACCGAGGTGTTCTCCGACCACAGCCAGTGAGAAAGATCATCGCTGACGTTGAACTCAAAGCTCACCGTCATTGCCTCGCCGTCATCGTCGGTTGAGTCTATTCTGCGTTCGATAAGGATCTTTTTGAGTGTTTTGTAGTCCACCGAGCCGACCGTGTAGGTGTCGGTCGGATCATCGGTCGTGTCGTCGCCGCCTGCGTCGGCAACTCCTTGCCAGATGAAATATCCTGCGGCGAGCACGACTACAAGCGCACTCATGATGATCAGTTTTATGCTTTTTTTCATTATTAATATATATTGTTTTGTTTTTCTTTCGGTTGACCGTCGCTTAAGCCTTGCGGCGGCGGTTCCAACGTATAAGTCCGACAGCGACAATTCCGAGCGGTATGATGAATACGAATATCGTTCCCCACAGACCCGCGGCGGATTCCGAAACGGACAGACTTGACGCGCTGATGCCCACGGCAGAGATCTCGGGCAAGGATGAGGTGAAGCTGTCGCAGAGCCATGTCAGCATGTTGAGGAAGCCGTAAAGATTGGCTCCGTTCGTGGCGTTTATAAAGGCATCGCTCGTGAACTGCGGCGAGGCGAGCCAGATCATGCGCGCGCCGCTGTCGCTGTTTTCGGAGGCGGATGCAATGCTGAGCACGGCGGGCTCGGTCTCGGTCCCGTCGGCGAGCTTAAGGTAGCCCTTTGAGGTGGTCGTCAGCAATTCTGTGACGGTGAATCCGTCCGGAAGCGTTTCGGCGGTGCCGATCGCGTGCGATTGACCGCTGAGCACGCTGTAGGAATTTGAATAGAGCAGCGAGACCGCGGAATGCTCGGAGGAGACGGCGGGGTAGATATAATAAGGTGTTTTGGGGTAATAGCTTCCCGCGCTGCCCTCGTATACCGTGCCGTAATCGGCTTCAAGACCGTAGAGGCGGCAGAGTGCCGAGAAATTTTCAAAGCCTTGCGAGGTGTTGGCGCTTATCATGAATATATGCCCGCCGTTTTGCACATAGGTGCCGAGCTTTTCGAGCTCGCTCTCGGTGAGATCCATCGTGGGAGCGTATATAAGAATTGCCGAGCAATCGTCGGGTATTTCCTCACCGTCAAGGGCGATGTTGAGTTCGGTGTAGTCAAAGCCGGTCATGTCAACGTAATAGTCCAGAGTTTCCGAAAACTCTGTCTCACCGTGTCCCGACAGGGTATAAAGGGTGGGCAGCGTTTCGGCGGTGACGTATTCTATCGCGCTTGTAAGCTGGTTGTCTCCGTCAAAATATGTCTCTGCCGACAGTCCGTAATATTGCGCATAAAAGCTGTAGTCGGAATAGCTCATCTTTCCGACCTGATCGTTGTAATAATAGTACATATCCGAGTAATCGACGATCTTGAAACGGCGAGCGCTTTCGACTATCACGCTGTACTCCGATGGGGAGGATTCGGTGTATTGCGAAATGAAGTCGGGGTCCGCTATCGGATCGGCGAGCTTCAGCGATATTTCGGAAGAGAGCGCAGCATAACGATCGAGGAATGCTCTCAATTGTGTGTCTTCCTGCCCGCCGGGACAGATGAACCAAAAGGTGATGCTTTCGTCAAGATCCGAAAGATATTTTTCGGTGGTCTCGGAAAGAGTATACATTTTTGACGCGCTTGAGTCTATTTTTGTATACTTGGCGGGAAGAGCGTTTACGATGAGATTTATTACCAAGAGCGCGGCAAGCAGAATGACCGTCATGATGACGGAATATCCGCCGGCGCGTCCGCTTTTTTTGCGGGCGCTTGCGACGATGTCCGAGGATGCGTCGGAGCGCATCGACTTGTTCTTTTCGTTCATGTTCTGTGCCTCCCCCTGTCAGCTCCAGCGGCGCTTTTCAAGCGACTGGACGGTCAAAAATACGAAAAATACGATAATGGATATATAATATACGACCGCGGTAAGGTCGAATATGCCGGAGACGAAGCTGTCAAAACGATCAAAGACCGCAAGATAGGATATCACGCTCGGAAAGAGCCCCGCGAAGGCTTCGCTGTCGATTGCGAAAGCAACGGAGGTGGGGACCACCGCGACACAAGCCGCCGCGGCACCGATGATATAGCTGTGAGTGAGCAGCCATGCGACGGCTCCGAATATCAGCCCGACGATCAAGAATGCGACGAACGATCCCGACGCGGTGGTGGGAAGCAGAGAGGCTATGCCGCTCATGAGGTAAAAGGCGAGCAGTACGCCGAAGCTCGTGACGGCGGCGATTATCTGGCTTTCGGTCAGCGAGGACATGAACATGCAAACGGCTATCAGTGATGCGCCGAGCAGGAAAAATCCGAGCAGTGCTGCGTAGCAGCTGCCGTAATGGATGATCCCGAAAAGGCTGAGCACCACCGGCACAAAGCCCATGGCAACGCAGGCTATGAGCAGCACGGCGACCATGGAGAGATACTTTCCGAGCACCACGTCGGCGGTGCTGACGGGCAGAGAATAAAGCAGCTGGTCGGTGCGCGAACGCTTTTCTTCGGCTATCGAGCGCATGGTGAGTATCGGGATTATCAGCATGAGCACTATTGTAATATTGCTGAGCACATATTCAAAATTTGGGTAAAGGTTATAAAGATTCAATGCGGTGGTGAAAATGCCGGTGAATACGAACAGCACGCCGAGGAATATGGGTCCGGTCATGCTGTTAAAATAGGATTTGAACTCGCGCTTAAAGATAGCAATCATTTGTCGCCTTCCTCCGTTTCTTCATCGTTTTGTTCAGAGGTGCCGAATTGCGGAGTGTATTCCTCCTCGGCGGGAGCGTTGCCTTTTTTCTCGCTCGCAAACAGGCGCGGGAGCAATGGCTTGATGTGAGACTTCTTCTCGTTCTCCGCCTCCTCCGCGTATCCGGAGTCGTCGGTGAGCTTAAGGAATATATCCTCAAGCGTCAGCACGCGGTATGCCATTTCGATTATGGGCAGACGTTTCTCGGCAAACGCATAGAATATGTCGTCGCGAACGTCGCGATCCTTGGCTGTCTTCAGCGTGACACGTGTGATGCCGCCCTGCTCGGAATATTCGGCGGATATTATTCCGTTTATGCCGCTCAGCAGCTTGCGCACCTCGTTCTCGGCGCCGCGCAGCTGCAGTTCAAGCCCATTGGCTTGGTTTACAGAGGCTTCAAGCTCGTCTATCGGCGAGTCGGCGACAAGTCTGCCGTGCGAGATGATCATAACGTGGTCGCACACCGCGCTGATCTCCGCGAGTATGTGGCTGCTGAGTATTACCGTTTTGATGCGTCCGAGCTTCTTTATCAGCTCTCGTATCTCGATTATCTGCTTGGGGTCAAGTCCGACCGTGGGTTCGTCAAGGATTATAACGTCGGGGTCGCCCAGCATTGCTTGTGCGATGCCGACACGCTGACGGTAGCCCTTGGAGAGATTTTTTATAAGTCTGTCCGACACGCTCTCTATGCCTGTCAGCTGCATGACCTCCTTTATCTGACGTAATGCCGATTCGAAGGGCACTCCCTTCGCGCCTGCGATAAAGTCAAGATATTCCGCGGCGGTCATGTCGGTGTAAAGCGGCGGTATCTCGGGGAGATACCCGATGTGGCGCTTCGCCTCTATGGGCTCTTCAAAGATGTCGTGCCCGTCTACCAGCACATTTCCGGATGTGGCGGCAAGACAGCCCGTGATGATATTCATGGTTGTGGACTTTCCGGCACCGTTCGGCCCCAGAAGTCCGTAGATCTTGCCCTTTTCGATCTTAAAGGACAGATCCCTTACGGCGGTGTGGTCGCCGTATTTTTTTGTCAGATGTTGGACCTCGATCAAAGCTTGTAACCTCCGATGGTTTTTTTGACTGCTATACTATATTATAGTTATATCTTGTGCGTGTGTCAAGTGATTGATATGTGTTTGAAAGCTTTGTGAAGTCATAAAAATCGCGGGTAAGTTGCCAAAGTAAAATCCCCTTACCGTGAGGAAAAGAAAAGAAGGGGA
>CAZPYK010000063.1:0-9800 GCA_964590755.1 uncultured Ruminococcus sp. | reverse complement strand
AGCAGGGGACTGAAAATCCCCGTGTCGTTGGTTCAATTCCGACCGGAGGCACCACTTGCGGATTTAGCTCATTTGGTAGAGCGCGACCTTGCCAAGGTCGAGGTGGCGGGTTCGATCCCCGTAATCCGCTCCAAACGGCGGGTACGAATTTAAGAGAATTCGTACCCGTTTTTTTAAAAGAATAAGGCGTCGTAGCCAAGCGGTAAGGCAGAGGTCTGCAAAACCTTTATTCCCCGGTCCGATTCCGGGCGACGCCTCCAAGACGTGTTGACAAAAAAGATGCCAACCGAAAAAACCGAGATTTTCTCGGGTTTTCTTCGTTTTACGCCGTTTTCCTCACTTTTTCGAACCTAAATTCCCCGCAAAATTATCCTATACCCTAAATTCCCCGCAAAATTATCCTATACGCCCCAATTCCCCCGACATCACCCGCCGCGCCGTGTTTTTGGAGCCTGAAATGCTCAAAAAGGGCAAAAAGTTCGCCTTTTTTGCGCTAACTTATTGACTTTTGCTTTCAAGTACTTATTGACTTTTGCTTTCAAGTATGGTATAATTAGGCTATCGTAAATTCAAATTTGGAGGCGGAGTGAGAACAATGGCACTGGATAATTCGATCCTGGTCGAGCTTCCCGAGCACGGGATAGCCTACAAAAAGGTCTCCGGCAAGACCTATGTGTACTATGTCACGGCGACATATCGCAACAAGAACGGCAATCCGACCTGCGACCGTTCCTCGATTGGGCGACTGGACGAGGCAAGCGGGAAGCTGATCCCCAACCGCAATTACTACGAAATATACCTGAAACAGCCAGCGTCGCCTGCCGGAGACATCCTCTCCTGCGGCGTTTATCGCGTTTTTGACCAGATTTGCGGGGAATTGGGCATCAAAAAGCTGCTCGACCGCTACTTCCCGGAGCACGCGGCGGAGATGCTGACCGCGGCGCAGTATATGCTGTCCGAGGGAAATGTCATGTGGGGACCTCTGATAATTCCACGTGCGGCGGGCGACGAGAAGATCTTTCGTCAGTCTAAACAAAAATTCGCGCGCATAGTTGATCCTCTGCGAAGAATTTTTGTGACGAATGACGGAATAGCTTCCGCCGTTACGCTGTGCGCGGAATTATCAGAGGTCCCCATTGCATAGACCATTACACCGAAACGCACCAAACGGCTTGCGGCGGTGTGCTGAGCGATAAGCAATGCAGCAAAATGTTCTCGGAGCTGCGCGAGGAGGACATGATGCTGTTCTTCCGGGAGTGGATGAAGCACCGTCAAAAGGATGAATATCTCGCCTACGATGTGACATCCATCTCGTCCTACAGCCGCAATATCACCGAGCCGGAGTGGGGATACAATCGAGACAAGGAACGCCTGCCGCAGATCAACCTCGGGATGTATTACGGCGAGAAATCCAAGCTACCGCTGTACTACCGCGTCTATCCCGGCAGCATCTCCGATAAAGCGCACTTGAAATATATGCTGGGCGAAAATGAGTTTATCAATGGCAAAAAGACACGATTCGTGATGGATCGCGGTTTTTACAGCGCGGAAAATCTGAAATACATGGCAGAGAATGGCTACAGATTCGTCATAGCCCTTCCGGGAAGCCTGAAATATTGCCGTGAGTTGATCCAAACGCACGGGAACGAGGTCAAGGATCGCTCCGAATGCCGCCTTGGTCAAAATTTGCCGTATGGGAAGAAATTTGAAACAGCCGAGCTCGGTCTTCGCATGAATATCCACCTGTTTTACGATGCCGAAAAGGCTCTGAAAGAAGCGGACGCGCTGTGGCAGTTCATCGAGGCGCAGGAGAACGATCTGCGGGACATGACCGAGCCGCCGGACAGAAAACTGCACTATGACAAGTATTTTTTCATCAACCGCGCAAAGGACGGCAGACTCGGCTACCGCCGCAACCACGCCGCCATCGATGAAGCGCTGTCGCTGTGCGGATATTTTCTGATCGCCGAGACCGATTTCACCAAAACGACGGCGGAGATACTGGACATCTACCGCCGCCGGGATGTGGTGGAAAAATGCTTTGACGGCCTGAAGAACGAGACCGACATGAAGCGTCTGCGCACGCATTCGGATGCCGCCACCGCCGGCAAGCTGTTCTGCGCCTTCCTCGCGCTGATCGTCCGCTCCTACATGACCAACTGCCTGGCGGAACATATGCGCCAAAACGGCCTTACCCTCAAACGCATCCTGCTGGAATTTGACAAGATCAGGTGTACCGCCTTCCCGACCGGGCGTTCCATGCGTATCACCGCGCCGCTGACCAAAACGCAGCGGGAGCTGCTTGAGCTGCTGCGGGTAGGGCAGCGAATGGAGGAGAGTGTATAGGATAATTTTGGGTGGAGTTTAGGTTATATGGAACTATCAACAAGAAAGTATTTGTCAATAGCGTTGAAATGGTTAATTCCATTTGTTTTGTTGGAAACTTTAATATGCCTTTTGTTATTTACAAAAACTATTGGAACAGGTGTATTTGCTGTCGTAAATATAGCAAATTTCGTTTGTCTTTTACTACCCGGTATGTATTTCCTCATTATGTTTTTTATATTTAAGAATAAATGCCAAAAGATTGTTCCCGCCGATGGAGTAATTACTAATTGGGAACAAGGTTTTTACAGATATACAGGCAGTGTTATTATCAAATTAAATGATAATGAATACTCAACATCGGCATATTTCAGCACAGATGAATGCAAGGAGTTAGTTGGAAAAAGCGTTTCCTACGCAATTATTAACGAAACTTTGTTTATATATGAGATTAAGGAGTAAACAGACAATTCCCAATTTATCAAACATTATAAGCAAAAGCACTTACTGCGGTAGGTGCTTTTTGCATTTCCAAAAATGGAGATCAAATGAAAAAACAATGGCAAAGAAAAAGACACTCCCCTTAGACTTGACACAAGCACACACGTGAATATGATGAGTGCCGTACACACGACAACGACCGCGTTCGATCTCACTCGTGCGATAGCACACAAATAAGTATTTTAAGATCATGTAGTACCTTGTCTTTTACTCTTTCGGAATTTTCGTGATAATTCACCAAACTTTCGGAAATGATATTGACAGAGAGCCGAATATATGGTATAATAAACACCGACAAATGCGTGATAACACACGGAAGTTCCGAAAGGAGACTCGCTGATGAAAGAGCAAGAACGAATCGAAAGAAATGCATATTTGAAAAGGCTGATCGCCAAGCGTGACAACGGTCTTGTCAAGGTGATCACAGGGGTGCGCAGATGTGGAAAATCTTATCTGCTGTTTACGCTGTACCGTCAGTACCTTTTGGAAAGCGGTGTTGCCGAGGGGCAGATCATCGGTTTGGCGCTGGATAACATTCTGAACGCAAAGTATCGTGATCCGATGGTGCTTGCCGAATATTTGGAAGCAAATACACCGGCAAACGGAGAGCGTTACTATGTACTGCTTGATGAGATCCAATATGTCGGCAAAAAGAAAATTCAAGACAATCCGGAAATACTGATATCCTTTTACGATGTCCTCAATTCTCTCATGCAGAAGGGCAATATAGATATATACGTGACCGGTAGCAATTCAAAAATGCTTTCAAGCGATATTGCAACCGAATTTCGAGGTCGTGGCGATGAGCTTCATATCCGCCCGCTGTCCTTCTCGGAGTTCTATGCCTACCGAGGCGGTGACAAATCGGATGCATTCTCGGAATATCTGACCTACGGCGGACTCCCGATGACTGCTTTTTATGAAGATGCCGCAGACAAGAAAAAATATCTGTCGGATCTGTTCAAAGAGACTTATTTGAAGGATATTTTGGAACGACACCATGTTGCTCATCCCGAATCTCTTGCGCTGATCGCCGATGAGCTTTGCTCGGCAGTCGGATCCTTGACCAATGCCAGTAAGATCGCAGACACCTTGATGACGGTAAGGCAGACCAAGATAGACAGCGAAACGGTCGCCACATACCTCGGTTATTTGACTGAAGCCTATCTGTTTGAACGGTCGGATCGTTACGATGTAAAAGGCAGAAAATACTTTTCCTATCCGAGCAAATATTATTGTGTGGATACCGGTCTGCGCAATGCGCGACTGAATTTCCGCCGGCTTGAAGAAACGCATTTGATGGAAAATGTGATCTATAGCGAGCTCATGGGACGAGGACATTCGGTCGATGTCGGTGTTGTCGAAACGATCGAAGGTACCGGAGAAAAAAGAAAACGAAAGACGTATGAGATCGATTTTGTCGTCAATGCGGAAAGTGCGGGAGAAAAGTATTATATACAATCTGCTTTGAATCTCGACACTTCCGAAAAAACGGCACAGGAGCTTCGACCGTTTTTGAAAATACCGAGAGATTTTACAAGACGTATCGTGATCACAAGATCAAATATGCCCGCTTGGACGGATGAATACGGAATACTGCATCTCGGCATTTATGATTTTTTGCTGAATGAAACGTTTTGATGGCAACGGAAAGAATATTCGGTATTACAGATTGAGATTAATAAGAATTTGCAGAGGTGTTTGTCGTGAAAGTTCAATGAAACCAAATCGGGAAAAAATGTTTCACGCGGAAATTTGTGCCGCCGCATGGCGGCGAAACGGAGATCGATATGAACAAAACAATCGCAATAATAGATGATGATATACACATCGGCAATATGCTTGAAGAATCCCTCGTGAAAGCGGGATATGGCGTAATTCGCGCCTATTCGGGAACCGAAGCTCTGATGCTGCTTTCAAGCAAGACCCCCGACCTCATATTACTCGATCTGATGCTCCCCGGACTTTCGGGTGAGCAGATATTACCCAAAATTAAAAACATTCCCGTGATCGTCGTAAGTGCCAAGATCGACGTGGATAACAAGGTGGAGCTGTTGCTTGGCGGGGCGGTGGATTACATTACCAAGCCGTTCAATATAAAGGAACTTCTTGCAAGAATAACGGTAGCTCTGAGAAGCACAACGGTTCAAGCCGCTTTGCTGCATTACGATGCAATAACATTGAATACGGCGAACTATACCGTAACGGTGGGTGATGCGGCTCTGAAGCTGACGAGAACGGAATACGCCATACTGAAATATCTGATGCTGAACAGTACGCAAGCGGTATCCAAATCGCAGCTGCTCGACCACATTGGTCTTGATACTCCCGATTGTACCGAAAGCTCGCTGAAGATCCACGTCAGCAATCTCCGCAAAAAGCTTCGTGACGCTTCCGGCAAAGACTACATTGAAGCGGTATGGGGTATTGGCTTCAAGCTGACAAAATAAAACTTTACGAAATCTTAACCGCTTTTTTTACCGCTATCTTTACGCTTTTATTATAAAATGGCAGCATCGAAATTCTCGGGAGGTTAAAATTCAAAATGGAATACGTACTAACGACTTCGGCGCTGTCAAAGACTTATCGTAAGTTTGAAGCGTTGAAGGATCTGACAATGCACATTCCCAAAGGAGCGATCTATGGCTTTGTGGGAAGAAACGGCGCGGGTAAGACTACCCTCATCCGTGTCATTTGCGGCTTGCAAGAGCCGACGTCGGGCGAATACTCGCTTTACGGAATATCGAACAAGGACAGACAAATATCGAAGTCAAGGCACAGAATGGGTGCGGTGGTCGAAACGCCGGCTATCTATCTTGATATGACCGCAGAGGGCAATCTCCGACAGCAAGCCCTCGTTCTCGGGTTGCCGAATTACGACAGTATACCCGAGATCTTGAAGCTCGTGGGACTTGGCGATACGGGAAGAAAGAGAGTCCGTCACTTTTCGCTCGGTATGAAGCAAAGACTGGGCATAGCGGTGGCTCTGATCGGCAATCCCGATTTTATCGTGCTTGACGAGCCGATAAACGGTCTTGATCCTCAAGGCATCGTTGAGGTAAGAGAGCTTATTTTGAAGCTCAACCGTGAACACGGCATCACCGTGTTGATCTCAAGCCATATTCTCGGAGAGCTTTCCAAGCTCGCTACGCACTACGGCTTTATTGAAAAAGGTCACATTGTCAAGGAGATAAGTGCCGAGGAGCTTGAAGCGGCTTGCCGAAAATGCGTTCGCATTGAGGTCAGTGACATAAAGGCCCTTGTGCGTGTGCTTGACAGAATGGAAAAGGAATATGAGGTGATCTCGGATACTCAAGCCAACATCTACGGAGGCATAGTTCTGTCCGAGCTCGTTATGGAGCTCGCCCGGGAGGACTGCGTCCTCATAAGCTCACACGAACAGGACGAAGATCTTGAGACCTATTACATCAACTTGATCGGAGGTGAGGTCAATGGCTGAATTGCTTCACGCCGGTGTGCGCAGATATCTTCGCAGCGTTATCTTTTGGCTGGGCATCCTTGCCACGGCGGTCATTGCGCTTATTTGCGCATATAACACCTATATGTGGTATCTTGATGATTTTTATATTATGATCGAATTTATTGTCTTTGCCGTGGTCATCTCGTGGCTCATCGGCAGAGAACATGCGGAGGGCAGCTTCCGCAACAAGATCATTGCGGGACACACAAAGGGCGCGGTGTTTCTCTCCGAGCTGGTACTTGCCGAGGGCGCGGCGATTGCTATGTTTTTGGTCTACGCCGGTATTTTTACCGCATTTAACAGCTATACCTTCGGTGTTCTTCCGACGAGCATCCTTGCCCTGATGTTTGTCGATGTGTTGCTCGTAAATATGTTTTTTGCGGCAATGGTCACCGTTGTTGTCTGCTTAATTAACAATAGATTTATAGCATTGGTGGTCAGTGTGATCCTGGTGGTGGCTGTGGCGTTTTTCTCGCAGCAACTCATCAATCTGCTGAACCAGCCGGAATATAATGTGGAATATGACTATGAGAAGGTCGAGATCACCGATGATGATGGGAATGTATATATTTCTTTCGATGTCATTCCCGATTCAATGCGTTTGGTCAAGAACCCATATTACATTGACGGGGCACCTCGCCGGGTGCTGATCGCGGTTGAGCATCTGTCGCCGTATTGCCATATCGGTGAATACAATTCTATGACGTACAGTTGGTTTGGGTACGGTGGCTTCAGCGAATACAGCGATGAATGGAGGTATTATCTGTCTTCGGATATGCCGACCGAAGATGACATACGCAATACGGCGATCAACATTATCTATACGATAACAGTGCTTGCGGCGGTCGGCGCGTTTGGATACTTCTGCTTCCGTAAAAAAGAATTGAAGTGAGGTGAGAGAGGGATGCTCCCTTGGATAATTTGCGGCATGCTTGCCGTGATGCTTTTCATACTTTTGATCAAGATCCGAATGATGCAAAAAAGCATGGACGAGATATGCACTTGTCTTTCGGAGCACCTTTCTTCGGATACAAATCAGCTTATTACGGTTTCGTCCGGTGATAAGCACATGCGCCGCCTTGCAAGTGAGATCGCAAGACAGCTTGCCGAGCTTCGCCGCCGACGCAGACGGTATATAAGCGGAGATCGGGAGCTTAAAGAAGCGGTTACGAATATATCTCACGACCTGCGCACTCCTCTTACGGCAATATGCGGTTATCTTGAACTGCTTGAAGCGGAGGAAATGACGGAGAACACAAGACGGTATGTGAAGCAGATCGCCAACCGTACCGAAGCGCTTAAAGCTCTGACCGAGGAGCTGTTCAGATATTCGGTTATCTCGTCCGTATCCGATCTGAACCGCGAAAATGTCAACGTCGGCAGAGTGCTTGAAGATACGCTGATCTCCTTTTACGGAGCGCTTGAGCAGAAGAACATCACGCCGAATATCTCGCTCCCCGACAGCGATATCGTTCGCATTCTCGACAGATCCGCATTGTCGCGCATTTTCGGCAACATTATCGGCAACGCGGTCAAATACAGCGACGGCGATCTTTCGGTAACGATGAGCGACACGGGAGAGATCACATTCTCCAATACGGCATCCGAGCTTTCGTCTGTTGACGTCGGCAAGCTCTTTGACCGATTCTATACCGTGGACTCCGCGCGGAGATCCACGGGGCTCGGTCTGTCTATTGCCAAGCTGCTGACCGAGCGAATGGGCGGTTCCATATCCGCCGATTATAATTATAAGGGAAACACGTTGTCAATAACGCTTTCCTTTGGATGAGCTTGATATGATATAAAGAAAAATGAAGGCACTCCGTTATCGTGGCTTTGTCGAAAAACGCAGAGCTGCGCTTCACTTTCGAATCAAGCCGATAAACAAAATAAGTGCCGAGCTTCCCGAAAAGGACGCTCGGCACTTTGATGTTTGATAGCTGTCGGCAAAGAAAAGGACGGATCTTTTCGACCGATCATCTCGCCGTCCGGACGACGGCGCGTGGCTCACTCGGCGCTTTTTACGCTCAATTCACAATATCCGAAAGCGGCAAAAAGCACCGCCTCGTTGAACGCCTGCTCGCGCAAAAGCTCGACTATCTGCTCCTTGGTGTAGCCGTAAAGCAGCAGATATTGCGCATAATAGGAATAATATTTATTGACATATTCATCATATTCTTCGTCGGTCAGCGCGATATTTTCCGCCGCCGCTATTCCGTGCAGCACAAGGTCGCTCTTGATATAGCTCTTTATGTCGCTGTCGATGGTCTCGGCGGTGATCCCGTTTGCAAGCAGGAAGGACTCGTAATCCATTCCCGCATCGGCGGCATATGAGACATAGCTGTTGGTTATGATCGAATAATAATAATCGTACTGTTCCTCGGGATAGGATATGACCTCCGAGCTCTCCAAAATACGTTCGAGCAGCTCCTCGCCCACCTCGCTGAAGGCGTTGTATCCGGATATCTCGGTGAGATAATCTTTAAGATATTCTTTATAATCGACGACCGTTTTGTATTTTCCGTCGCTGAATTCGGCGATCGTCTCATCGGTCATTCTGACGCGGCATATTCCGTGCACATTGACCTTGAAGGTGACCGGCTTGCCCGCAAGATCTTCATAATAATTCTGCGGAAAAGTCAGCTCAAGAGTCACCGCGCTGCCCGGAGCAACGCCGATAAGGCCGTCGGCAAAGCCGTCTATATACCCGCTGTTCTCGGGATCGAGATATATCGTCGCCTTTTCGCTGGTGCCGCCGTCAAATGTCTCGCCGTCCATTATGCCGGTGTAATCCATTTCGATATAGTCGCCGATCGATGTCTTTTCGGCGGAGGTGTCTACATCATAATAGCCGTAGCTTATAAGGATGTCGGAAAGCTCCTTTTCCACCTCGGCGTCATTCGGCGTTATCGGCAGAGAGGTGACGCTGAGAGCAATATTTTTGTAGTTCAGATTGATATATTTGGAAATATCCACTGTCGAAAAGTCCATGGCATCGGGCACGGGGGCTGTCGCGACAGGCTCGGCGGTGCTGTCGGCCGTCGGTGCGGCGGTAGTGGTGACTGTTCCGAGTATCTGCGAGAGCTGGCATCCCGCGAGCATAGGCAGGACGAGAAGAGCGGCTATCGCCGAAAGCATCATCTTTTTCGTTGTTTTCATGAAGGTCTCCGTTAACATTAATATTTAAAATTGTATTTGGGGCGTTCGTTAAGGCAATACCGCGCAATTCTTTTTGCTCAATTGCGCAGTCGGAAAATTCGTCAGATGAAACAAATTTCCCGCCTCAACGCGCGTAGTTCATCCTACGCGAAGGGAATTTGTGAAATATGACGGATTTTGTGCAAGCAAGTGAGTAAAAAAGGCGGCGACCGTGAATTGTGCGGTGTTGCCTTAAAGAAAAAGTCGCCCGGGCGCGCGCAGTCGGTCAATTATCCGTCTACACCGCCGTCCGGCGACTTTTCATGCTGTCATATATCAAAGTCCGATCATTTGC
>CAZPYK010000062.1:0-9814 GCA_964590755.1 uncultured Ruminococcus sp. | reverse complement strand
AATTCACGGCCACCGCCTTTTTTACTCACTTGCTTGCATAAAATCCGTCATATTTTACAAATTCCCTTCGCGTAGGATGAACTACGCGCGCGGAAATTTGTTTCATCTGACGAATTTTCTGACTGCGCAATTGAGCAAAAATAATTGCGCGGTATTGCCTTAAAAGGCGGCGCCGGTCGAGGGCGCGCAGCCCTTGTCGCCGCTCGCAAGCGGCGAAAGCTCTTAACGGCGTTTTCTTTTTACCGAGCTTTTTCTTTTGCGCCTTTTTCGCCAAAAGAAAAAGCGGCGATGAAATTTGTGCTTTTTTGCTTTTGACGGTTTTTGTCGATGATCCGGCCAAAGCCCGGCTTTTCGGATTCTTTTATCTTTCGGTTTCGTTTATTGTTATTAAGACTCAAAGTCTGCCGAGCATCGGCTCGAGCATCACGCCGTTGCGCACCGGCTCGTTGCCGTGCTCAAGCGTATATGCGGCGCAGTCGGCGGCAAAGCGCGAGGCGCTCTCTGCGGCAAGGTCAAGCGGGTCGCCGCGCATGCAGTTTCCGAGCAGGACCGAGGCGAATATATCTCCCGTGCCCGGATAATCGGCGGGCACCCTTTTTTGCACATGAAAGGAATATTCTCTTCCCTTTTCCGCGCCATCCCCCTTGTGCCGCGAAAGTGTCGCGGTGGCAACGGCGGAGCCGCCGTCGCAAGGGATGCCGGTGACGACCGCGCGGTCAAGCGTGCCGCCGTTGCTCAGGCAAAGCAGCTCCTCGGTCAGCAGCCGACCGAGCCGCTCGGGGTCGCTTGCCGACAGTTTGTACGCATCGGCATAGCCGAGTCCGCAAAGAAGGCACGCTTCGGTGATGTTGGGTGTGATGATGTCGGCGCGAGCAGCCAAGCGGCGCATGGCGTCGACGAGCTCCGGCGTGCAGGTGTGATAAAGCGCGCCGTCGTCTCCCATAACCGGATCGACCAGCACGAGCGGCTTTCCTCCCGCGCCGTCATCCGAACCGAAGCGGTCGATGAAGCGTTCTATCAGCCGTGCCTGCTCGGCACTGCCGAGAAAACCGGTGTATATCGCGTCAAAGCGTAGCCCGAGCGCCGAAAAATGCTCGGATATCCGCTCTATGGCGTCGTCGAGCTCCAAAAAATACATGTCGTAAAAGCCGCCCGTGTGGGTGGAGAGCAGTGCGGTCGGTATCGGAACGCATTGCAATCCCATCGCCGACAGCACCGGGTCGATGACTGTCAGCGCACATCTGCCGAAGCAGGAAAGATCGTGCAGTGCCGCGGCGCGCGGCACGCGGCGCTCGTTTTCGGTTGATTCCATGGTCATTCTTTCTTTTCGTTGTCACTCAAGGCATCATCCGACATTTTCGGTCGTGTCGGAATAGCCGAAATAGCTGTTAAATACATCCCGCGCCCCCTTGGCGGCGTAATATCCGTTGACGCCGTGCTCTATGACGCAGGAAAAAACGATATCGGGGTCGTCAAAGGGCGCAAATGCGACAAAAACGCAGTTGTCGGCAGAGCTGTCTCCCACCTCGGCGGTACCGGTCTTTGCACCGACCTTGATCGGATAATCGGAAAGATATCGCGAGGTCATCGACGAGGGGGAGCTGACCACCAGCCCCATGCCTTCCATGACCAGCTCATATGTCTCTCGGCTCATGTCAAATGCCGCGGCGACGGTGGGCTCCGACTCGTAAATTATCGTCCCTGTGCCGAATTCGCGCACCGAGCCGAGCAGATGAGCGGAATATCTCGTGCCGCCGTTGACTATCATCGACATATAGCAGGAGAGCTGAAGCGGATTAAAGGTATTATATCCTTGACCTATTGCGGTGGATATTACCGTTCCCGCGTACCATTCTTTGCCGTTTTCGCGGGCGTAATCGGGGTCGGCAAGCAGACCGACATCCTCGGTCAGCTCGATTCCGGTCGAGCCCCCGAAGCCGTAAAGCTTGCCGTATTTATTTATATTGTCTATCGTCAGCTGTCTGCCCATATCAAAGAAGAAGCAGTTGCAGGAGGCGCCTATGGCGTGAACGACGTCAAGGTCTCCGTGTCCCCAGATATTCCAGCACTTGGGCTGATACGAGCCCTCGTAATAGGTATATGTTCCGGTGCACTTGACCGTGTCGGTCGCGCCGATTATATGCTCGGAGAGTGCCGCCACCGCGATTCCGACCTTAAACGTGGAGCCGGGGGGATAGGTTCCCTCCAGTGCGCGATTAAAGAGCGGCGTGCGCGGGTCGTTTGCAAGTTCGGAATAATTTTGGCGGAAGGTGGAAAGGTCATAGGTCGGGTTCGATGCGAGCGCCAGCACCTCGCCCGTCTTTGCGGAGAGCACCGTCATGGCTCCCGCACGTGCCAGCGATCCGTTTTGCAGAGCGCGAATGACCGTCGCGTCGGTGCTTGATGCCTCGCTTTCAAGGATATACGCGATATTGTCGGCAAGTGCCTGCTCGGTCGCTGTCTGAAGCTCGATGTCGATGGTCAGCCAAACATCCTTGCCCGCGACCGGCTCCTTTGAGACATATGTGTCGATGATATTGCCGTCTTCGTCCTCAACTATGACCCGCTCGCCGTTTACGCCGCGCAGGTATTCTTCAAACGCCTTTTCGGCTCCCGTGATGCCGACCTTATCCTTCACCGAATAACCCAGATCGAGATAGTCGTCAAGAGACGCCGCGGGAATGCTTCCGATATACCCCAGTATATGCGACGCGATGCCGGGATACTTATATTCGCGCTCGATGTCCGTCTTTATCACCACGCCGGCTATCTCATGCTCGGCGACATAGGTTATAAGGTCCTCGGGAATATCCTCGGCAAGCACGAGCGGCTCATCCTTGGCAAAGCGGATGACCTCCATCTCATAGCGGACTCTGAGCACCGTTCCTATCTCGTCGTCGGTATAGAGAGGGACGCCGTCGTCATCGGTGTTCACGTCTCCGCGGTTGTCGAGAATGCGATATTTTTTCGCAAGCTTGGTCAGCACCTCGGTCGGACCGGCATCTGTATCCAGCTCAAGCGCCTTTTTTACGCGCGCAAGGCGCGCGCGGATATTCTCGTCGCTGTTCAGCAGTTCTTCATTGTACGAAAGATCGGGATAGCTGCCGCAAAAAGGCCAGCTGTCCTCGCAAAGGCAGTCGGTGTTGTCGGTGTCTCTGACCGCCGCCATTGCGGCGATTATCGATCGGTTGCCCTCGGTATAGGTCGACGGCATCGCGCTGTAATTGAACGTCAGCGAATATTTATATTTGTTGGTGACCAGCGGCGTGCCGTTGCGGTCGAATATCTCTCCGCGCACGGCTTCGATCGGCTCGCTGTATTCATACGTGCCGGTGTTCTTCTTCTCGCTCGGAGTATAGCTCAGCTGTATCCGCGCTATCGATATGATATACACCGCGCAAATCAGCACAAAAGCCACCGCTATCACCACATACCGGTTTTGAAATTGTCGGCGCGTGCCGCTTTCGTCATGCTCGCGCTCGCGATCATGCTCGTTATTATCATATATCGGGCTGTCGCCCGTCTTCTTAATCTCCGACATTTTAAACCTCGGGTGAGCGAATGCGAACCCGAGCTTCACACCCCGATGGTGAAGAAGCTCAAATTCGTATTTGCTATACCAATATAGTAAGCACGGAATATTATCAACTATCAAATTATGCTGTCTACATGTCAGCATCGTAGGGCGGGCTACCTCGGCTTCGCCGAGCTGTCGCTCCCGCCGAAAAAGATGAAAATCTTGCGATCTATCCGGCTACATCGTAGGGGCGAACTGCGTTCGCCCGTCGGGAAACGGTGCTGCGGGCGACCACAGGTCGCCCCTACCGGGGTAGTGCGAACATTGCGCGCCGGAGCGAATACCTAACATCGTGCGGCGTAAACACACTGCATAGCCCACCTCATCCACCGCTGCGCGGTCCCCCTTCCCCCACTGGGGAAGGCTAACAACGTGCGGCGCGAACATGGTGCATAGCCGCAAGACAAAAATCTTGCAATCTATCTGTCTATAGGTGACGTTCCGACGTTTGCCAAGCCCTCTCATGTCTGAGAGGGTGGCGCCGGAGGCGACGGATGAGGAGGTACAAGGCTTTCCGCCGTGCGGAAAGCTTCCTTAAATTCCCCAAAGATAAAAATCTTGCGATCTATACGGCTACGCACACCGTGTGGAGAAATGAGGTAGATTTTTGCTCGCGCAAAAATCCGCGACCTCCTCATCCGTCGCCTCCGGCGCTTCTCACTGCGGCTCGGTCACGCTCGGGCTCTGACAGCCCACCGGGCTGTCATTCACTACCCTCGCGCCGCTTCGCTACCTTCCCGGACACGGGAAGGCTAACAACGTGCGGCGCGAACATGGTGCGTAGCCGTAAAATCTTGCATTCTTTCCGGCTACACCGTAGGGGCGAACTGCGTTCGCCCGTCGAGATCGGGTGTTGCGGGCGACCGCAGGTCGCCCCTACCGGAGAGGTGCGAACATGGTGCGCCGACGTAAAACAATGCAATATTCTGCGGCGGGAGCAAGCCCCCGCCCTACGGTGTGGTGCGAACATGGTTCACAGCCGGAAGATAAAAATCTTGCGATCTATCCGGCTACATCGTATGGCGGGAAAATCAAGGAAGTTTTTTGCGCAAACAAAGACATTCCGTATAAAATTACTGCATCACCGCACTCGCGGCGATGATAAACGCCGTTATTGCGGCAAAGGCGAGCATTCCGATATTCAAAAAGATCACCTCGCCGCGCTTCTTTTGGGGAATTGCGAGCTCGGCGGGGCGGCAGGACGAAAGGGAGAACGCTCCGCGGCGAAGCGCTCCGATCAAGAGCCATATTCCGATCACCGCCACGGCAAGCATCGAAAGCGACCACATTACACTCAGCGTAAAGGGCAACAGAATGTTCCCGAACAACCTAAGATATTCCGCGTCCATGGTGCCGCCGTTCTCCATGATGTCGAGCATCTTTTCGTAAAGCTCCTCATACCCCGAGGCGGTCAGAAAGCGCGAAAGCATGACCGGCACAAAGCCGCTCAAAAGATTCACGCACATATGCAAAAACACGGAAGCGAATATATTCTCCGTGCGCAGGTATATGAACGAGAAGAAGAGCCCGAGCACGAATGCGTAAAACAGCTGTTCTATATTTCCGTGAATGCAGGCAAACACGCCCGCCGAGCACAGCGCTGCCGTCATCGCGCCGTATTTTGACATTCTGTCTATCACGAGCTTGCGGCAGACAAGCTCTTCAAGCAGCGGACCTATCACCACGACCACCGCAAACATTATAAGCGGATCCGCATCGTAGAGAAAATCCGAAAGTCCCGCCGACGAGGTGCGCACGGTCAGCATGTAAAGCAGGTTGTTTATGATCGTTGCGGCAATGCTTCCCACCTGCATGAGCCCCACGCAGATGAGCAACGCGAGAAACATCTCATATGCGCTCATGCGCCGCGGCTTTTTTTCGTTCGTAGGTATACTCCGCTTTTTGACACCCGTCATTATAAGCCACGCCGCGGGCATGCCGACAAGATATATCGTTCCGCTTCCGCAAAGCCAAAAGTAAGCCTCGCTCTCCGCAAAGGCGGGAAAATATTTTCCCGCGACAAAGGCAATAAGAAAGACCGCGGCATAGCTCAACAGCTGCATGGCGAAAAACGCGAGTCCGAGGCGGCAAAAATCGCGCTTTGCGACCGAAAACTCGCCGTCGTGCGGATCGTTAATGCTTTCGTTTTGTTTTTTGTTATCGTTATCGTGATCGTTATTGTTCATTCGAAGCCTCGCTTGATATATCAAGTCATTTCTATCGATTTGTGGAAGGGGCGGCAGAGCGCACGCGCTATAAAATAAAACGGGAGCGCCGAAACAAATGTGGATGCGAATTCCGGCAGCAATATTTTTGACATTGCGGTGAGAAAGTTAAAGTCCTGGCTGTCGGCGGCGACGGCGATGAGCGTCGCGCCCATGCGCGCAAGGCATCCGACGAAGACCAAGACGACCCACGAGGGGAGATTCTTTCCGAGCACCGTTCTGACGGCAATGCCCGCGATATAGCCGACGAGCATCAGATACAGCGGCGCGATCATTATTATCGATCCGCCCAGAGCGTCCGAAACGACCCCCGCCCATATGCCCATCACCGCGCCGGTCTTTTCGCCGTCGAATACGGCAAGTCCCAGCACCATTGCAAGCACCAGGTCGGGCACGGCGTCGAAAAGTCTGATGTGAGCGCAAAAGGACACCTCAAGTATGCCGCAAAGAAAGATCACGCCGGCAAAGATCGAAAGCTTGAAGATGAGCCGAGGAACGGTCAATTCATCCGGTTCCTGCTTTTTAAATTCCATACCGTTCCGTCACCTCCTCGCATCCGCGCGAAATTCGTCTCATTCCGAATAGTTGTCGTAATCCTTGATTATCATCACCTTCACCGGTGACGAAAGATCCGCCTGCGGCTTGATAACGGCGGTCTTGGTGCGGCTGTTTGCGTCATATTCCACCGATTCGACCTCTCCGACCGGCAAGCCGCGCGGATATATGCTGCCCAGTCCCGAGGTCAGTACGCGGTCGCCGACCCGCACGTCGGCATCCTCGCCCAGTCTTATCATGCGGCATTTGCCCTCAAAGCGCAGTTCATAGCTGCCCTCGACCAGCCCCAATTCGCCGGAACGCTCGATGTACGCGCCGACCGCCGAGGCGGTTTCGATCATCGACACCGCGCGGCACCAGGTGGGACCGACTTCGGTGACATATCCGACGATGCCGTAGTCGCTTACCACCGTCATGTATTTTTCGATATTGTGCAACGAGCCCTTTGAGAGGGTGTATACCGTGCTGTAGTTGCCGGATTCGCGCCCGATTATCGACGCCTCTTCGAAAACGAAATCCGAATGCTCCTTTTTGAGCCCCAGATAATCGCTCAGCCAGCTGTTTTCCTCTTCAAGCATCTGCGCGTTGTAGATGCGGTCGCGATATTCCGCGAGCTGTGCTCGCAGTTCCTCATTTTCCTTTTGAAGCTCGGATATGCTCTCAAAATATACCGCATATCCCGACAGTCCCTCGCCTATCTTTGAAAAGACCCAAGAAAAGGGCTGCGCCACGGTGCCCAGCGCCGCGCGAACATACGAGCCCTGCCCCATGGCGCACAAGACGCTCGGAACTATCGACAGCAAGAGTGCCGCGGTGAGCGTCAAGAGAAAAAACTTGTTCTTAAATATATGCATTACCTTGCTCTGTATTTGACCACGCGGTCGTTGCCGCTTTCTATCACTCTGCCGATGCCGAGTGCCACACAGTCGAGCGGATGCTTTGCCATCGTCACCTTTATCCCGGTGCGTTCCGAGATAAGCGTTGCAAGTCCGCCGAGCATGGCGCCGCCGCCGGCAAGCATTATTCCGAGATCGTAAAGATCCGCGCTCAGCTCGGGCGGCGTGGCCTCAAGTGCCGAGCATATCGTGGAGGTTATCTGATTCACCTGCGTTCTTATCGCGGTGCGTATGTGATCCGAGGTTATCGTCATCACGGTGGGAAGACCGGTGCGCAGGTTTCTGCCGCGTATCTCCATTTCACCGCGGTCGACCGCGGGGTGCACCGAGCCGATATTCTTTTTCAGCACCTCGGCGGTGGTCTCGCTTATGAGCAGTTTATATTCGCGCTTCATGAACTGGACTATCGCATTGTCCAGCACGTTTCCCGCCGTGCGTATCGAGCGCGACACCACGATGCCGCCGATGCTGAGCACCGCGACCTCGGTGGTTCCGCCGCCGATGTCCACTATCATCGAGCCGCGCGGATCGTCGATGCGCAAGCCCGAGCCTATGGCTGCCGCTATAGGTTCATCCATAAGCGCAACGTTTGCCGCACCCGCCTCAAATGTTGCATCCTCAACGGCTCGGCGTTCGACCTCGGTCACCTCGTGCGGTATGCAGATTATCACCGAGGGAGAGGAAAAAACGCTGTTTGCCGATATCTTTCCGAAAAAGTGGTGCAGCATTTTTGCGGTGATGTCGAAATCGGCGATAACGCCGTCTTTGAGCGGAGGATACGCCACTATACTGCCGGGGGTCTTTCCCAGCATTCGCTTTGCGTCGCCGCCGACCGCGACGACCTTTTTCGATATTTGGTTTATCGCCACCACCGAGGGCTCGCGCAGGACTATCCCCTTGCCCTTCATATACACGAGCGTGTTGGCGGTGCCGAGATCTATTCCTATATGCTTGGCCATTGTAATCTTCATTCCATTCCGCCGCCATGGCGGCACAAATATTTATGCGTGAGCTGACCTTTCGATTTCGGGATCATTGAACTTTGTCACTCAAAATCCGTCAAGAGCACTCCCATTTCGTCGCGCATCGCGGCGTAAACGGCGTGGATGGGCAGACCCATCACGTTAAAATAATCTCCCGTGATGCCGGGAATATAAAGCGAGGCGCGTCCTTGGATGCCGTATGCGCCCGCCTTGTCGTAGGGCTCGTCGGTGGAGATATAGCTTTCGATCTCCTCCTCGCTCATGCCGTCGAAGGTGACATAGGTGGTCTCGACGCCGCCGCAGAGGGCACCGTCGCGCAAGCGCATTATCGAATATCCGGTGTGCACCGCGCTGCCGCAACCGGCAAGCAGGGTCAGCATGCGGCGCGCGTCGGCGCGGTCGCGCGGCTTGCCGAGCGTTTCGCCGTAACATTCCACCGCCGTGTCGGCGGCAAGGATATAATAATCGGTCCTCGTGTCGGCAACACCGGCGGCACGCAAGGCATCCGCCGCCGCGCGGCATTTGCGCTCGGCGATCATCGCCACGGCATCGACCGCGGGAGTGCCCTCGGGGACGCTCTCGTCGACATCGGTCGCTTTAACATCGAAGCTTATGCCCGCCGCGCCGAGGATCTCCTTTCTCCGCGGAGATGCGGAGGCAAGTATCAATCTTTTCATGCTTTTGCCGACTCCTTTTCGGTTTGGGTCAAATAATTGTGTGACTTTTTCAGTTCTTTCCGGTCGAGCCGAAGCCGCCCTCTCCGCGCTCGGTCGCGTCAAGCTCGTCGCAGACGTCGAACACGGCATGCATCACCGGCATGAACATCAGCTGCGCTATGCGGTCGCCGTCGTTCACGGTATAGGGAACGGCAGAGCGATTGATCAGCGTCGCCGAGATCTCGCCGCGGTAGTCGGAGTCGATGACTCCTATCCCGTTCAAAAGGGTGACGCCGTGCTTGGCTCCCAAGCCGCTGCGTCCCGCCAGAACGGCAACGATGTCGTTGCGGTGAGTGGATATCGCCACACCGGTGGGGATTCGCGCCCATTCCCCGGGGGCGAGAGTGACACTGCCGCCCTCAAGAGCGGCACGAAGATCCACGGCGGCGGAACCGCTCGTGGCGTATTCGGGAAGATTCATCCCGCGCAAAAGCTTTATGCTTACCGAAAGCTCATCGCTCATTGTCTAATACACCTGCTTTAATATTAATTATATTTATTATAGCATAATCTAAACGCGCACGCAAGGCTTTTGAAGGATATTAAATATAACATTTTGATGAATGGCTCGGAATGTGATTTAATGCAGATCTTAAAGTTCGGTTACCTCGCCGCGAGTTCAAACGCTCACGCATTTGAACTCCGAAGTTTGACTGCAGATTCGGAATGTGATTTAAAGCAGATTTTTTAGTTCGGTTACCTCGCCGCGAGTTCAAATGCTCACGCATTTGAACTCCGAAGGGCGTGCTATCTCGCCTGCGGCGAGCTGCTGCTCCCGCCGGAAAGATAAAAATCTTGCGATCTATCCGGCTACACCGTAGGGGCGAACTGCGTTCGCCCGTCGAGATCGGACATGCGGGCG
>CAZPYK010000061.1:0-9869 GCA_964590755.1 uncultured Ruminococcus sp. | reverse complement strand
TGGAAATTATGACTTATTAAAAATCATTGTAGTTTGATTGTATCGTTAAAACAAAAATTAAAAATGCGATATGAACGCCGCACAACGATTTGCGGTAGAAAAAAGAATAAAAAAATTGCGCCGAAAATGATAAAAAAAAAAAAAACTATTGCTTTTTTTGCGTAATTGTGGTATGATATATGGGTATGAGAAATATGACGTGCGCGCCCTCTCAGACGTGCGTCGGTGACTCATGATAAACAGGGGATAGGGAGGTGAATGCTTTGGCAAACATCAAATCGGCAAAAAAGCGCATCAGCGTTATCAAGAAAAAAACGCTTCGCAACAAGATGGCTCACAATCAGCTTCGTACCGTTATCAAAAAGTACTATGCGGCTGTTGAGTCCGGCGATAAGGAAGCTGCTTCCGCTGCATATCTGCTTGCTGTTAAGAAGGTCGATCAGGCTGCCGCACACGGTATCATCCACAAGAATGCCGCCGCGCACAAAAAGAGCCAGTTCACAAAAGCCCTTAACGCAATGGCTTAATTCGCTAATATCAAATGATCTGTTGATGCCCGACAGATAATAAAGAAAAAGGAACGCAAGTCGTGCTTGCGCCTTTTTCTTTTTTTGTTACCCGATTTGTTTTCGCGGCTCGGTCTGCGGTGTCACATCGGAAGACGTGTGCATAGTATAAGAACAGCGGCGAGCGAAAAGCGCTCGCCGAAATTAATATTATTCGGAGCATTGTGAGAATGAATATTGCAGATAAACAGGGGAACGCTTCCGAAGATGTTGAGACGAATACGAGCCTTGACGAAGAAATGTCTTCATCTTCTTCATCGACCGTTCAAGACGGTGAGGGGAGGCTTACCGTGCGCGTATTTACCGCGTACGGAGCCATCCCTCTTGAGGGTGCCACGGTAAATATAAGAGCAAGAGACTCGAATGATTCCGACGGCGGCATCGTGGTCTCTCTCGGTACAGACAGGAGCGGGCTGACTCCCACGGTGGCGCTGCCGGCTCCGCCACGCTCTTTGGCGCAGGTGCCGGGAAACGTTAAGCCGTTTTCCACATACGCCGTTGATGTACTGCTCAAGGGATATTATACCGCCGTATTTGAGAATGTCCCCATATATGACGGCGTGTCCTCGTTGCAGAATGCGGCAATGATACCGCTTCCGGAAAACGGATATCCCGATGCGCGCCGTCCCGACGGAAAGCTGGTATATCCCGAAGCCTCGGCTCCGGGGCTCTGAAAAAGGAGGTATTTAATGCCAACAGTGACTCCTGTCATTCCGACCACGATAACCGTTCATCTCGGAGTGCCGTCTTCATCCGCGCGTAATGTAACCTTGCCGTTTTGGGATTACATAGCCAATGTTGCGTCAAGCGAGATATATCCTTCGTGGCCGGAAAACGCACTGCGCGCAAACATATATGCGCAGATAAGCTTTGCGCTAAATCGCGTTTATACCGAGTATTATCGTTCTCGCGGATATGATTTCGATATCACCAATTCGACAGCGTTCGATCAATATTTTGTCGAGGGGCGTGATATCTTTGCCAACATAAACGAGCTTGCGGGAGAATTGTTCAACAGCTATGTTGTCAGACGCGGAAGCGTCGAACCGCTGTTTACACAATATTGCAACGGCACGACCGTGACCTGTCCCGGACTATCGCAATGGGGAACGGTAGAACTTGCCGAGCGCGGAATGACGCCGTATGAGATACTTCAATATTATTACGGCGATGACATAGATATAATCACCGATGTGCCCGTTCAAAATGTGAGCGCTTCCGCGCCGCCGATACCGCTCCGCAGAGGCAGTGCCGGCAATGATGTGAGAAACGTTCAGGTGCGTCTGAACAGGATAGCGCAGAATTATCCGGCAATACCGAAGATAGTGCTCACCGACGGACTTTTTTCAACCGACACCGAGGATGCGGTCACCGAATTTCAGCGAATCGCGGGGCTTACTCCGGACGGAATCGTCGGAAACGCCACATGGTATGCAATAATTTTTTATTACAATGCGGTAAAACGGCTCAATGAGCTGAACTCCGAGGGGCTTGCGCTATCCGAGATATCGCAGGAATTTCCGTTCGTGCTCGAGGAAGGCGTCACGGGACAATCGGTTCGAAATCTGCAATATTACATCAACTATCTTTCACGCTATTACAATACGATCCCGTCGGTGGTCGTGGACGGCATTTACGGTCCCGCGACACGTGCTGCTGTGGTGGATGCGCAGAATACGTTTGAGCTTGCGGCAGACGGTATCGTCGGTCCGCTTACATGGCAACGGATATACAACGCATATCTCGGAATCGTTGATACCATACCGATAGAATATGTCGAAGGAAGAGGCGTGCCCTATCAAGGTGTACCGCTTCGCTTGGGCTCGGAAGGCGAGACTGTGGTTTTGCTTCAGCGCTACCTTGCGCGTATCGCCGACACCTTTTCGGAGCTTCCGACAGTTACGCCGACAGGCTATTTCGGAAATGTGACCGAACGCGCGGTGCGAGCATTTCAAGAGTTTGCCGAGCTTCCGGTGACGGGTGTTGTCAATATCGAGACTTGGGATGCGATAGTGCGGCTTTTCGATACCGCAAGTGCGGGAGATGACCTGAAGGATGGGCAATATCCCGGTTATGCGATAACATAAGGCAGAAATACAGATCAAATACAAAAGTAAAGGCGGTGCCGGAATGGAAAATCATACCACTGAAGCGGTGGCTCGGCGCAATGTGCAGAGATATTTGCGTCAGCTCTCTTATTTTGAACCCGAAATACCACCGCCGCCCATCGATGGGGTGAGCGGCGCCGATACTACAGCGGCGTTGCGAGCATTTCAAAGGTTGAACGGACTCCCCGCGACGGGTGAGGCGGATCGAGAGACCTTTACAATGTTATACGCGGCATATCTGGCATCGATCGAGGAGCATTCACTGCCGGAGGCTGTCTCGTTGTTTCCGTCGCTGCCGGAGGGGTATACTTTGACACAGGGCAACGACACTCCGATCGTCAGACTCGTTCAATTTTTGCTGATGGAAATATCGGCCGTATTCGACGCGGCTTCGGTCGTCTCCGAGAGCGGAGTGTATGACAGCGCTACCGCTCAAGCGGTAAGCGACCTGCAATACAGAAGCCTGCTTCCTGTAACGGGAAATATGGATAAAGCAACATGGAATGCTCTTGCGCATGCTTACGGCGATCATCTTTTATATACCGATCCGTAAACAGCATAAAGTTGCAGATGACTGCCAAATAATAATATCGACATATCAAATATTGCGGCGCGAGCGCGCCAAACGCCGAAGCGGCGGGAAGGAGATGGTCATGCCGATGAAAAGCCAATTCACCGAAAAGGCACAAGGCGCTTTGGGGAGGGCGCTTGAGCTTGCGCGCGAGATGGGACACACATATATAGGCTCGGAGCATCTTTTACTCGGCTTGCTCGGAGAGGAGTCTTCCGCCGCCGGGAGACTCCTCTATGCCCGCGGAGCGGATTTCGACAGAATGTACGCCGAGCTTGCCGCTCAAACCGTCGCGGAAGGGCCGAGCACCGTGCTTCCCTCGGACATGACTCCGCGCACGCGTCGCATTATCGAGTCTTCGGCAAGGATATCCGCCAAATATATGCAGAACCATATAGGGACAGAGCATATCCTGCTTGCCATATGCGAGGATGATGAGGGTGCCGCCGCTCGGCTCATCGAGAGAATGGGGATGTCCTGCGCGTCGATAAGGTCTGATATAGCGGCATATCTTGAAAGTGTATCCGCACATACTTCCGCTTCATCCGAACGAGGTATCGCAAGGGGCGGGCGAGAGTTGGGAATAAGCGGTGCGCCCACACTTTCAAAATACGGTCGTGATCTGACGCGAATGGCAGAGGCGGGAATGCTTGACCCTACGATCGGCAGGGAGAGCGAAACCGAGCGGGTGATACAGATACTCTGCCGCAAGCAAAAAAACAACCCCTGTCTTATCGGCGAGCCCGGCGTTGGCAAAACCGCTGTTGTCGAGGGGCTGGCGGGGCTCATTGCCAACGGAGAGGTTCCGGACGCTCTTATCGAACGAACGCTTGTCTCGCTCGATCTGCCTTCAATGATAGCAGGTGCAAAATATCGCGGTGAGTTTGAAGATCGAATGAAAAATGTTATGGAAGAGCTCTCAAAGGATCCCTCATTGATACTTTTCATAGATGAACTTCATACGCTTGTCGGAGCCGGAGCGGCAGAGGGGGCCGTCGATGCGGCGAATATCCTAAAGCCCGCATTGGCACGCGGAGAAATTCGCATTATAGGTGCGACGACGGTTGGCGAATACAGGAGGCACATCGAAAAGGATCCTGCGCTTGAAAGAAGATTTCAGCCGATCAACATCTGCGAGCCGTCGACCGATGAGGCTAAGCGCATAATATTCGGACTTAGGAGCGGATATGAAGAGCACCATGGCTTGAAAATAACAGATGAAGCAATAAACGCCGCCGTGGATCTTTCCGCGAGATATTTGAACGGAAGATTTTTGCCGGATAAAGCGATAGATTTAATAGACGAAGCGGCGGCGGGGAAGCGCATCCGACTTTCGATGCGCCCCGGTTCGCTTCGCGATAACGAAAGAAAGCTTCGCGATATCAAGCGGCAAAAGGAGAATGCCATTCAGTCGCAGGATTTTGAAGGTGCGGCTGCGCTGAGAAATCGTGAGCTTGAATTACGCGCGCTTTGCGATGCCGTGTTGCATGCTCGCGGTGCCGAGAGCGGAGAAGGCGTTGGCGCCGAGGATATCGCCGAGGTCGTGACACGTTGGACCGGTATTCCGGTGCGTGCCTTAAGCGAGGATGAATCCGAGAGGCTTTCAAAACTCGATGCCGGGATCGGGGCGCGCGTATTCGGTCAGAATGAAGCGATAGCCGCCGTTGTGGCGGCTATAAGGCGGTCAAGACTCGGTATTTCGGATCCCGATAAGCCCATAGGGTCTTTTATATTCGCCGGACCCGGCGGTGTCGGAAAGACAGAACTGTGTCGTGCGCTTGCCGAGGAGCTTTTCGGGTCGCAAAGCTTTCTTGTGCGCTTTGATATGTCGGAATACATGGAAAAGCAAAGCGTATCCAGGCTTATCGGCTCTCCGCCGGGATATGTCGGATACGATGACGGCGGACAACTGACCGAGCGTGTGCGGCGCATGCCGTATTGTGTTGTCCTTTTCGATGAAATCGAAAAAGCTCACGGAGATATCTTTAATATACTTTTGCAGCTGCTTGAGGATGGCAGACTTACCGATTCGCAGGGAAGGACGGTGGATTTCCGTAATACCGTGATTATTATGACATCAAATATCGGTGCAGGGAAGAACGATAAGCGTGAGATCGGCTTTGATGCGGATCACGGAAGTCGCACGCCGCTTGATGTCGAGAAAAAACGCATTCGTCGAGAGCTTTTAACGATATTTCGCCCCGAACTTTTGGATCGCTTTGACGAGATAGTGGTGTTTCGCGGGCTTGGCCGCGATGACGTGCAAAGGATATGTGCTTCAATGCTTGAGAGGTTGCGTGAACGTTGTCGTACGGCCGCCGGCGTCGAGCTCAATATAGATGAAAAGGCGATGGCTTGCCTGTGCGACAGAGGGTATGCTCCCGAGTTCGGTGCGCGTCCGCTGAGACGCGTCATTCAAAAAGAACTTGAGGAGCCGCTTTCCGAGCTTATGCTCGGCGGGCGAGGAGTGCCTGCATGCCGCCGTGGGGACATATTTAATATAACAGTGGATGAAAACGATGAAATATTGATCACTTCAACTCAAAATGAAAGTGAAACTTAATTTGTTGCAATTATCATATTGACGAAAATTCTTTATTGTGCTATAATACTGCCGTAATAGCAGGAAAAAGCGTCAAAAGGAGTTTATAAATGAAATACGATAATAATTATATTGCAAATATAGTGGTAGATGTACAAAAAAGGAACCCCGGCGAGCCCGAGTTTATTCAAGCGGTGCGCGAGGTGCTTGAATCGATAGAGCCGATGCTTGCCGCGCGCCCCGATATCATCGACGCGGGCGTTGTGGAGCGCATCGTGGAACCGGAACGATCGGTGACATTTCGTGTTGCGTGGGTCGACGATGCGGGGAAAGTGAAGGTCAATCGCGGATATCGCGTGCAGTTCAACTCCGCCATAGGTCCGTATAAGGGAGGCCTGCGCTTTCATCCCAGCGTGAACGCGTCGATAATCAAATTTCTCGGTTTTGAGCAGACCTTTAAAAACGCTCTGACCGGTCTTCCTATGGGCGGCGCTAAGGGCGGCTCTGATTTCGACCCCAAGGGAAAGAGCGATGGCGAGATAATGCGTTTTTGTCAGGCGTTCATGAGCGAGCTATATCGTCACATCGGTCCCGATACCGACGTTCCTGCGGGGGATATCGGTGTTGGCGGGCGCGAGATAGGATATCTTTTCGGTCAGTATAAAAAGCTGAAAAACGAATTTACCGGAGTGCTTACCGGAAAATCCCTCAGCGCGGGCGGCTCTCTTGCTCGCACCGAGGCAACGGGCTACGGGCTTTGCTATTTCACCGAGGAAATGCTTCAAGAGGCGGGAACTTCCTTTGAAGGCAAACGTGTGGTCATATCCGGCTCGGGAAATGTGGCGATATATGCCGCGCAAAAGGCGCAAACGCTGGGAGCGAAGGTCATTGCCATGAGCGATTCCTCGGGATATGTATTGGATGAAGACGGAATAGATATTGAACTTTTGAAGCAGATCAAGGAGGTCAAGCGCGCAAGAATACGCGAATACGCCGAGGCGAAGGGGTCATCTGTAAAGTATGTTCCTGCCTGCCGCGAGATATGGACCGTGCCGTGCGATATAGCGCTTCCGTGCGCAACACAAAACGAGCTTGACGGCGACGGCGCACGAGCGCTGATAAAGAACGGTGTGTTTGCCGTTGCGGAAGGAGCGAATATGCCTTCAACGCCGGAGGCTATCGAGGTATTCAGAGAGGCGCATATATTGTTCGCCCCGGCAAAGGCATCGAACGCGGGAGGCGTGGCTACCAGCGGGCTTGAAATGTCGCAAAATTCGCTGAGGCTCTCCTGGAGCTTTGACGAGGTTGATGCAAGACTGCACGGTATAATGAAAAATATTTATAAGAACGCATCCGAAGCCGCTGCCCTTTACGGACACCGCGGAGACCTTGTTGTGGGCGCAAATATTGCGGGCTTCAAAAAGGTCGCCGAGGCTATGCTTTGGCAGGGTATTTGCTGATCGAATAATTTCATAAGCCGTAAGATCGGCGGCTTTTATACGCAATATACAATAGTTTTTCGGCAATAAGACCGGCGGCGCCGCGCCTCCTTTGAGACGCGGCACCGCCGGTGTCATTTTCTCTCCCCGGGCTCATGACGAGCCCGGGGATTTGGTTTGATTACCGATCAATCCTCGCGTCTGCGGCGTTTGATCGTTACCGCGACCGTTGCGGGAATCACGGCGCACACGACCGCCGCGGTGGCTAAGAATACCACACGCACGGCGGATTCGTCGCCGGTCTCGGCATTCGCCACGCGGTTTGCGTACAGCTCCACACGACGATCGAGCTCGGCAAGCAGAACTTCGTCATCAATAGCATTTCCCTTTGTCATTGAATTTGCATCACGTCCGTATATCGGATCGTTTTTGATCTCATCGGTGGTAAGGTATTGAATGAAGCTGTAATAATCAAGCCAATATGCATCCGAATATCCCCAACCTTCAAGCACCTCCACGGAAGTGCGCAGCAGATTATATGAATCCGTTGCAAAATAAGTATAATAAAATGATCCGTATTCTTCACTTTTCCATATCTTCGGCTCATCGGAATTATATTTATCCATATCAATTACGTAATCGGGATACATAAGGGTCTCAATGACCACCAACGGATCGTCGCTCCACAATGCGTCGACCATCCAATCGACGTAATCGATAGATGATTCGTCACAATACTTTTTCACTGCAGCTTCGACTTCATTCTTTGATAGCTCGCTCCATTTCACCACATAGTATATTTCGGGCAAGCCGGTGACTTCGACCTCTTTAAAAAGACGTTCGGATTTTTCGTCAGTATCAAAGGATATCAAGTCACAATATTTAAAAAAGTTATAATCTATACCAAAGAATCTTTTGGGACCGCATTTGAATCTGTAATAAAAGAGCTCTGCCTGATTTTCTTCGCTGCAATAATTCAGAAATTTATCCATGCGAGATATGAGGCCGGAATAATCATGCTTGGATTCCGATTTTGCCGATATGCTAACAGGTACAACGGTACATATCAGAAGTACGGCGATCAGTAATGACGACATTCTAATTGTTATTTTTCTTTTCATTGCATAACATCTCCTATACTGTTATCATGTACAGCGGGTCCGATGTGTCGGAACTGCCGGTGTACTTCCCCCCCGGGCTCATGGCGAGCCCGGGGATTTGGTTAATTGTCGATCAATCCTCCCGTCTGCGGCGTTTGACTGTCGCCATTACCGGAATGACAGCGCACATTACCGCCGCGGTGGCTAAGAGCACTACGCGCACGGCGCTATCGTCGCCGGTCTCGGGATTTTGCAACGGAGGATTTACCTCTTTGACTCCTACGTCGGCAAGAAACGCGACAAAATCTTCCTCGCTCATTTTGTCAAGCGTTTTACCCTCATAAAGAGTTTCGATCAGCGAGCCGCCGGAAATGCGCCATCCGTTCTCGGTGTTTTCAAGCTCTAAGGTCGCTTTGCAGGCGCACATTCTTACCGGCCAAGTATCGAACACCACCACTTCCGCTGTGGCTTTGTTGCTATCTGCCGAAACGATCTTGAAAATGTAATCGTCATATGCATTTTCAAAGTACGTATAATAGCCTATTTTGGGATTATCCCAAATATAAGCACCGCATTCTTCCATTTTATTCACAGAATAAATATGCTTGTTCATCGAATGAAATTGTGTTGATCCCAACAAATAATACTTTTCCCGAGGTGTTCTTATAAAGAAATCGTCAAGTGAGTTTTCCTCGGAGCCACGAACCCAGCCCGTGCAAACATACAGCTCTCCGTCCTTTTCGATAAAATGGTTATAATCCTCCGGAACCAGTTCTGTGGGAGAGATCAAACTGTGCACAGAACGTTCAACCCATTCTCCGCAAAAAATATCAGCCGCCTCGGTATACATATCATTATAGCTGTGCCAATCATGGTAGGTTACATTTTGATATACAAGATAACCTGATACTTGCCTGTCATAATCGACCATTAGCTGCTTGTTGGGATCAACATAGTCCTTTAAAGTTTGGTTTGTTCCGTGGAACCACCCTCCCAATTCCCAGTTCACACTCTCATACAAGTCTCCGTCCGTATAACAATGCGTATGCAAGAGCCAATCCATTGAATCGTCGATAAGCTTATGAACGGTATCTCTGTCCGGTCCACTGTTCGCAGAAATCGGAACAGCAAGGAACAACATTAACGCCGAAATTATCAATGCTATGAAATTTAGTAAACATTTTTTTCTTTTCATTGCGTTTCGCCTCCTATCACAACACTATCCGTGCTGCCGTCTGCGCTTTGCGCAAACTGCATATTGGGGTATAAGTACAGCGGGTCCGATGTGTCGGAACTGCCGGTGTACTCCCCCCCCCGGGCTCATGTCGAGCCCGGGGATTCGGTTTAATTATCGATCACTCTTCCCGTCTGCGGCGTTTGACTGTCGCCATTACCGGAATGACAGCGCACATTACCGCCGCGGTGGCTAAGAGCACTACGCGCACGGCGCTGTCGTCGCCGGTCTCGGCATTCGCCACACGGTTGGCATACAGCTCCACACGACGATCGAGTTCGGCAAGCGCACCGTCTTCGTAAAGATTGG
>CAZPYK010000060.1:0-10097 GCA_964590755.1 uncultured Ruminococcus sp. | reverse complement strand
ACAGCATAATTATACAACGAATTTTGCAAGATGTCAATACAAAAATGCATTTTTTCGCAGCATTGTTTATCAATAATGCATATTTCTTGCATTTTAGAGAATCATCCTGCATGAAATGCGTCATCCGAGGCGCATTTGCCCCCCAATGTGAGCTTATTTGAGCTTTGCGAGAGCCGCCTCGATGCCGGCGAGCGTCTCGCGATATTTTTCAAGTTTGGCACGCTCACCGTTAACGACCGCCTCGGGAGCCTTGGCTACGAAGCCGGGATTTGAAAGCTTGCCCGAAAGACGTGCTATCTCCGAGCTGACGCGTTTTTGCTCGCCCTCAAGTCGCGCACGCTCCTTTTCGGTGTCGATAAGCTCGGAAAGCGGCAGATATATCGTTGCGGCAGAGGTTATTATCTGAGCGCCGTCGTCTGCGCTCATCCTGCCCTCAAAGCTCTCGGCAACCTCGACCTCCGAGGCGGATGCAAGCCTTGCAAAGAAGGGATGCGTCGCCTCACCGAAGGAATCCGAATATTTTGTCTCGATATATATCTTGGTTTTGCGAGACGGCGGCACATTCATTTCGGTTCGACGCGCGCGTATCGCTTTTATGACTGCTATAAGACGCTCTGTCTTTTCGGCATCCGCCGAGTAGTTAAGCGTCTCCGTCGCCTCCGGATACTGCGCGATCATGATGCATTCGGCATCCCCCTCATGCGGCAGTGCTCCGTATATCTCTTCGGTGATAAAGGGCATGAACGGATGAAGCAGCTTCAAAGTTCCGATGAGAACATATGCAAGCACGCTCTGAGCGGTGCGATTCTCCTCGGTATCCTTGGCGGAAAGGCGAGCCTTGGTCAGTTCGATATACCAATCGCAATAGACATCCCATGTGAAATCATATATTGAGGAAAGAGCCACACCCACCTCAAATTTTTCGAGAGATGCATTTACCGATGCCGCCAGCTCGTTGAAGCGGGTCAGTATCCACTTATCCTCGGGTGCCAGCTTGTCGGCGGCGGGCAGCTCGCATTTTTCGATGGTCAGATTCATTCTGACAAAACGAGAAGCGTTCCACAGCTTATTGGCAAAGTTTCTCGCCGCTTCGATCTTTTCATCCGAAAAACGCATGTCGTTACCGGGGCTGTTTCCGGTAGCCAGCGCAAAGCGCAGAGCGTCGGCGCCGTATTTGTCGATGATCTCAAGCGGATCTATGCCGTTGCCGAGAGATTTTGACATTTTGCGTCCTTGAGCATCGCGAACGAGACCGTGAATAAATACATGCGAGAATGGCTTCTCACCCATAAATTCGAGCCCCATAAATATCATCTTAGAGACCCAGAAGGTGATGATATCATATCCCGTTACAAGCACGCTCGTGGGATAATACTTTTTAAGCTCTTCGGTCTCGTTCGGCCATCCGAGGGTCGTAAACGGCCACAGCGCCGAGGAGAACCATGTGTCAAGCACATCCTCGTCCTGCGTCATATTGTGCGAGCCGCATTTCGGGCAGGTGTGCACGTCTGTCTCCGAGACGGTCAGCTCACCGCAATCGGCACAATAGAAAGCAGGAATGCGATGTCCCCACCACAGCTGGCGGGATATGCACCAATCGCGAATGTTTTCCATCCAGTTTAGATATATCTTTGAGAAACGATCCGGAATATAATCGATGTTTCCGCTCTTTACGGCTTCTATCGCGGGCTCGGCGAGCGGCTTCATCTTTACGAACCACTGGCGAGACGCCACCGGCTCGAGCACCGTGCCGCAGCGATAGCAATGAGCCACATTGTGCGTGCACTTCTCTACCTTTTCAAGCAGCCCCAGCTCATCAAGATCGGCAACTATGCGGCGTCTTGCCTCATATCTGTCAAGACCTTGGTATTTTCCGCCGTTTTCGTTGATATGAGCGGTGTTGTCAAGAACGATGATGTTCTCCAGTCCGTGGCGCAATCCGGTCTCATAGTCGTTGGGGTCATGCGCGGGAGTTATCTTCACGCATCCGGTTCCGAACTCGCGATCAACATTCTCGTCGGCAATGACCGGTATCTCGCGACCGACCAAAGGAAGGATGAGCGTTTTGCCGACAAGGTCTGCATATCTTTCGTCATCCGGAGCGACCGCGACCGCGGTGTCTCCCAGCATCGTCTCGGGACGCGTGGTCGCAACCGTAACAAATCGCCCTTCCTCGCCCTTGATCGGATATTTGATATGCCAAAATGCGCCCTCTATCTCCTTGTGCTCGACCTCGGCATCCGAGATTACCGTGTTGCAGTGCGGGCAAACATTGGTTATGCGAAGTCCGCGATATATCAAGCCCTTATCGTAGAGAGACACAAAGACCTTGCGCACGGCAAGAGAGAGACTGTCACTCATAGTGAACGCCTCACGGCTCCAGTCGCAGGAGGAGCCCAGCTTTTTGAGCTGATTGATTATCCTACTGCCGTATTGAGCCTTCCAATCCCATACGCGTTCGAGAAATTTCTCGCGCCCGAGGTCAAATCTTGTCTTGCCCTCGTTGTTGCGCAGATATTCCTCAACCTTTATCTGCGTGGCGATGCCCGCGTGGTCGGTGCCCGGCACCCAAAGCGTGTTGTAACCCTGCATGCGCTTGGCGCGGATGAGAATATCCTGCAGCGTTTCGTCAAGCGCGTGCCCCATGTGGAGCTGACCGGTGACGTTCGGCGGCGGGATGACTATACAGAACGGCGGACGCTCGTCCTTCGGGTCGGGCGTAAAATATCCGTTTTTCGACCACATTTCGTATATACGATCCTCAAAACTTTGCGGATCATATGTCTTCGGAAGCTCGTGATTTTTTTCCATTTAATATCGATTCCTTTCATTATTATTAATATAAACAAAAAGCCCCCGCATCCGTATCAGGACGCAGGAAGCGCGGTACCACCCGATTTGCGTCAAAAAAGACGCCTCTCTTTGTTTCCGATAACGGCGGAATGCCGCAGAGGACTACATGTCTTCACCCTCCGCGCTCACGGGCGACTTCGGCTGTCGTTTACCGCGGACTCTCACCAACCGTCCGCTCTCTTTGGGTACGTGCAACGTACTGCTCCCGATCATCGCGTTTAAAATATTGTGTATGTATTATAGCATGTATTTATCGCTTTGTCAAGCTTTTTTTGCGCTCGCTCATCCCATGCTCTTTCCTCTTCTGTGGTATAATGTGGTCTCGCAAGATGCAAAAATATATCAAGCCTTCGAGCGCATTTGCAACGAAAGCAAAGGAGGGAGCACGTGTCAAACGCATACGGCTATATTCGTGTCAGCAGCCGAGATCAGAACGAGGATCGCCAGCTGATAGCACTGAAGGAGGTCGGATTGATCGACCTTAACATCTATACCGACAAGCTGTCGGGGAAGGACTTCAACAGACCGCAATATCGACGACTGCTTCGCAAATTAAAAAAGGACGATCTGCTTTACATCAAGAGCATCGACCGTCTCGGGCGAAATTATGAGGAAATACAGCGGCAATGGCGGCTGTTGACCAAGGAAAAAGGGGTCGACATAGTAGTGCTCGACATGCCGCTACTCGACACAAGGCGCGGAAAAGATCTTGTCGGAACCTTTCTCAGCGACATTGTTTTGCAGGTACTGTCATTTGTCGCGGAAAACGAGCGCACGAGCATCCGGCAAAGGCAAGCGGAAGGCATCGCCGCCGCCAAAGCAAGGGGTGTGGCATTCGGCAGACCGCAGCGCCGACTGCCGGATAATTTCTGTAATATATATCATTACTGGAAGCACGGAGAACTCACCGGCACCGAGGCGGCGCGAGTATGCGGCATGCCGTTGTCGACCTTTCGCTATCGCGTACAGTTGTATGAAGCCGCAGAATAAGCGAAAAAAAAGCCTTACAAAAAAGTGTACTTTATTGCAAAGCAACCTTTCGTTTAAATTGCTATACATATTGTACTACATCGGCGCCTTTTTTTCAAGGGGTTTGGCAAAATTTCTTAATAAAATTTGCAAATATTTGAAATGATATTTTTGAAAACCGGGTTGCCAAAAAGTACACTTTTTCGACACCCCCGAGCCACCGTCGGACAGAGAGGAGCGATGACAGTTGAAAAAGAACATCGGTACGAAAAATTTGCGAATATTGATCGTCATTCTTTCGACCCTGTTGGCACTAAGCATAGCGGCGCTCGTCGGAGTGCTGCTCTACGATCGCTTTGTCGCGTTACACAAAACCTCGTCGTCGGTCGCACCCGACAATGTGATATCTCCCGAAAGCACCATGTCTCATTCGGTCGTGCGGCTTGCCACCACGCCCTTCGGAAGCACCTCTATGTCGAGTTTGCCGACAGCGCTTTCCGCTTCGGCTCCGTACGTCATGGTAGACGAAGCCGAAGGAGACAGCGTCACTCTGCGTCTGTATCGTCACCGTGCCGAGGACAGCACGCCGTTTAGGGTTGAAAACATGTTCCCCGGTGACACGGTAACAAAGAAGTATCGTCTCGAAGTATCCTACAAAGGCAGACTTTCCGTCCTTTTTCGCGCCGACATACGCAACGGCAGTGAAAAGCTCGCCGAAGTTCTGCGCTACCGCATTTCGGTACAAAACGGCGAAACGCTTTACGACGGTCTTGTGAAAGACATGTCGGCAGCATATATGCTGCCGTCAAGCAGCGGTTCCACAACAACGATCGAATATACCGTCACTGTTTATCTTGAAACGAGCGTCGGCAACGAATATATGTCGCGTGAACTGTATGCGGACTTCGTTTGGTGGGTGAACGTGAACGAGGATCCCCCGAGCACCACCGTCAAACCGTCGGAAGAGACCACCGCGCCTTCCGAAACCGCGGGTTCCGAATCGACGAGCGACACCGAGCCCTCGGAGACCACCGAACCCGAAGAGACGGGCGAGCTGATCCCGCCGTATACCGGAGAGTCATGGCATTTTTGCATATGGTTTTGGATAGCTGTCGCTTCCCTGCTCTTGAATGTGATTCTGCTGTGGACAAGAAGCCGCTCACACGGCAATGATGACGACGAAGACGCGGATGAGGAGGGGGCTCGATAATGACAAAAACGAAAAAAGCATCCTCTACATCGAAGAAACTCGCCATCGGCATTCTTGCGGTGATATTCTTGACTCTTTGCCTTTGCATAACGACCTACGCGCTCGTTACGGTCTCGGTCTCGGTCTCGGACAATTATTTCAAGACCGGCAATGTATCTGTCGATCTCAACGGCGGCAAGCCTGTCATAGAGGAGCATGAATTTCTGTTTGAGCCCGGCATGACGGTCACAAAGGAATTTTACATTGAAAATACCGGCACTTGGGACATCTACTATAAGCTTTATATGGATGACGTGAGCGGCGGTCTTGCCACCGTTCTTCGCATCACAGTTTCGGACGGCGACCGTACGCTTTATCAAGGCACTGCAGCCGAGCTGTCGCGGGAGAGAATCAACGCGTCGGATGACACTTTAAGACCGCACGAGCGCAGGATCTTGACCATCTCCTTTTATTACCCACCCGAATCGGTCAATTCCACACAAAACCTCTCGCTCTCCTTCGACCTCTGCGCCGAAGCCGTCCAAACAAAAAACAACCCAAATAAGCTCTTTGAATAACAAAGATATAAAGGAAATACCAATATATGAAAAAAGTACTCAACGTGATCAGAAACATTTTTGTGTGGCTGATACTTATCGCCACGCTCGGAATAATGGCATTCACCATATTCTCGGTCACCACCTTTGACCGCAACGACCGCAGTGTATTCGGATATAAGTTCTTCATAGTGCAGTCAGACTCAATGAGCGCGACCGACTTTGCCGCGGGAGATATCATCTTCGTCAAGGAGACCGATCCCGCCTCATTGCGCGAGGGCGACATAGTCGCATATGTTTCTCAAAGCCACAACAATTTCGGCGAGACTGTAACACACAAGATTCGCAGCCTCACCGTGAACGAAAACGGCGACCCGGGATTTATCACCTACGGTACCACCACAAATATCGATGACGACACCATTGTCACTTATCCGTACGTACTCGGCAAGTATACCGGCAGGCTGCCCAAGGTTGGGTCATTCTTCTCATTTCTGAAAACCACCCCGGGCTATATTCTCTGTATTCTTGTGCCTTTTCTGATTTTGATCGGCTATAACGGACTGAACTGCATTTCGCTGTTCCGCAGATACAAGAAAGAGCAGATGCTGGAATTGCAGGCTGAGCGTGAGAAGATCGAGGAAGAACGCCGCCGGTCGGAGCAAATGCTGAAGGAATTGCAGGAGCTTCGCTCACGGCTCTCCGCAGAAGATAATAAATCGGAACTATCGAAAGAGAATTCCGAGCCGTAAAAACGGTATGCACTCCGCGAGGAGATCACATACATTCGTCAACCAAAATAATCTAAAGGAGGAAAAAAACGATGACGAATAGCAAACAAACCAAGAGAGCATTGCTCGGCAGTGTTATGGCGCTCCTCATCTGCTTCAGCATGCTTCTCGGAACCACATTTGCGTGGTTCACAGACACTGCTACCGCAAGCGTGAACAAGATTCAAGCCGGAACGCTTGATGTCACTCTCGAAGTCATGAAAAACGGCGAATGGGCATCCGCTGAGGGCGAGACCCTTGATTTTGTAAAAGCGGCGGGTCACGAAGATGAGCCGATACTGTGGGAACCGGGGTGTACATATGCTCTTCCCGACCTTCGCATCAGAAACAACGGCAACCTCTCACTCAAGTATAAGGTCGTCATCACCGGCATCAAGGGCGACGCAAAGCTCAACGAGGCTATCGATTGGAAGTTCGATGGCTTGGTAAACGGTGAAGGCAACCTCACGGCGGGTGAATCATCCGGCGATATCACCATCAGCGGTCACATGAAAGAGACCGCCGGCAACGAATATCAAGGTCTGACCATCGAGGGCATTGCGATCACCGTATACGCCACTCAAGACACGGTGGAATACGACTCGTCGAACAACACATACGACGAAAATGCGGAATATGTTCATGAAGTCGGCACGATCGAAGAACTTCGTAAAGCAGTCGCCGTTTCCGACGGAAGCGTGAAGATAGTTTTGACGAAGGATATTACACTGGAAACCGAAGATGAGTTGGTCATTGCCGCCGGATCCGGTAACAATGTAGCAAAAGCAATACTCAATGTACGCAATGATGCCATTCTCGATTTGAACGGAAAAGTACTGAAGTACACCGGTGATAATGCAACATTCGGCATTTATGTAGGTAGTGGAGCTAATTTGACTATTTGGGATAGCTCATCCGATAACAGCGGAAGCGTGATAGTGACCGATTCAAAAGCTTGGACCGTGCAGGTCGGAAACGGAACTGCTAACATTTACGGTGGATACTACTCCACTGCAAATGACTGCTGCATTTACGCAAACAATGGTAAGATCAACATCTACGGCGGCAAGTTTGAGTGCAATGGCGCCAATCAACTTACACTGAACATCGGCGATAGATACAGGGGTAATGGTCGTGGCATCTATGTTTACGGCGGATCTTTCAAAAACTTTGAGCCGGGTAAAACCAACACCGAAGAAGTTTTCCTTGGCAACAGCTACAAGGTTGAGAGCGCAACAGACGGCAGCGATACTTGGTATACTGTCGTTCCGGAATAATGATTGAACCGAAGAGAGGATACAATTAAGATGACGAATAAAAGATCTGTCAGAAAAGCATTATCGGTAAGTGTTGCGGCACTCATTCTCTGCTTCGCAATGCTTCTCGGAACCACCTTCGCGTGGTTCACGGACACCGCTTACGCAAACGTAAACACCATTCAAGCGGGAACACTCGATGTTGCGCTTGAAATGAAGACCGATGACGGTTGGACGTCCGCGGAAGGCAAGACCCTTGATTTTGTAAAAGCGGCGGGTCACGAAGATGAGCCGATACTTTGGGAACCCGGTTGTACATACACTCTTCCCCAACTTCATATCGTAAATAAAGGCAATCTTGCGCTCAAATACAAGGTCGTCATCACCGGCATCAAGGGCGACGCAAAGCTCAACGAGGCTATCGTTTGGACATTCGATGGTTTGGTAGACGGTGAAGGTAACCTCGCGGCGGATGAAACATCCAACGCTATCACCATCAGCGGTCACATGAAAGAGACCGCCGGCAACGAATATCAAGGTCTGACCATCGAGGGCATTGCGATCACCGTTTATGCAACACAGGATACCGTTGAGTATGACAGCAACGACAATCAGTACGACGCAGGCGCCGAGTTCCCCATCATGGTAACTGCAGGAACCGTTGCCGATCCCGACTGGTACGACGCCGAGGCGACCGAGCTGCTCGTTGAAGACGCTGCCGATTTCCTGGCGTTCATGGAAACGGCGTATACTTGGGGCGTTGCAAATAAGCCCAATGTGCCCGACTTCAGCGGCAAGACCATCAAACTGAATGTCGACATTGCGTTTGCCAATGGTTATCTTTGGACTCCAATCAGCCCTTACGATTCGATGTATCTGGGCAATGGCGGCTTCAAGGGCACCTTTGACGGACAAGGACACACCATTTATAATCTGAATGTCACCAACAATAACAAGACCGGACGCGGCTATCGCATTGGTCTGTTCGGCGAGGTCGGCGACGGTGCAGTCTTCAAGAACCTGACTCTCGACGGCGTGAATACCTACGCAGGCAACTCGAGCGCTGGTGCACTGTGTGCTTTGACGAGAGGTAATGTGACCTTCGAGAACATCACAGTGCGCAACTCGACCGTCCGTCAAGGACGCTATGCGGGCGGCATTGTCGGCGATATCTGCGGAACTGACGAAACAACGGTCACATTCCGCGATTGTACCGTTGAAAACTCCGCAATCTTCAACATCCACAACAATTATTGCGGTGCTTTGTACGGCGCAAAGGATACCGACGTTAACATTGCGACCGAAAATTGTACGGTCACCAATGTTGTGAAGCACTTCTTCAAGGATGCTTCAGGTGCGCAGGACTGGGATACTTTCCACTACATCTCCCTTGCCGACGCACTGACAGCCTATGCCTCCGAGCCTGCGGGCTTCGGCGGAAATTGAAGCACACACATAAACGATTGACTTTTTTGCATAAAACGCAATAGGCGGTTTAAAACAAAGCCGCCGACGGCTGCAAAGTCGAGAACACGCCAGATGGCAGCGATACTTGGTATACTGTCGTTACGGAATAATGATTGAACCGAAATGAGAGGACACAATTGATTAGCAATGTTCAAAAGACTTTATCGCGAATATTTTAAACCGTCGCACTCGGAAAAGCTTTCCGACAAGGTGTTCGTTACGCGAATCAGCCTCTCGGCGCTCTCAATGATCGTCTGTTGTGTTGTTTTTTGCTCCGCAACATTTGCATTGTTCAACTGTCGCGAAAGCGCTGCGGTGTCACCGGTGAAGACCGCGGAATATAAGCTTAAAGTCACATGCGACGAAGCAGAGCCGATCCCCGCCGATGTCTATACCTGTCCCCAAAAAGAAGGTAACGAGCATATTCTGACCTTTACGCCGTGCGGTACGGCAACCACCGGCTATTGCATTATCAAGGCGGGAGAGAAGACCTACACGACAGCCGCCATCGCGCGCGGTGAGAGCTTCACTCTGACCGTGATCGCCCGAGAGGACACCGTGTTGACCTTTTACGCCGCTTGGGGAGATGCTCCCGCCGGCACAGAAAGGTTGCAAAACGGCTCAACGCTGATCCTCTTCTCTGCCGATGAAATCACCGCAGCGGAGACGACCTCGGAAGCAACGGCCGCCTCTCCCGCCGAACCGGCGACAGCAACGGAATAAAGGAATAAGCTGCTGACAAGGCTGAAACAAAATAAACATTGCCCCCGGCGTCGGTCGAATCGACCGACGCCGGGGGCAATGTGCCGCTTTTTAGCCGAGCTGATATCGCAAATGCAACCGCACATAGTCCAAAAAGTGCTTTTTTAACAAGAAAAAGGTAGCGTACGCTACCTTTTTTCTCATTGGCGGAGCATAACGCACTACGTACGAACACTTTGCCCGTTGAATTAGCTGTTGTATCAGAGGCGCTTTCAGCCTCAGACAGTTCTTCCATATCGGAGAATTTGACGGTTTGACTATCAGAACTGAAGTT
>CAZPYK010000059.1:0-10118 GCA_964590755.1 uncultured Ruminococcus sp. | reverse complement strand
CCCCTTCTTTTCTTTTCCTCACGGTAAGGGGATTTTACTTTGGCAACTTACCGTTTTTTGTCGTTTCTTCCACCTCTGCCGCTTTGATTGCGAGATATCGCAAAAACCGTTGACAAAAGCGTGCGCGGAATGATATAATATCAATTGAACACGACGCCGCACGGCAAGCAAGCCGAGGCGCGGGACACAAAAACATTTATGCCGCAAAACAGCGGCAGAGGGGAGCTCTTTATGAAAGCAGCAAGCTTTGTCACGCATGCCGGTTGGAACGTACCGGAATATTCACACCCTTGGAAGAATATGAAATTCAACAGCTATGCCGTCGATCTGCCTCGCGGAGACGGTATTTTGACGATAAAGCGCAGCTTTTCGCCCGATCCCTCGCGCAGGATCGTTTCGATCCGCGTTCGCGCGACGGCGCTCGGTATATTCGACATGTTCATAAACGGCATTCGCGTCGGCAATATGACCGAGCACGGTCACATGGCGGATGAATACAAGCCGGGCTGGACCGACTACCGCCGCCGAGTGTTTGAATACGAATATGACATCACCGAGCTTTGCGGCGAGGAGAACCTGCTTGTCGCCGAGATCTCACCCGGCTGGTGGTCGGGGCGCATATCCTTCGGCTATTACGGCTTCTGTCCCTGCGCCTTTTGCGGCGAGGTGGAGATAGAATATGACGACGGGGACGTCGAGCTCATCGCCTCCGCCGCCGACGGAGAATGGCAGAGCACCATCGCAGGTCCGGTAATGACCGCGGACATATGGAACGGCGAATATTACGACGCGACCGTCCCGGAGCCTTCAATTCACCCGGATGCCTTCGAGTGGAGTCCCGCGGCGGCATTCGACGGCTTTGAGGGCGAGATCCTGCCCCCGGTGGGACCCACGATACGATCGAAGCCCGAGCTCATGCGCACGCCGATCAGCGCGGTCGTGCATAGCGGCACTGTTGATGACGGTTCTCCCCTCGGAGAGATACGCGTGATCTCAAAACGTGTGGGCGAGGATTGCGAGCACACGATACTGCACGCGGGCGAGGCACTCATCCTCGACATGGGTCAAAACATGGTCGGCAGGCCGGTGCTCTTTCTCAAAGCCGATCGCGGCACCGAGGTAAAGGGCTATTTTGCCGAAATGCTGAACGACAGCGGCGATCCCGCACGCGGCAACGACGGACCGCGCGGCAGTATGTACATAAAAAATTACCGCTCCGCACTGTCTCGCGTAACATATATCACCTCGGGCGACGGGCTTGAAATGTACTTCCCAACGCATGCCTTCTTCGGCTTCCGCTATTTTGAGTTGCGAGCCGACCGCGACATTGAGGTCGTGTCGGTCATGGGCGAGGTCATAGGCTCGGATATCGAAGAGGATGCCGATTTTGAGTGCAGCGATCCCGAGGTCGAGCGTCTCTACTCAAACATTCTTTGGGGCATGAGAGGCAATTATCTCTCGGTCCCGACCGACTGCCCGCAGCGCGACGAGCGCTTGGGCTGGACGGGCGACACGCAGATCTTTTGCGGTGCGGCGGCGTATCTCGGGGATATCCGCGGCTTTATGCACAAGTGGCTGGGCGACGCAAGAGATTCTCAACAGGGCTATGACGGCGCTTATGCCGACGTCATTCCGCGTGTTTTCGACGCTCCCGGCGGAAATGCCGCTTGGGGAGATGCGGGGCTGGTGGTTCCCTATCGGCTCTGGCTTATGTACAACGACCGCGAGGTGATCGCCGAGCATTACGAGTCGATGCAATATTACATGCATTTTCTTGAGCAATACGGGCTTGAGGGCCCCAACACCGCATACGGTGACTGGCTCAATTATGACGTTACCGACAAGAGATATATAGCAGTGTGCTGGTATGCATACGACGCACTGCTGATGGAGCGATTCAGCCGAATACTGCAAAAGGATGACGAGGCTGAATATTACCGTCTTTTGCGCGAGCGCATAGTCAAGCACTGGCGCGAGCGTTATATCGTCGACGGCGAATTGACCGTAAAAACGCAGACGGGATATATCCTGGCACTGGCGTTCGAGCTTGTCGACGGCGAGCAACGTGCGCGTTTTGTCGAAAGATTGCGCGAAGCGATAACGGCTAACGATCACACGCTCTCCACCGGCTTTGTCGGCACCGGGCTTTTGAATCAAACGCTCGCGGCGGTGGGACTTGACGACCTCTGCTATTCACTGCTGCTGCAGACAGCCGATCCGGGCTGGCTCTATTCGGTGCGGCAGGGTGCGACCACGGTCTGGGAGAGATGGAACTCCTACACCATCAAAAAAGGATTCGGAGACGTCGGAATGAATTCCTTCAACCATTATGCGTACGGCGCGGTGGCGGAATGGATCTTTTCCGGCATGTGCGGCATACGCCCCGACGAGAACGAGCCGGGGTTTGAGCACTTCATCCTTCATCCGACGCCCGATATGCGGCGGGATGATGATATCCCCGCGGGTCAGCACCGCATAACGCATGCCGCGGCGAGATATCGCGACATCCGCTCGGGCTGGTCGCTGATAAACGGAAGCGCGGTGTATGAATTTGTCATTCCGAGCGGCAGATCCGCACGGGTCGAGCTGCCGATGCCAAAGAACGTCGAACGCTTGACAATAAACGGCTTGAGCTGTACGCCCGAAGAGCTCGGCGGCAGACGCGAACACGGACGCGTCGTGTTTGAACTCGGCAACGGAAGCTATACCGTCACCGTTTGAGACACATCAAAACCTTCGGCACTCAAGACACTTAAGCTCATGATAGCAAATATAAAACCTCGGCACCGAGCACAAGGCTCGGTGCCGAGGCACTTACATGCGCAACCTTTATCGGCGCAAACATAGATCACAGCACGATCTTCACCATTTGAACATACGGCTTTTCACCGCCGGAGGTCGCTCCGCCCGACAATGGAACGAATCCCAACGAGCAATAAAGATCGTATGCTATTGTGTTGTCTTTATATACCGACAGTCTCACCGATCGATCATCCCGGCTCGCTTCATTGATCAAGCGCGTAACCAAAGAACGCCCTATACCGCGACGCCTGTGATCTTCATGCACGCAAATGTCATCGATCACGCGATATTGACCCGGATAAATGTCGAACGTGTCTCTTAAAATGCTTATCGCATCGCGGAAGCGCGGCGGTATCTGCTCGTTCGCATTCTCGAAGGCGCGTCTTATATCATTCTCATTCAAAAATCGTATATCGTCCTCACCACACAACGAGGCAACCGCAACGATAACACCCTCCTGCCGAATGATACGATAATTACCCTTATAAAACTTGGATGATGAGTTTTCCAAAAGCTCCGGCATTACACGCTTAGCTGTCTCCACGCTGCCAAATAACATCGGATATAAATAATCATCACTTTCATAGATCAATTCGATCGTCGCATCGAAATCCTCACGCTTATCCAATTTTTCAAACTGCGAGATCACTTGCGGCCAGAACAGCGAGCACGGAATAACGATAGGGCTCACCCATATCTTATTATATTTGTTCCCGGAGTTGTTAACATCGGCAACACGGTTAATGTTGGGAACGCAATAATATGAGTGTCCAAAATTGAACTCATCGTCGGTTATGACCTTTATTTCCAATCTCTGCGGGCTGTCGTCCTGCTCGTCTTTGTCACCGGTTAAAAGTTTGAAATATGAGTACCGGTATCCGTCTCGCGAGGTCACTCCGCTGCAATATTGACCGACTATCGGGTAAATAGCCATTTCTATAAAATTATCGAAATGGTCCCCCACGTCCTTATCATCCCAACCGTGCTTTAAATAGTTTAGGAAGCTGTCGACACTTTCATACAGTTCCCTAACCGAAGACTCATGCACGGAAGAAAATGCATCCGACAATTCATTGCCATACTCTTTCATTCGCTCCGAATCAAAAATACACTTTCGTCCCAGAACGTCAAACAGTATCTCGTTGCTACCGTGCTTGCTGTATGTATCGTTCAGTGTTATCAGCTTTTCGAATTCTGCTTTCAGCCTCTTCCCGGCATCGGCATTATTCGGGCTGTTCGACGCTCGCCGCCATTTCATTTGAGACAATGCGGCATCTTTGGCTTTGGTATATTTATCGTAGCCATTATCGTCGGCTTCCAATGTCCAGCGCGCCTCGTTCATTTTTGGGGCATAATCAAATACCGCTTGGTAAAAGGACCTTACAAATCGCACGGTGTTGCTCACGGTGTTCACATAATAGCTTTTCTTTTCCGCGGATTTGTAAGTCCGGTTTTCGAATACCTTTTTACATTCCGCGATAATATTATCTATCGTCAAGGGATACATGCTTTTTTCAACGGTCGGTTCTTTTCGTCCGAAAAGTCTCGTTGCCAACATTATCAACGCCCTGGCTTGAGAATCCGCTTTTGCGTCCTCGGAAGCACCCGGCTGCACTCTTTCAAGCGGTTTTTCTATAAAACTCTCCTTTTTTAATATGTCTTCGACATTTTTATCGCCGCAACGAATTTTAAACGCTCTGATAAACTTTTCATACTCCGCTTTCCCTTTTAGCAGCAAAAAGCGAAGAAATTCAAAGACACCCTCCTCAAGCAGCAAAAACAATATGACCTCATCCCATTTATATCCCGACACGTCACGTTTGTCTTTATAAAGCGAGATCGCGTTCATGCGTTTTAATACATTTTCATATTTTTTGTCATATTTGTTCAAAACGAGACGTTTTATATCCGCTGAAATGGCATCAGAAACGGTGCATGACAAGCCTTTGAGATATCTGTCGTTCAAAAGGACGTAATTCCTGAAAAAGGATCCGTCGTGGTCATTTGCTCGGGAATTTATTATATCGCAGTTCAAAAAAAAATTCTCAACTTCCGCATCCGACACGATAACAAGTTTTCCGCTGTCATCATCATCGTGTGTGTTTTTCAAAATGACCTTAAATGAGTCGACGCCTCCGAGTTGAACATAGTTCAGTTCAACGGATTGATTTTTATTATTCGAAATAGCGAAGCGTCTGGGATCGTGTGCGACAAAATCCTCCATATAGTATGTTGCCCAATCTTGCACAACGCATACCGAATGGTTGAAATCGATATCTTTGGCAATACAGGAATCGTCTTCAACGTTCAAAACGATCTTTAGATAATTGTCTTGCTCAGTTCCGTTTTGCGCCATTTTCATAGGTTGGAAGCGGAGCTTGGCATCTTTCAAATAAGGAAACATTTTGATACTCTTTTTGAAAGCAACAAAATCAAAATCGTTTGCCAAAAAACGCGACGACAGCCTGCTTTGCTTCACCCAAAAGATAGTTTTTGACAATGTGTCGCTGTTAAATTTAAAAGCTTCCTTTAATTGTAATATTTCCAAAAATGATGTGATCGAGTCACCGGAATCGGATCTTATGTCGATATCCAAATTGATCATCAAGTCATCCACGAAATCTCCGTTGAATTTCGTGGGGTCACACGCCTTATCCATCATGTTGTAGATGCGCCAAAAGGAGTTATTACCATCTTTGTTCTGTTCGCTGTCGCTCTTTTTCCACATCAAAAAAGCGTTCCATATCATCAACGCCGAAAAGGTCATGATGTTTGAGAAATATCCGAGATACTTTCTTTTATCGCTCAAGAAGCGGCTCTTTTTATCCTCATTATTGAAGATCACGTGACGCAAATCGGCATCGGGTATTAAGCGCTCAACCTCTTCTCTCATTTCCTTAAGTGTTAACGGCATTTGCCAGCACCTCCGCGAGCAGCTTATACATTTCAACCGCTTTTCTCTCATCCTCCGCAAGCGGGGTGGTACCATCCCGTTCTATCTTGCGCAAATTCTCCTCCTTGAACTTGAATCTGTTGACCTCATTTACACCGGTGCGGCCGTTTTCAAGCATCGTCAGATTCAAGCAACTCGCACTAGCTTCGAGCGCGTGCCTGGCGCCATCGGAAATATCCGACATGATACGATCGATATCATATAATGTACCTTCGGTTGGCGGAACGGCATTGGGGACGACGATGTATTCTATTCCGTCACGCACGGCAGACTTAGCTCTCAAAAATTCCTCGGTGCCCATTTGGAACTGCTGAGTTATACGCATAGTCATAACGACCTTGTCGGAGATTTCCAGGGCTTTTTCCGCCGATAGCTGATTTCCGGCAGGAGTATCCATAACTATTGCCTTGCAATGATAATTATCACAGATTGTGTCGAGTAGTTCCATGGAAATGGATCCTTGATCGTAATTACCGTTTTCGGTAAGATAACGAGCGCCCTCTTTGGGATGAGCGGACACAAACAATATTGATCTGTCATCTTCTAATCCCACAGCATATCCGATCGGAAGCAGTTTGCCGAAAAACGGATGGTTACTAATATCGCCGGCGGCTCTAAAGCCCAACGAACTGTCTTGGCGAAGCACCTCAATCGTATTGACTTGGCATAAATTGCGCTTATCCAAGAGGAAAGACAGGCCCTTGCTGTCAATATCAAGATCAAGAACAACGATCGGCTCGGCTTCCGTTGCCTGCAGCTTTTCCGCCAAAAAAGGCAGTGTGTTGTAGAGGAGCGATGTCCTACCCGCTCCGCCTTTGTAAGAAAAGAACGAAATGTTGATCATGTTTTTTCTCCTGTTATAATTATTTTGCTTTATTTTTGTTACTGTCCAACCATTTTGCGGCTATCGCATCATCGATAGCTTTCTTTCTTCCGTCACCACTATGTTCGGACACATATGTTGTGAAGTCTTTTTCAATGTACAGCGCGCCATACAACGCGAGCGCTATTCTTAATTTACTTTTATTCTCGAATTCACCACGTACACCATCAACTGAGCCTTCTTTTGTTTTATAGTCCGCTGCTTCATTTAACAATTTTTCCAAGCTTTCTACCAGTTTGCCTTCGAACAAGTCATCAAACAATTTCGTCACAGCTTCATCGAGAGCTGATTTTTTATTTTCAAGCTCTTTTTCCTTATTTTTAAACTTTCTTTCCCAGTCTGCGATTTTTTGATTGAGTTCGTTCTTTTCCTGTTCGGCTACTTTGCCCGCCTTATCTATCTTTTTTTCATATTCCTCTTTCCATTTCTTCTCGTTCCCGCTAAGCTCAAATTCATAATGATTATAGTAATCATAAAAGTTTTCCAAAGCAAAAACATAATAAAGATTGTTGTTTGCATTGAAGCCGTTGGCATCTCCCCAAAGCCATATCTCTTTACCCTCTTTCTTCACGCGATTTTCCAACACAAGATCGCGGTTTTCACCCATCTCGCTCTGCGGATATTTGATCAAATAGTCAAACACGGTGGAATATGTATTGCAAAGAAGTGGGACAAGATCATAAACCGCGACCGCGACACCGGCACATTGGTTTCTGAAATCCTGTACCAACTTCTGATAACGCTCGGGATATTTATCGCTTTGAAGCGAATCCCTGAGCTTAAACGAATCGATCAGATCCTGACGCCGGTTGACCTTCAAGGAGTTGTAGATCTTGCGAACGTTGGACATCGCAAATTGCATCTGATTGTAGAACCAATCCTTGTTTTTGGCGACATCGGATTCTTGGCTACTTACCCATTCATAATCCTCATCCACACCTGCATTCAAATAAATTGCCACAACAAACAGGGTATTGATGGCCGCGTTGGCATCTTTGGAATCTATGATCCGCGATGAGGATATTCCCGTAAAATTGCTTCTCACATAATCGTAAGCCAGGTCCACCCCGTTTTTTTCCAACAGGCCTTCGATATAACGTCCGGCAGACGCTGTTCTCTGTCTTAATCCGTCGAAACAATCTTTCCAATATTGTTTAACGAACTCCCTGTCTATTTTATAAAGCTCTTTTTCCGTTTGGTTGGCTTTTTTTGTCGTTTCTTCGGGCAGATTTTCTACGCCGGTGCGGCGCGCATGCTCGATTATCTCATCATAAGCTTCGTACAGCGAATAATACGCATTGGTGGCGTGATATGTATAATAGATGGAAGTGGAAAAATCTTCATGTTCGCCTTCACGCGGCTTGGTAAACGCCCAACCTCGAAACTTGATTTTTTTGTCCAGAGTGACATCTTGGCGATCTATTTCCTTTCCGCCAAGTTTGCGTATTTTTACGTCTTCATCGGCCACACGAAGAGCCGCACCGTTCAAGAACCGGGTGGCATCTATGATCAGCTGCTCTGCCTTTTTTGCGAGCTTTTCGAAGCTGTCGACAACTTCTCCCTTCAGCTCCAACGGTTTTCCGAAATCGACTTTTTCGATAGCTTTTTTATAAGCGTACTTTCTCAAGTCGATCATAATGATCATTACTTTTGAAGCCGTTTCCACATATGAATCCATGTTATCGTCCTCGAAATACGGAGTTGCGTCGAACTTCACACTCCCGTTGTTATACACCGAATCGAACACTTGTTTTATTGTAGAACGAAATGCCTCATCCAAAGCCGAAATGTCGGCACCCATATCCTCAAGCTCAAGGATCGTTGAAAGTGCCATTGCGTTTGATATCGTACCGCATCCCACTTTGTCGGACAGAGGGAATCCACCCTTCTCCTCATCAAAAAGCTCCTTAAGATCCAGTGCGATCTCTGCTGCCACTACGTCGGAAGTAACATACTCATTAAAACGCTCGCCCTCTTCTTTTTCTTTCAATATGATCGTTTTTAATCTTGCCTTTTCTTCCATTTTACTTGTCTCCGATCTTTTATATTATTTTGACGGTTAGCAACAACCGCACACCGGCATTGATCATATCCGTGCTGAATTTTCGGTCTATTTTAACGTTTTGCGAATTATACAGAACATGTTTGTTGGCGTCGTGCCCGTCGTTTTCCGAGATCCAAAACAATCTCAACAGCTGCTTCCTGTTTCCGTCTGCGAAATCGGAAGGAATCGCCGCCTTGATCCGATCGCGATTCCGATTCAAAAACGCCTCATTCGGCAACGCAAGGTCAACTATTTGAATTCTATTTTTGTCGATATTTGTCTCGATGGAGCTTTTGACATTTTCTATCATCGAAACAATTTCATTTTCATACTTAAAATCGATGCAGTATTTCGAAACAAAATGACATTTGTCTCCGCTTCGACCCACAAAAAGCCATTCAATATCCTTTTCTTTACTGCCTTTACCGCCATCGAACTGATATTTTCCGAAAGAAAATGTCATTTCACCGTCGATGTTCCTATACGTCAGTCTACGCAATTCATCATTTCCGAGGTTCGACGACAGATTCTCGTTGACTCCGGCCCTTTGGCACACATCGCATATTTCCTCAAGTGCGTCATCGTAAGTTTTATATAGTGTGTCTTCAAAATTCTTTTTGAATTTTGTATAATATCCTGCGAAGAACTCCCGTTTGGCTTCATTTGGAATGCTTGTGCTATTCATAACTTTATCACACAAATTCTCGATATCATCCGTTCCGATAATGATAGGGATCAATCTGAAACCGTCTTCTTTTTCGCGCCGATCAAGCATGATATCGATTTCACGGCGTACCGCTTTACTGATCAGCGAGTTCTCGCTCAGAAAAACAAGCGCACCTCGGCAGTTTTCGTGGCGCAAAATCCTCTCCACGCGCTCGTTCCATACATCTCCGGGATCAAGCTCTTTATCATACCAATAATTTACTCCTTGCAAATACCACCGTGTCAATGCGCCGAATACCTTGCTCCGATCACGATGCGAATAACTCACAAAGTAATAGTTTTGATTTGAACGGGTTTCTCTGTCAAGATATGTACGGGGGAACGTTGTTTCGGTGTCCGGATAACTTGGAATCGTTGTTGCCATAAGAACCTCCAAAATCAAAAGATGTTGCTACGCCTCGGCGTTTATTTGCCGATCTTCTGCATTTATTTCTTTGCGTTTACCACATAATTATCATTATGTGGTGATGATTCGACATCGGCATTCCGATATTGCGTTTTGATCGCATGACAAAGGAGACCAGTGAAAAAAGCTTGTCATTGGTCGGCCTTTGGTATGCGATTTTTGTCGTATTGTTGAACTTTTTGTCAAAAATATCTTGACAAAAACTAAAAATTATGATACTATTACTTCAGAACGATCATACGGTCAGCAACATAATGATAATAATGTTGTATCCGTCAGCACAGAAGCAGCCCGAGCTTTTGAA
>CAZPYK010000058.1:0-10159 GCA_964590755.1 uncultured Ruminococcus sp. | reverse complement strand
GCGGAGCTGGGGCTTCCCACCTGCCAGCTTAAATGCTGGAACAGCAAATTTCTCACTGCCGAAATGGCGGATCGTGCCACCGCGGCATGCCGCGAATACGGCGTTGAGATAAGCGCCTTTTGGTGCGGCTGGGACGGCATACGCTATTGGAATTTTATCGAGGGCCCGCTGACACTGGGACTGGTTCCTCGCGAGTATCGCGCCGAGAGACTGCGCATGCTGCTCAAGGGGGCGGAGATAGCGCGACGTATGGAGGTCACAGACGTTGTGACGCATGTCGGCTTTTTGCCGGAAAATCCCGCTACCACCGAGTATAACGAGATAGTTGCGGTGCTTAAGTACATAGGGAATGCGCTTGCTCCGCACGGACAGTATTTTCTGTTTGAGACCGGACAGGAAACGCCGGTGACGCTTCGTCGTACCATTGAGGATGTGGGAACCGGAAATCTCGGTATAAATCTCGATCCGGCTAATCTGCTGATGTACGGCAAGGGCAACCCCGTGGATGCGCTGGGTGTGTTCGGCGAATATGTTCGCGGTGTTCACGGCAAGGACGGCGAATACCCGACCGACGGCAGACATCTTGGCAAGGAAAGACCGATGGGCGAGGGGCTTGTGGATTATCCCCGCTTTATCGGCAAGCTGAAATCGATAGGCTACGACGGTGCGATAACCATCGAGCGCGAGATATCGGGCGAGCAGCAGGTAGCCGATATACTTGCCGCAAAGGCGATGCTTGAAGCACTGATCGTCGACCCCGAAGTCATTTGAGAATGAATGCATCGTCCACGCCGACGCGCTATAAGGTCGCCTTCGGATTTTTGATATTTTTTACCGTTGCGTCGCTCTTTCTCACCGCCGTGTGCGGAGCGATCGTTGCGGCAGTGGTCGGCAGCATCGGAGCGTCCGACGGAGGCTCGGATGCCCCGATGCCGAATGACGATGCCGCGGGCGATGCTTGCAATCCATACGCCGGAGCGGTCATATTGCTTATTATCGGCGGACTGCTGCTCGGCGGCATCGCGCTGCTTTCCGCAAATGCGGCGTTGGCGCTTGCGGGTGCGCTGGTAGGGCTTGCCCTTCTTCTTCACCGCAAGGCGGTGGAGCCGTGGATATACACGGGTGCGTGCGTATTCGAGGTGTTTTGCTGTGGCGAATTGCTTATCTTTCTCGGAATCTTATTTTTTGTGATCATTTAGGTTCGTTTAAAGTTCGGTTGCCTCACACTGACTTCAAAAGCTTGCGCATTTGAAGTCCGAAGCAGATTAATGTAATTTATAAAATGCAATTTACATCACCGCTTTTTATATTCATTTTTTTACCGATAATGGCGGCTGTGTCGGCACTTGTGCCGACACGTCACCGCCGCAAGGCTATCCTCATCTTGAGTATAGCCTTTTATGTGCTTGCAAACATCAAGACCCCGGTGAGCATTCTTTTTTTGGCGGTGAGTGCGGCTTTTTCCTACTGCGCTTCATATGCGGTCTATATCAGCCGCAAGAGATCGAAAAAGAGGATGCTGTTTTTTTGCGTCGGAATAAATGTGCTGATGCTGGTGATCTTGCGATATCTGGGGGTACGGCTTGAGGCGTACGACGTGACATTCTTGCCGCTCGGAGCGTCGATATATCTGCTTTTGTCGGTGTCGATGTTGATAGATATCTCGCGCTCGGATGCCGAGCCTCCCAAAAGCTTTGCGGATGCCGCGCTTTATATCTGCTTCTTTCCGATATTGATCGCCGGTCCGATCGTCAAATATAAGGATTTTGTTCGTTTGACGTCGGAGGATGAGATAAAGCCGTCGATGACGGGAATGGCAGACGGCTTGCTGCTCTTCGCGCGCGGATTTATAAAGCGGATAGGCATTTCGGCAATACTTGCCGATGCGTATGACGAGATAAGCACGGCTGTGACATCCGCCAATTCACTTCAATTGCTGGTGGGTGTGTTTTTGGTACTGCTCATGCTGACGAATGTCTATTTTGCCTTTTCGGGGTATTCGGACATGGGCAGAGGTATTGCGCGGATAATGGGCATTCGCCTTGAACCCGATTTTTACTATCCGTTTGCTGCCTGCTCTCCCACCGAATATCTGAAAAGATTTTTCGGCAGTCTTTATTTCTTTATCGAGGATTATTTTGCCGAGCCGATAGAGAGAGCGGCAAGGGCCGGCGTGAAAAAGCGAGGCTCACGTTGCGATCTGCGCGTTGTGTATTTTATTGTCGGTATGCTGATGGCGGCGATGAGTGCGCTGTGGTTCAAGGCGTCGCTCCCGATGCTGCTCGCCTTTTTGCCGCTGATGTTTTGGGTGGCATGCGGGCGCGCATACGGTAACGGCACCGAGCGTCCCTCGCCAATGCGGCGCAATCTGATGACACGCAGTATAGGCCGCGGAATGACGCTCGTGCTGGTGTCTGCCTTTTGGGTGCAGGTGAAGCTGCGCTCGGTCGATCAGTTTATGGAGTATATCGCGTCTCTTACGTCGATAGGCTCGTATCAATCCTATAGGATCTATATGGTGATATTCAATCGCGAGTATGCATGGGTGGTCGTTTGTGCGCTTATGCTTACGCTTCCCGCCGTATTCGACAGATGTGCGCCGCGGCTCTCACGCGGGAGAGTGGGAAGCATTATGCGGTATATATATGCCGCAGGTATCGCGGCGGCGTTTGTCTTCAGCGTCTTTGTGATCATGCCGCAATATCCGGAATACGCCGAGCTCCCTTTCAAATATATTACATTATAATTATATGTATTGCATTCCCGATGCCAAATGAGAGGAATACGGTTCGAATATGATGAACGGTAATGATAACGATATAAAAGCAACGGTAGATGCCGAGACCCGCGAGTGGGGCGCGGCAAGCATCGGCGAGGCGCTGATATGCTGTGTGGTATTTATCGGCATATTGCTCTCGGGGGCGATATACTTCGGTATCTCGTCAATGATGAGCGCCGACGCCCTGTGCGAGGAATATTACGACGGTGAGAAGTATGATTTTTCGGGGATCTATGCGATAAACGAGGTGTTTTATAAAAACAGCGATATGCGAGAGCGCATATCAAAGCTCGATTATCTGCTTTTCGGCAATATCGATGATGACACGCTCATGGTCGGCAAGAACGGCTTTTTGTTTGAAGCATACAACGAGGCGTATGGTTATGATTATGTAAAGGATTATATCGGGGAGCTGGCGGTGGACGATACCGAGACCGACGCAATGGCTCGCGCCGTTCGTCAGCGACGTCGCGCCTACGGCACGCGCGGGATAGAATACCTTTTGGTAGTCATTCCGAACTCGCAGACCGTGTGCGCGGATGCTTTGCCCGATTATTTCGGCGAGATCAGCTCTGATACACGCCTCAAGCGGCTCGGAAAACGCCTTGAGGAGCTGGGAGAGTCATGCTTTTTGGATCCGACCGACGCGCTCATCTCCGCAGGAAGCAACGGGCAGCTTTACAACAATACCGAAAATTCACTGAATGCGGCGGGTGCGTATTATCTTTATCGCGCCGTTGCGGAGGCGCTTTCCGACTCGGCGACCGAGGGACACAACATACTTGTTGCGGACGAGCTCGACATATACACGCACACGACCGACGGACGTGCGCTTGCGCGTCGCGCGGGGCTTGAAAAGCTTGTCAAGAACAGAACGCTGGCGCTGCCGAGCGATTCAAAGAAAAAATACATGTCCTACGGTTATCTGGGGGATACCGAGCTTACATATTCGCTTTCGGAATATCGTTCCGAAATACCGATCTCACCTGCTGTGCTCATACAATTCGCAGAGGGCGGAGAATGGGACAAGATCCTGCTCTCGGAATTCTTTTCCAACACCTTCGGCGAGGTGGGCTATCGCGTGGCTTCGGATCTCGGCGAGGCGGCGCTGTCAAACGTTTCTCCCGGTGTCGTGATCGAATTCATTCACGAAAATCAGCTTTCGCTTTTGCTCGACGAGGATATAAATTCCACATATACCGCCGCCTCTGGCTTACATGCTGCCGTGAAGGGAGAAAACAACAGGCAGGAAAATTATTCGCAAAACGATTGATTTTGTGATCGAATTATGATATAATAAGAGCAGACGGTTGCATGCGCAACGATCTGCCGTGCGCGGGCTGTCGAAAGCATTTTGTTTTTTGACAGCCCGCTTTTTCGAAAGAGGACTATTTATACGGAGGTGTGAAAAATGCCGGCATTCATGCGAAATATCAATATAATCAGCCGTTGCGGTGCCATCTGGCGCGGCGACAAACTAAAGGATACCGATATAGGTGCCGCGCACACGGCGCTGATATTGTCGGTGTGCCGACATCCGGGTATATCCCAGGATAGGCTGAGCAAGACGATATATATCAACAAAAGCAATGTTACGCGCAATCTGGCGTATCTGGAGCGCTGCGGTTATGTGGAACGCAGACAGAACGAGGAGGACAAGCGTGTGACCAACGTTTACCCCACGGACAAGGCTCGGGAGATGCTTCCGAAAATAAAGGAAACGTCGCGCGAGTGGAATGCGTATCTTACCGAGGATATAAGCGAGGAGGAAATGGAGCTTTTTGTGATAACTCTCTCGCGTCTTGCCAAACGTGCGGCGGAGTATGCACAGCTCTCGCTTGAGCTCGGATCGGAGGATGAAGTGCAATGAGAACGATCCTTGCATATCTCAAGCCGCATCGCCGCTTTATGTGCTTGTCGCTTTCGATCAAGGTCCTGGGAACGCTGATAGAGCTGGCGCTGCCGTATATCTTAAGCCACATAATCCAAAATGTGATAAAGCCGCTCGGAGACGAGGCGGCTCCCGATCTTAAGAGCGGAGCCGTGCGCATAGTACTTTGGGCTTTGGCGATGATACTGTGCGCGTTGATGGGAGTTATCGGCAACGTAACCGCAAATCGTATGGCGGCGCGTACCGCAAAGGATGTCGCGCTTGCGGTGAGGCATGATCTGTTTGACAAGACCATGCGGCTTTCGGCGGCGCAGACAGACAGCTTTACGATAGAAAGCCTTGAGAGTCGGTTGACGGGAGACACATATAATATACATAATTTCATCAACACGATGCAGCGTATGGGGGTCAGGGCTCCGATATTGCTCTTCGGCGGACTCGCCATAACGGCGACGCTCGATCCGGTGCTGACACTGGTGATGGTTGGAGTTCTGCCGTTTATATTTCTTGCCGTTTACGGTATAACCGGTCGCGGGCTTCCGCTGTATACCAAGGTCCGCGAGGCGGTGGATTCCATGACCCGTGTCGTGCGCGAGGATGCGCAGGGAATAAGGGTGATAAAGGCACTCTCAAAGACCGACCACGAAAGGCGGCGCTTCGATAAAGAGAATTCCGCGCTTGCGGAGACCGAGGGACGCACGAATGCCATAATGTCATCGGCTCATCCGCTTATGAACTGGTTCATGAATCTGGGTATCACTGCGGTCGTGGTGGTCGGGGCGCTTCGGGTGCGCGCGGGCACCTCCGAGCCCGGAAAGATAATTGCCTTCATTCAATATTTTACTCTTATATCGCTTGCCATGATGTCGGTGTCGCGCATCTTTTTGATAATCTCAAAGGCAAGCGCGTCGGCGCGGCGCATTGAGGAGGTGCTGATCGCTCCCACCGATCTCGTTGTCGAGGATTCCGATAAATATCGCCGTCGCCGCGAAAGCGGTATCGTTTTCGATCACGTGAGCTTCGGCTATAACAATGGCGGAAGGATATTAAATGATATCAGTTTTTCTCTGCCGCGCGGCGGTACGCTGGGTATCATCGGTGCGACGGGCAGCGGAAAGACCACTCTTTTGTCTTTGCTGATGCGCTTTTACGACGTTACCGAGGGAGAAGTGCGCATCGACGGCAGAAATATCAAGACGATCCCGACCGAGGAATTGCATGCGATGTTCGGAATTGCCATGCAGAATGATTTTATCTGCGCCGACACGGTGGAGGCGAATATCGACCTTGGAAGAGGTTTGTCTCACGAGCGCATAGTTCGTGCCGCACGGATAGCTCAGGCAAAGGATTTCATCGAGGAATTTTCCGACGGGTACGAGCACATGCTGACATCAAAGGGGACGAACATCAGCGGCGGACAGCGCCAGCGTTTGCTGATAGCACGCGCGATCGCCGCCGCTCCCGCGATATTGGTGCTGGATGATGCAAGCTCCGCGCTTGACTATAAGACCGATGCGGCTCTCAGACGTGCGTTGCGCGAGGAGGTATCATCGGAAGGCGGCAGCGTCATCGTGGTGGCGCAACGAGTCAGTTCGGTGATGAATTCCGATCTCATTTTGGTGTTTGACGAAGGTAAGGCGGTAGCCGCGGGAACTCACGAGGAACTCATGGCGAGCTGTGACATCTACCGCGAGATAAGCGAATCTCAGATGGGAGGTGCTTTCCTTGAATAACGGAAAAATGGGCGGCAAGGGGATGCTCGGAGATCCGCGCGCGCAGAGCAATCCCAACAATTCGAGCGGCGTCAAAAAGCTTGACACCAAGACCCGCCGCAAAGTGCTGTTGCGTCTTGGCGGATATTTGTGGCGCAGCGGTTGGCTCGTGTTCGCCGCACTTCTGCTGATGCTGTCGTCGAATCTTTTGGGACTTATAGGTCCGAAGCTTTCCGGTGAAGCGATAAACGCCATCGATCTGGGCAGCGGAGCCGTGGATATGGACACGGTATTGAAATATGCGGGGCTGTTGGTGTTGAGCTATACCGGCTCGGCGGTGCTTTCGCTCTGCCTTGCGATAATTCTCGTAAAGCTCGGGCAGAGGATAACATACACGCTTCGAAGAGAGATATTCGATCGTCTTATGCTGCTTCCGGTTGGATATTTCGATACGCATGCCACGGGAGATATCATAAGCCATATATCCTACGATGTGGACACGGTGAACGCGTCGCTGTCTCACGATCTGCTTCAGATCTGTTCAAGCATTGTTACGGTGGTCTTCTCGCTCGGTATGATGATATCGATCTCTCCGGTGATAATCGTGATATTTGTCGTGACCGTTCCGATCTCGATAGCCTTGACGCGTATCAAGAGCAAAAGGGTGCGGCCGCTCTTCAGACTTCGCTCGGCAAAGCTGGGCGAGCTCAACGGATATGCCGAGGAGATGCTTTCGGGACAGCGTACCATTCGCGCATACGGTAGGGAAGCGACCATAGTCAAACGCTTTGACGAGCGCAACGACGATGCGGGGCGCGCGTATTACAACGCCGATTACCACGGTGCGGCGATAGGTCCGTCGGTGAATTTTATAAACAATCTTTCGATATCCTTGGTCATAATGGTCGGCGGTATCTTCTTCATGCTCTCGCTCACCGGTGCGGTGATGCCGACATCTCTGCTCTTTCTCGATCTCGGAGGACTTTCCTCATTCGTGCAATATTCGCGCAAATTTGCGGGTCCGATAAACGAATTCGCCAATATTTTGGCGGATCTGCAATCGGCGCTTGCCGCCGCGGAGCGGATATTCGCAATAATGGACGAGCTGCCCGAGCCTGTCGACGACGCGGATTCCGAGGTGCTTTCCGATGTGCGCGGCGAGGTGGACATAGAGCATGTGAGATTCGGGTATTCTGCGGACAGGATAATATTGAAGGATCTGACCTTGAACGTCGAGGCGGGACAGACTATAGCGATAGTCGGCCCCACCGGTGCCGGAAAAACGACCGTGATCAATCTTTTGATGCGGTTTTACGATATCGATTCCGGAAGTATCGGGATAGACGGCAGTGAGATAAGAAAGGTCACGCGCAGCTCGCTTCGCGCGGCGTATACCATGGTGCTGCAGGATACATGGCTGTTCGGCGGGACTGTTGCCGAGAATATCGCATACGGCAAGGAAGGCGCGACCGATGAGGATATACGCGCCGCCGCGCGCGCCGCGCATATCGACGGCTTCATCGAGGCGCTGCCGCAGGGATATGATACCCTACTGACCGACAACGGCTCGGGTATATCCAAGGGCCAGAAGCAGCTGCTGACCATAGCTCGCGCAATGCTTGCGGATTCTTCTATGCTCATACTCGACGAGGCAACGTCAAACGTCGACTCGCGGACAGAGCATAAAATACAGGAGGCTATGCGCCGACTTATGAAGGGGCGTACCTGCTTTGTTATCGCACACAGACTTTCGACGATCAAAAATGCGGATCTTATCCTTGTGATGAAGGACGGAGATGTTATCGAGCAGGGCGATCACGAGACATTGATGGCGGCAGGAGGCTTCTACGCGGGTCTCTACAATTCACAGTTTGTATAAAGGACGATAAATTAAGCGCGGCTTCCGCATTTTGCGGGAGCCGCGCGATCTTTGATGATATTTATGTGAAAGCAAACGCTTTGGAATTCTTGAAGCGTGAGAAGTTTTGTGCGACCGAGTTATCTCACGAATTCGCAATAGATGGCGCGAATGGCATCTTCGAAATCGTGTTCCTCGACTCCGATGATGATATTGAGCTCGGATGAGCCCTGGTCTATCATTCTTACGTTGATCTCACGGGCGGAAATGGCGGAAAAAACTCTCGCCGCGGTGCCGTGTGCCTTTACCATTCCGCGACCGACCACGGCGATCAGCGCAACATTATCCTCGATCGTGATGCTGTTGGGGCGCAACGAACGACGAAGCGAGTTGATTATCCGCTCGCGCCGACCCTCAAGTGTAGCGCTCTCAAGCACAACGCTCATTGTGTCGATGCCGGATGGCAGGTGCTCAAACGCTATTCCGTATTCCTCGAATATCTCCAATACGCGTCTGCCGAATCCGGAATCCGAATTCATCATATCCTGTTCAAGCGTGATAACGGTAAATCCGCGCTTGCCCGCAATGCCGGTGATGACATGCTCGCTGTCGTAATCCTGCGCGGCGGCAACTATCATCGTTCCGGGATCCTGCGGGCGCAGGGTGTTGCGAATGTTTATTGGGATGCCGGCATAGCGCACCGGGAAGATGGCCTCCTCGTGAAGCACGGTCGCACCCATATACGAGAGCTCGCGAAGCTCGCGATAGGTTATGGTCTTTATTGTAAGCGGATTGTCGACGATGCGCGGATCTGCCATCTTAAAGCCGGAAACATCCGTCCAGTTTTCGTAAAGATCGGCCTCTGCGGCTTGCGCAACGATAGAGCCCGTCACATCCGAGCCGCCGCGCGAGAAGGTCTTTATCGTTTCGTTGGGCATGATGCCGTAAAATCCCGGAATGACGGCGCGCTCGTGCCGCGCAAGCTCGCACCGCATGCGCTCCTGTGTTCTGTCGGCGTCAAAGGCGCCGGTCTCGGTGAAGAATATCACGTTTTCCGCGTCGATAAAATCATAGCCGAGATATTTTGCGAGTATCAGACCGCTGAGGTATTCTCCGCGGCTGGCGGCGAAGTCGCGTCCCGCGCGTCCGAGTATCGCATTTTTGATATACATCAGCTCGTGCGAAATGTCAAGATCAAGCCCCAACTCATCGATTATTTCATTATAGCGGGTGCAGATGAGGTCGTAATATGCGTCGATGCTTTCCGCATCCTCGCGGTCGCGCACCATCTTGTGGAAGGTGTAGAGCATATCCGTGACCTTTATGTCATCAGAAAAGCGTTTTCCCGGCGCCGATGGGACGACATATCGACGTGATGCGTCCGATTTGACGATATCCGCGGCAAGCTTGAAATGTGCAGCGTCGCAAAGCGAGCTGCCGCCGAATTTTACTACCTTAAGCATGGCTGAACCGATCCTATCTTTTTACATTACTAATATTATATGAAAAAATCGTTTTTTGTCAATGAGTTTTTCGATATTTGTCGAAAAATTGCATGCTTTTGCTTTATATTGCGTGCTTGCACGCTCGGTTTATTGTATAGAGGATGCGTCATCGTTGTTCAATAAATTTTAAAGCTATGAAGTGCTGTATGTAATAATTGTTTTGCCGGTATAATCAAAAGAACCGTCCAAACCATGCTCAAGATTAAGCATTAAGTGATCGCCGGCGATAATTGCGGATTTTTTTGCCCGATATTGTTTTTTAATATGAAAATGCGAAAAAATATTTTTCGGGCGAAAAAAATGTAATTTAATCGCATAAGCCACCTAAAAAATACGTCAAAGCCAAAAGAAGGTAAAAACTTTTTGGTAAGTTGCCAAAGTAAAATCCCCTTACCGTGAGGAAAAGAGGCAGTG
>CAZPYK010000057.1:0-10181 GCA_964590755.1 uncultured Ruminococcus sp. | reverse complement strand
GAACATTTCCTTGGTCGTAACAAGAGCCATGATAAAATGCCTTTCCTTTTCTTTTTTTCTTATTCTTTTCGTCGGTCGCAAGCGATCGACGCGGCGGCGGGAGCGAAAGCAAAGTGACTTGCGTTTCCCGCGCCCGGCTTATACACTAACTATTTTACTCTATTTGAAGAAAAAAATCAATAGCAAAGATGACAAAAGATGAGATTTAGCGCGGAAAGATCAAAAAAATCGTCCTGCGTATGCGGTTCTTGCCGTTTTTTCAGATAAGCTTACGCAACAGCGCCTCCTGACGCAGCAGGTGTGCTTGCTCATCCTCGGATAAGCGGCGAAGCAGTGCGGCGGCGGGAAGCTCGCCAAGCTGCTCGGCAAGAGACCCGAGTCTTAGATATTCTTTGTACGCTGCTTTCTCGTCGGCAATGTTTCGCTCAAGCTCGCGTACCGCCGCGACCGGAGCGCGAGATTCGACGTCGGTGCACATCATCAGTCCGCCGCTCGTTCTGAGTGCCATATTGATGACGGGATCACGCCCCAAAAGGCGCATCAGCTCGCCAAGCATTCTGAAATGCCGCATCTCGTCAATGGCTATATCCTCAAATATTGCCGCAAGCTCGGGCATTGCCTCCTCGAACATGATGCTCTGATATATGTATTCCGACACTGCGTTCAGCTCGCAAAAATATTGCCGCTTCAGCTCGCAGGCGAGGCGACAATTCTTTATCGTGCCGTCAAGCGACGGATATTCGCATTTATTGCTTTGCATGGTTTGGAGCCTCCTGCTTTTATGCTTCATGAGCATTTTATGCACACCCGCGCGCGAGCGACAATGTTTTTTTAATAATATTGTGCACGGTGGTTGACAATCACGTGAACGCGTGATATAATATGTGTAACGAAAGCACCGCGCCGCGGTCGAAAAAGCTGCGCCGCGCCGAGCGGTGGGGATGGAGCGAGGTATGGAGATAAAGGAAGCCTGTGCATTGGCAAGAGCCGTATGCGACAATATAGGTAAGGTCATATTCGGCAAGGATGCCGAGATCAAAATGATAGTCAATGCTTTGCTTTGCGGCGGGCATGTTCTGCTTGATGACATTCCGGGGACCGGAAAGACCACGCTGGCGCGTGCGCTTGCGCGCTCGATGTCGGGAGAGGTCAAAAGAATACAGTTCACCCCCGATCTTTTGCCCTCGGATGTGACGGGCATCAATTATTACGATCAAAAGAGTGGGGATTTCGTTTTTCGCCCCGGTCCCGTTTTCACCAATGTACTTATTGCGGATGAGATAAACCGCACGACACCCAGAACGCAATCGGCGCTTTTGGAATGCATGGGTGAGGCTCAAACGACGGTGGATGGAGTCACATATCCGATGGCGCGTCCGTTTTTGGTCATAGCGACGCAGAATCCGATAGAGTCGGTGGGAACCTTTCCGTTGCCGGAGGCGCAATGCGACAGATTTTTAATGAAGCTGTCGCTCGGCTATCCCGCGGTCGAGAGCGAGCGTGCTATGATGGACAGCTACGGAGGCTCGCGCTCTCCGCTTGATGACCTTGGGGCGGTTGCTTCTGCCGATGATATAGTTGCCGCCGCCGAGGCGGTAAAGAGTGTGCGCGTCTCGCCGGTCGTGCGCGATTATATGCTTGCCATCGTTGCCGCAACGCGCGACAATGAGCGAATTCGTTTGGGCGTCAGCCCGCGCGGCACGCTTGCTCTGCTTGCCGCATCCCGCACCGCAGCCGCCATGGACGGACGCGATTATGTTATTCCCGATGATGTCAAAGCGGTGGCGGTGCCGGTGCTTGCGCACCGTATCATCGCGCGTTCGCAGGGAACGGTAAAGCTTTCCGATACAAACGAAAAGCTGGTGGAATTCGTGCTTGACAGCGTTCCCGCGCCGCTCGGCGCAAGCTGAGGACGGTTAATAAGAACTGATATCTTTGTAATTCCGGTTCAAAGGAGGTGCGTCATGCTGTTTTTGGCGGCATTTATTGCCATGATCGCCGCGGTGGTGGCGGAATATATTCTGTATAAACGGCTGGCGTTCAAGCAGCTGACGTATACCGCATCCTTTTCCTCCGCTGAGGTTACGGTTGGGGATGATATATATCTTTATGAGGAGATACGCAACGAGGGGCATCTGCCCATTCCGTGTCTCAAAGCCGACTCCGACCTGCCGGAGGGGCTTGAATTTACTTTGATAGAGACCGAGGCGGGCGGCAAGAGGAAGATAAGCACCACGCGTTCGGTGCAATCGCTTTTTGTGCTTCACAGCAACGCAAGGGTGCGCCGCCGCTGGCGCGTAAGAGCCAAAAAGCGCGGAGAATATAAGCTCGGCGGCGTGATAGTCAGCGTGAGCGACATTCTGGGGCTCAACACGATATCTCGTGCGCTTGAGCCGCAAGAGGGAAGGGCGACCTCGGTCGTGGTGCTGCCTCTCCCCGAGCCGCTCGGCGGCAGCTTTGCGTCCTCACGTTATCTCGGCGGGGACATAATATCGCAGCTCTGCCCTATAACCGACCCTCAGCGCATCTGCGGCTCGCGTGAATATACGATACACGATCCGATGAATCGAATAAACTGGAAATCGACCGCGGTGCACGGCAGACTTATGGTAAATATTGAAGAAAAAACGGTGCGCCCGCGTTTTTCGGTGCTGCTGAACATGAATTCGCGCGGAATTGAACAGCGAAGGGACACTCCGTCAACCCCAGCGTCGGTGGAGCGGGGAATAACCGTCGCCGCGTCACTGCTTGACAGGATCGCCGCCGAGGATGTTCCGACGCGCCTGATCGTCAATGCTCCGATAGTCTCGGACGGCGGCGAGGAGTGCTTTATAAAGCTCGGTGATGACGAGCGCGGGGAGATGGGTTATTCGGTGTGCGGCAGTTGGCGCGGCGGCAGACAGATGATAGATGCCATGCGCACGCTGGCAATGCTGCCGCTCGAGATATCCGCGCCGCCCGAGATGATGTTCGATCATATGGCGGCATCCCCCAAGCTCTTCGGCGAGAACGAGAATCTTATCATTGTGTCGGCGTATATCGACGACAGAATGATAAACTTTTGCCGCGTGATGCGCGAGCATGGGATAAACGTGGTGTTTTATATCGTTACCACTCGCAACGCCGTGGGGACCATACCCGGGGATATCGACGTGTTTTTCAGTTTGTAAAAGCTTTGTAAAGATATTATATTAATGCAAAGGGGGCATAACGATGAGAGTGCTTTACGACAACGAGAAAAAGTACGCCCGCGCATATCGCGCCATGGGTGTTATGTCTCTTTATTTTATTCTGTCCGTCCTTACCTCGGGGATATACTCGGCGTCCGGGATAGGCTGTATCGGCTTCGGCATAAATGCGCTGCTGTTTTTTGCGGGATATTTTTTGATGTCTCTTTGGGCAAAACTTATGCGTATAAGTCGCGAAAACGACAGCGGCGGCTATGAGGCGGAGGGCGGCTTTTTCAACCTCGTCGGGGCTTTGGTGCCTATGCTTATCATAGGAATATGCGGCATTTTGGTGATGAAGCTTGCCGCCGAGCTTGAATACAGATATGTTGTGAACACTCCGGGCTCATATTACGATGAGGATTCCGTGTTGCCGGTGGCCGTTATGCTGTTTTTTGACGCGATAATGATATGCGGCGTCGTTGTTTGGTTTATTCCGCATGAGAGGCTGATATCGCAAAAGACGATGTTCACCTCGGTGGGCGTTATGTTTGTAGCATATGTGTTTTACGGATATATCGGAGGCGGGGGCGCCATGATCGGGCTGAGCCTTATGGGATATATTCTTATGATGTCGCTGGCGCTGAATCAGCAGTCGCTGACGCGCACCTATCGCGGGACAGTGGTGGCATTTCTGTCTCCCGAGGCACGCAGGTATAATCTGAGGCTTGCCGGTGTCTTCTTCTTATTCACGCTGCTGCTGATGGGCGGCGGGTATATGGTGGCGACCGGTCTTGCGGTGATCGGAAAATCGATACTCTATATGATAGTTTATTCCAAGTCGGACACGAGCTCGTCGGATTATTTGGGTTCGGGAAGCTCAGATGAGCGCCTGAGCCTATTCAATCTGTATGTTTTCGGCGCCAAGGAAGCCGATGACACGGTGAATTATTATATGTTTTTGGTATTTGTCGTGCTGAGCGTGCCGGCGCTTATTATCTTTCTTTTTAGGCGTCAAGGCGAGATCAGATCGCTGATCGATGCTGTAAAAAGGTTCATTTTGCGGCTTATGGATTTTATATTTTCTCCGATCTCGGACAGCATGACATATTTTATCGCAAACATGCGAGAGGATGAGCAGCTGAGCTATCTCGACACCGAGGAAAAGCTGGTCTCCTCGTTTAATGACGAGCGAGCGGATAAGCTCGGAGCGCGGCGCTTCGGTTGGCGGGAGTTCTCTGCCGGCTTGCGTGCCGCTCCGAACGAAAATGCAAAGCTTTGCTATGCATATGCGGTCTTTGCGCGGCAGATGTATAAGATTCCGCAATTCGCGAAGACCAGCGACACGCCGCGCGAACTTCATCGCAAGCTGAAAAGACGCAGCATCGCTTCCGACGACGAGCTGGCGATGATAACAGCGACCTTTGAAAAGGCAAAATATTCCGCAAGCGGGGCGGAACCTCGCGAGGCTGCCGCGGCGACCGAAAAGCTTTGCCGCATTATCAGGCGAAGCCTTGAGGATTGATGCTTGACATCATGATATAAATCATTATATAATTTAATCACCAAGCTTAAAAAAAACAATTGTGAGTTCGTAAGCTTCCTCACGTAAAACAAAACTAAAGCGGAAAGGAAAAAGCTTTTGCGGCGCGATCCGTAAAAGTCGCCGCGCCGACCGCGCGGCGGAGCATATATCGACGATATATGTTCGGTAATTTTAAGATGAATAAAAAAACAGGCAAAATGCTGCGCGAATGCTGCCTCGGTGCGGCAATAGCGGCGACATATGTCATCATGACATTCATTTCGGCATCGTTGGGACTTTCAAGCGGAATAATACAATTCCGCATTTCCGAGGCACTATGCATATTGGGAGTGCTGATGCCGGCGGCTGTTCCGGGAGTGACCCTCGGCTGCTTGCTCGCCAACCTTCTGACGGGCGGAGTGATATGGGATATCTTGTTCGGTACGCTTGCATCCCTTGTCGGAATGCTGGGAGTTCGTGCGCTGAGGTCGAAGCCGTATCTTGCGCCGCTTCCGTATGTTGCGGCAAACGTCATTGCGGTGCCGCTCGTGCTTAAATACGCATACGGTTTGGAGGGGGCGCTGTGGTATTTTGCGTTGACGACCGGAATAGGCGAGCTGGTTTGCGCATGGGTGGGAGGTGTCGTACTTCTGCATGCCTTGAAGCGCACGGGAGCGCTTCGGATATATCGGTCGAAATAATAATTAATTAAAAATACAAACGGAAAAAATTCGGAATGTCTCTTCTGCGAGACATTCCGTTGCAAAGAAAGGTATTGTTGTATAATGTCAAACAGTTCAAAGCGTCCGAATATTTTGTTTTTGCTGACCGACGATCAGCGTTACGGCACGATACACGCGCTCGGAAACGAGGAGATAAGCACCCCGAATCTCGACATGCTCGTGCATCGCGGAATGGCGTTTACAAATGCGCACATTCCGGGCGGTACCACCTCCGCGGTGTGCATGCCGAGCCGTGCCATGCTCAATTCCGGCAGAACGCTGTTTCATCTGGAGGAATGCGGAAAAAATATACCGGGGTGCGACACCACGCTGGGTGAATGTCTGCGCGGCGCGGGGTATCATTCCATAGGTATAGGCAAGTGGCATAACGGAGTGGAGAGCTATGCCCGCAGCTTTGACGACGGGGCGGAGATATTCTTCGGCGGCATGTGGGATCATTGGAATGTTCCGGTAAACGATTATCACGCCGACGGCGAATATTCGCATGAGATAGCCTTCACGCCGAATTTCACCGCTAACGAAATACCGGTAAAAGTCAGGGCGGAGAAGATATCCGCGGGCGTGCATTCGACCGAGCTCTTTACCGCGGCAGCCGTGGATCGGATAGAGAATTACACGTCCGACGCGCCGATGTTTATGTATCTTTCCTTCCTTGCGCCGCACGATCCGCGCACCATGCCTGAAAAATATCGCAATATGTATGACCCGGAAAAGATAACATTGCCGCCCAATTTTGCCGAAATGCCGGCGTTTTCCTACGGCTGGGCGGCGCGCGGACGCGACGAGAATACCGAGACATATCCGCGCCGACCCGAGCGCGTAAGGCAGCATATTGCAGACTATTACGCGATGATCAGTCATATCGACGATTGCATAGGCAGAGTTATCGACGCGCTGCGCCGTCGCGGCATGCTTGACGACACGATAATCGTTATGTGCGGCGATAACGGTCTTGCCATAGGTCAGCACGGGCTTATGGGAAAGCAGAATATTTACGAGCACAGCATTCGCGTGCCGCTGTTGATGTCGGGTCCCGGTATTCCCGCTGATGTAATAAGCGACGAGCTGGTATATCTTATGGATATATATCCGACGCTGTGCGATATCTGCGGTGTAGGTATTCCGAATTCTGTGGAAGGGCGCAGTTTTGCGCGGACGATAACGAACGGTGAGCCCTCTCCGCGCGAGGCACTGTATATTGCGTTCCAGGCGCGTATTCGCGGCGTTATCGTCGGGAATTATAAGCTTATCGAATTCCGCTCGCGCGAGCTGAAGCTGACGCAGATATTCGATCTTGCCGCAGATCCGTGGGAGAAAAACAATCTTTTCGGCGCTCCGGGCTATGACGGGCTATCGGATATGCTGCACGCGGAGCTCTTCAGACTTCGCGACGAATGGGAGGACGAAAAGAACGAATACGGCAGACTCTATTGGGAGCAATGGCGCCGCTACGAGGCAGCCGAGCTTGACGGAGTTCCCGGTCCCATGGGTGCGAGCATGACCGCGCAGGTCGGCAGTTGGGGCACCGATATGAAGAAAAAATAAGCTTCATAAAATAATAAAACCAACAATAAAACTCACGAGGTCCGTTGATTTGTTCGACGGATCTCGTGAGTTTTTTGTATGTGCGCGGGAATGCGGGGATGATCAACGTTTCGATTTTCCGCGTTCGGCGAATTGAGCACGGTAATTGTTTTCTTCTTTCAGTGTCTTCTTTATGTGGCGGCTCACGAGCGCGTACACGAGCATTGCCGCAAGGTAGATCGTAAGTATCGTAAAAAATCCGACAAGGCGCTCGCGGCTCTCAAGCCCCGCGGGAAGCAGGACGCAGAGATAGATCCCAAGCATGGTCGCTGCGCAGTGCAGGGGATATCCCAAGCCGCGCGGCAGGCTTTTTGCGGCGAGAGCCGTATTCGCAAGAGCGATGCAGAGGCAGAAGGGCAACAGAAGAAATATCCTTTTTGCCGAGAGCAGTGCGCCGCCCTCCTCGCTTGAATACATGGCAAATATCACAAAGCTGTAAAGCCCCACGGCGACGGTGTAATATGCCGCTGTGCGTGTGAGTATTTTTTTTACGGAATTCATTATCAAATACTCTCCTTGAGTCCTATCGGCGGTCTTCGATCATGCTCTTGATCGCGCCTATGGCAACGCGAATGGCGCGGTCCGTGTCATGATTTTCGGAGGCGTCCCGGTCGATACCGAGGTTGGCGCGCTCTTGATTCCAAACGACATGAAAGGCCGAGCCGCATCTTACACCGAGAGCGGCGGCGACGGTAAAGAGCGCCGCGGATTCCATCTCGCTGGCAAGCACGCCAAGCCGCTTCCATGCCTCCCACTTTTCAAGCAACTCGTTCGCTATTGGCATGCGCTGCGGACTGTGCTGACCGTAAAATGAATCCTTGCACTGCACGACTCCCGCATGGTAGGTGAAGCCGAGCTCCTTTGCCGACGAAATAAGAGCCGACAGCACCTCGGTGTCCGACACGGCGGGAAATTCTATCGGCGCGTATTCGCGCGAGGTGCCCTCCTGGCGTACCGCTCCCGAGGCGATGACGCAATCTCCCGCGCGGACCTTCTGCGCGATTCCTCCGCAGGTGCCGACGCGCACAAAGGTGTGCACGCCGCATGCGGCGAGCTCTTCCATGGCTATTGCCGCCGACGGACCGCCGATGCCGGTCGAGCAGACAGACACCGGTACACCGAGCAGCGATCCGGTGTAAATGTTGTATTCTCTGTTATATGCTACCGGACGGGCGTCATCGAAGTATTTTGCGATCTTTTCGCATCTTCCCGGGTCGCCCGGCAGTATGCAATATTCGCCGACATCTCCGCGGCGACAGTTTATGTGATATTGGAGCTCGTGAGAATCAAGCATAGTATAACACCTCAATATTTATGTGATAAAATTACGATATATATATTATCTCATATTTTTCGCTCATAATCAAGTGCTTTTTGTTATATTTTTAAAAAATAAAAAAATAATGCGAGACGGGGTGCCGAATGCTCGTGCCGAAATGATCCGAAATGCAAAAGCGATGATGTGGCAAATTCAAAAAAACTTTGAAAGCGCACGGAGGGGGGCGAAAAATACCGAAAATGAAATAACACGATAACAAAAATTGCAAAATAACGCTTTTCGCTATTGCAAAAAAGTGCGATATGGTGTATAATAGCATTCAATTCGAATAAATAATTTTTTTGGAGAATGTCGAAAATGCTTGAAATATCGCCGAAATCAAATCTGCTTGAGCAGAAATCATATAAATATTCACTGCAAGATGTTGCCGAGCCGAATCTGTATCGCGAGGTGTATACCTACGAGGAGGTCCCGAAGGTTCCGTTCAATCATCGTCGCGTGCCTCTGGGAATGCCCGCGGAAGTGTGGATCACCGACACGACCTTTCGTGACGGTATGCAGTCTCAGGCGCCGTATTCTCCCCGTCAGATCGTGGATATATACAAAATGCTCTCGCGTCTGGGAGGACCGAAGGGGATAATAAGATCCACCGAGTTTTTTGTTTACAGCGAAAATGATCGCAAGGCACTCAACGCCTGCAGGGAACTGGGGCTTGAGTTCCCCGAGATAACCACCTGGATACGCGCCACCGAGAGCGACTTCAAGCTCGTGCGCGAGCTGGGAATAAAAGAAACGGGAATATTGGTCTCCTGCTCCGATTATCATATATTCAAAAAGCTCGGAATGACACGCGGTCAAGCGCTTGAGCATTATTTGAAGATCATATCCGAGGCGCTTGAGATGGGCATATGTCCGCGTTGCCATTTTGAAGATATCACACGTGCCGATTTTTACGGCTTTGTGGTGCCTTTTGTGAATGAGATACAACGCCTGTCTCGCGAGTCGGGCATGCCAATACGCATCCGTGCCTGCGATACCATGGGATACGGCGAGCCGTACAGTGAGGTGGCGCTTCCGCGCAGTGTGCCGGGAATAATATACGGCTTGCAGCATTATTCGGACGTGCCCAGCGAGCTGCTCGAATGGCATGGGCACAACGATTTTTACAAGGCGGTGGCAAATGCCACTTGCGCGTGGCTCTTCGGTGCCTCTGCGGTCAATTGCTCTATGCTCGGTATCGGCGAGCGCACCGGAAACGTTCCGCTTGAGGCCATGGTCTTTGAATACGCATCCTTGCGCGGAACGCTTGACGGAATGGACCCGACGGTGATAACAGAGATAGCCGAATATTTTCGCAACGAGCTGGGGTATGACATCCCGCCGATGACTCCGTTCGTGGGCGAGGCCTTCAACATGACGCGCGCCGGGATACACGCCGACGGAATGATAAAAAACGAGGAGATATACAACATCTTCGACACCGAAAAGCTGCTCGGCAGACCCGCGGGGGTGACTGTCGGCGCGTCCTCGGGGCTTGCGGGAATAGCATATTGGATAAATTCTCACTATAGACTGTGCGGCGATGAGGCGGTGTCAAAAAAGGATCCGCTCGTGGTTCATATAAAAGACTGGGTGGATGCTCAATATGCCGCGGGACGGCAGACGGTGATATCCTCCAAGGAGCTTGAAAGGCTTATAGTAAAATACAAAAACAATTGATTTAAGGCAATACCGCGCAATTCTTTTTGCTCAATTGCGCAGTCAGAAAATTCGTCAGATGAAACAAATTTTCGCGCGCGTAGTTTACCCTACGCGAAGGAAATTTGTAAAATATGACGGATTTTATGCAAGCAAGTGAGTGAAAAAGGCGCAAGCCGCGAATT
>CAZPYK010000056.1:0-10834 GCA_964590755.1 uncultured Ruminococcus sp. | reverse complement strand
TCGACCGGCGCCGCCTTTTGAAAAAGGCGGGCGAAAACTTTCGGCGCTCCGGCGAGATCGTTTGTTTGGTCTACAACGGTTGGGCTGTCTCGCGTCAGCGAGACAGCCCAACCGTATATTATTACGCGTACACGTCGCGTATTCTGCCGGTCAGCACGGGGATCGCCGTGCGCACGGTCGCCATTGCGTCGCAAAAGCGATCGAACAGTGTGTCCGAAAGCTCGGGCGCTTCATCCGCCACCAGCAGAGCGGCGAGATAGAACGCCGCCGCATGCGCAAAGCGCGTTGAGAGCGGAAAGGTCGCGTCGAGCGGCAGAAGCACATCGTCGGGGTAGTCGACAGCTTCGAGATTATGCGCCGCGCGGTATGCGGCATCCGATTCGCGCATTTCGGATACCGCCGCCGCGAGTATATACGGCGCACGCTCGGCAAGCTCGGCGGTGGTGTCGCGCACAGCGTCCTCACCCGCGTCGCTCACCGCCTCGTTCAGCAGTCTGAGTGCCGCGTCATAAATGCTGCGACAGGTCATTCGGTCGGATACCTCCTCTCATGACTCAAGCCACGGTGATGTCGAGCAGTACCATCTCGGAGGGATATACCACCTTGGCTCCGTAAAGGTGCAGACCCTTCACCGCGTCGGCGAAGCGCTTTTCGGGACGGTAGGCATCGATCTCGCTGAGCTGTTCGGCAAAGGCGACCGCACGCTTTGAGCGGGCAAGGCACTTGTATACCGTCTTGCCGGATGCATCCTCGGAGGCGATATTGTTCGAAACATATACGTGACAGCCCGCCACACTGCCGATGCATCCGCTGTCGAGTATTTCGTCGCCCACATAAGCGAGCTTGCCCTTGAATATCAGCGAGGCGACCGCGGGGGAGACCTCAACGACGATGTCGCCGGGGTCGGTCACGTTGTTCTCAAGCAGGCGAGTGCGGGCGTCGATGATGGTGTCAAGAATGTTCGAGGCGCTTGCGGCGTTGTTGGTGACGGTCGAGCCTGCTCCGTTGTAGAGGGAGTAGATATAGCTGTCGGCGGTGGAGGCGAGCGCGGCGGCAGCCTTCTTCATCGCCTCGTTCATCAGCTTGGGGTTGGATTGCGCACGGTCGACATCGTCGATCTGGAAATTGAATGCCTTGGCTTGATCGATGATCAGGGTCTTGGAGAAGTCGGAGAGCGTTTCCGCGCTTGAGGCGAAGTCCGAATTCTTTGTGTAATTGAAGACGGTAACGTCGCCCACACCGCAGATCTTTACGCGGTCGCCGCGATTTTTGATGTCTCCCTCGTATTCGCGGTTGCAGTTTGCAACGGCGATATACTTTTGATCGAGTGCTGAGAGCAGACTTTCGCTCCATACGGTAGAGATAAAATTGGATATTGCCATTTTCTTTTTCCTTTCAATATATGCTTATTTTGATTGTGGATCGGTTTTGTTTTTGGGGACCCGCTTTACCAGTGACGCATCGATTCGCGTATGCGATCGAGGTTGTCTCTGACCTCGGAACGGCTCATGGCACGTACCTCGGCGGGGGAGAAGAGTGTTGCGCTTCCGCCGCCGACCTTGCCCGCAGTTGCGGGCACGGAGTCGGTATGCCGCACAGCCGCAGCTCTGCCGGTCGCCTCAAGCTCGGCGCGAAGCTTTTCAAGCTCCGTTCGCAGTGCTCCGAGCTCGGTCTTCAGCTCTTCTGCCGTGTTATCGGCGGGCGCGTGCTCCTCGGTGAGGGGCTCGTCCGGCGTTTCCGGGACGTTCGACCCCGTTGCTTCGTTGAAGTCTGTCATTTTTTGTGATCATTCCTTTCATTTTGATGTGCTTTGGTCGTTTGCATCTGTGCCGCGGTGCGCGAGGCAGAGCTCGCTCTTGTTGGGAAGCAGACCGTTCGGCAGGCGTTCGAGATATTCGCTTATCGTTATGTGTCCGCCGTCAAGAAGTCGGTCGAGCACCTCGCGTGTTCCCGCCGCGGAGTAGCGTGTACTCTCCGCCACAGAAACGCGGGCGCGGACGAGCGTGCCGCGCAGCAGTGCGAGCTCGGCATCCGACACGCCGTCGGGAGTGCGCAAAAGCCGTGTGTCGGGATAATATGCGCATATCATATCCGCCCAAATGTTTGCCATGTCCTCAATGCATCTGTAGAGCGAGGCGCTGACCTGTTCCAGCGCCACCGTCGCGCCCTCGCGCAGTGCCAATATTGCGCTTGCGTTGTTGGGAGCGGTGTTCCCGAGCGCGGTCTCGGTCGCACCGGAAAGCTCCTTTGTCGCGGATATCACGTTGCCGACCAGCTCAAGATAACCGTCTTCAAGCCGTCCGCAGCCGACCACGGCAACCGAATCGGCGATATTTCCGCCGCCCAACGCCCCGATCGCTTCACCGACCTCGTTCGTCCACTCGGGAATGCGGGTGCGGTCATATATGATCTTTGAGAACGCGGTGTCGCTCATGTGCTTCATGAGCATGGCATACGCGCGGTTGATATATTGCTGATTGGGTATCAGACAGCTCACCGGAGAGGTGCCGTGAAAGCTGTTTTTGGTGGGGTACCAGTTGAAATATGCCACCGGATAGAGCCTGCAGGGTGTTTCGGCACGGCAAATGACGCAGGAGCGTGTCGATCTTTCAAACCAAACTTTGCCGTTCTCGCGCCAAAATTTGACCAGATAGGTGGTCTTTTCATCTCCGCAGCCCTCAAGCTCGGACATGGCAGCGTCCCCCGATTGCGCCGCAGTGCCGTTTTGACCGTCCGGAACTATCTTCGCGATGTCTCTCTCGCAAACGCCGTTGCGGCGCGCCTCCTCTCTGAGCGACCTCACCGATGCGCGTCCCGAGAGGATGATATAATCTTGACTCTGGATATCCGCGCGATTGACATCCGAGACGAAAATGTTTACATTGTCTATCGCCTCGGTGACTATCTCGCCCGGGTGATCGGGGTCCCCCTCCGCGACGGGATCCCACCAGCAGTAGAGCGCACCGTCACCCGAGAGCGCGGCGTCGGTCAGCAGGCGGTAGATCAGCGAGCCGAGATGGTCGCGCTCATATCGATATTGCGCATTCAGCTTGAGCGTTTCAATTCCGCGCGAGATCGCCGCCGCAAGCGAGCTGTCGGTAATAAAGGGCAGCTCCTCGTCGGAATAATCTATCTTAAGATCCGCAGAGGCGACGTTGCAGATCAGATAATCGGCTATACGGCGCACGATGTTAAACACGGGACGCGGCAGATCCTTTGCGTTTGTACCCTGCCATTGATCGCCGCGGTAGAAGCGCTCGTTCGTGCGCACCGTTTCGTAAAGCCCTATTCGGCGCTTGTGATCGCGCCCCGCCTCGTATTGTCGCCAGGCGGTGGTTTCGGATGATGTTCTCATTTTTGATTTACCTTTTTCTGATTATTTTTTCACGGCAAGCTCTATGCCGCGTATGCGCGGCAGACCGTCGCCGTCGGTGCTCGCGCGATAGCGCAGGCTTCCGAAGCGCCCGATGTTGGCGCGAGCGCTCCTGTAGGTCGGCGCACCGTCGGTGACGTGCTTGCCGTCGAAAGCGCGCGCGGCTTTTCGTCCGGCATCTGCCGTGAGTTCGATCAGTACTTCGCCGCCGCGTACGTCCGCAGATACACGGTGAAGACGTTTTGTCACGTCGGGAATGCCGAAATCGATAAACGCCGATTCCGCGACGCCGACTATTTCGCGCTCGGTGCCGTCCGAAAGTATGTCGACATCAAGCGCACGGTCGAACAGATAGACCTCCTTGCCGCGCAAAAAGCCCATATCGGAGCCGATGCGCAGCAGTCTGTCGGCGTATGCTTCGGTGAAGCGGCAGAACACATCCGCGCTGTGATCGTAGACAAGTATCCCGCCGTCCTCCGAGCTCGGCTCGCAGAACCACACCTCGTCGTGTGCGGGGCAGGCGCATGCGTCGGTTATGTCCGCGACATGCTCGGTCAGTGTCGCATCCGATATCCGCTTGCCGACCGAATTGCCGCGCCAAATGCAGATGTCGTTTTCAAACACTCCGAGCATGCCGTCGCCGAAGGCTGCCGCTCTGCCGCGATCGATGCCGCGCAATGTGTCGATGGGCTCCGCGCGCGGGGGGAGTGAAGCGCGCCGCACGAAGCGATATACCGCCGCGTCGGTCACGAGCAGTGCGTCGCCTCCGACCGAGCAGACCTGCCTTACCGCCGCCTTGCCGTCACCGACGGTCATTATCCCGTTGGCGGGGAAATAGAGCTCGCCCGATGTCGGAATTGCCTTGTGCGCTTCGTCGAGCTCGCTCACCGAAACGTACCGCGAGAGGAATATCAAGGCGGGCTCGGTGCCGCCGAAGAGGCAGACGGTCTCGGCGGCGCCGTCCGAGAAAACTCCCGCACGTGTGCAGACGGCAAGAGCCGAGCGATCGAATTCGTCCTCCGAAACGGTGGCGCAGATGATCACCGAATCCTCGGGCAGCAGAGTGGTACAGCGAATATAGCTGCCGTTGTCGCCGAGGTACCAGGTCGTGCCCTCGCCGAATTCCCTAACCTCGCCGTTAAGTTCAAAGCTGTCAATGCTTTCAAGCTTGATCCCCGTGACAAGTCTGGTGGTCTCCTCGCTCACGCGGTAGTGTATTCGCACCTTCCGTGTCAGAAGGTTGAGCGGCTCGTTTATACTGCCGCGGCTCAAGGGATTCCAGTTTCTGCCGTAGAGCGGAGCGTAGCCCTGCTCGGAGATGACCGTGCCGTTATCGTAACGCCACAGGTCGGTGCCGTCAAGCAAAAAGATAGAGCCGCCGAAGCGGAATATTGCCGCCTCTCCGGTCGAAGCCGTGACCTCGGCAAGACGCGTGACGCTTCCCGAATCGGTGTCGGCAAGGTAGAGATATTTGCCGATGAGCGCATAAAAGCCGCCCGCGGCGCATTCGAGCATCGCCCGCGGTACCCCCGGAAGCGTGCATCTGTGCGAGAAGCCCTCGCGCCGTTCGAGCGAGCCGTCGGGCAGAACGCGCATGTCGGTCAGCCGAAGCCCCAAGGCATCCGCTCCCGCGAAGTCGGTTATCCGTTTCGAGGCGAGCACGGCATCGGAGGCGGTCTGATGTTTTTTCATGTTGTGGTACTTCCTTTCATTTTGCGATGTCTGCTGCTTGCACAGCCCGCCGCGTGCTCCGTCAGTGCCAAAAGGAAGCATCCTCGGACGAGCTGCGGTCAAAGCGGAAGGCGGCAAGCGGAGACGGCTCACTTTCGACAGGCGGAGCTTGTCGGCTCATGACCGCATAGCGAAGCGCCTCGGGCGCATGCGTTATCGAATGCGGCTCGTCCGCCGCATCCTCGGCGCGCTTTTTGTCGAATTGCAGTTCGGAAAGACAACGTATCAGCTCGGTGCATTTGTTCGAGATCCTCAAACGATCGGATGTGAGGAATACTCTGAGCACCCGCCAGCCGGGCACGCGCCTGTTGTCCGCGGGAGTCATGGGCGGCATGCCGCACACGCTCTGCATTATCTCAAAGCCGCTGAGTCCGCTGTCCTGACGGCGGTTCCAAAGATCGGGTGAGGCAACGGCATATTCGACCCGCATGCCGAAGCGGGTGAGCGCAAGCTCGGAAAGCTCACCTATCCGCTGTGCCGCCTCCGAAAGCGTCAGCCCCGAGACGCAGAGCTCGTCAAGGATGATCAGTGAACCGTCCGAGTTCACTCCGACAAGCAGTGCCGCCAGCATGTCAAGCCCGTAATCCAGCGCGATGAAGCATCGCTCGGGCGAGGACAGGCAAGCCTCTGCCGACACATGCCGTTTTGTGTCGAATTCGGGCAAAAACTGACCCTCGAACACGTCCCACTTTCCGTACAGCCAGGCATCGCGCAGCTTCTGCGGCAGACCCTCCAGCTGCCGCAGATAATCGGGTGCGGAGGAAAGCAACACGCGATTGTCATATACGGTAGCAGGAATGAAGTCATAGTCCTCTGCGTGCTCGCCCTCGCGGTATCTGCGGTCGATGAAGAGCCGCTTGACCCACGCGTGTCCGACGCCGCCGGGATTGCAGGTTAGATATATCCGACGCGGAAACTCCCGTGTGCCGCGCAGACACGCTTTGAAGATCTCAAAGCGATCTTCGGTCAGCTGTGTTGCCTCGTCGATGGCGATGATGTCGTATTCACACCCCTGATACCTCAGCAGGTCGCGGTCGTTGGCGCAATAGCCGAGAAAGATCGCCGAGCCTCCGGGCAGAGAGATGCGCTTGTCGGCTTCGCGATAGGAGACGAGCGAGCCGTATTCGGCAAGCATGGGAAGCAGGTGATTCGACCTTACCTCGTCAAGTGTGCGGCGAATGATAAGACAGCGTATGCCGGGATATCTCAAGCAGAGCGCGATGAGCTTTCGTCGCAGAGCCCAGGATTTTCCGCCGCCCCGCGCGCCGCCGTAGGCGATATATTTGGCGTGCGAATCGAAAAATTTTCGCTGTCGCTCGTTCGGCACTCCGCTCACCCGAAGCGGCGCGTCAGGAGCCGTCCTTGAGCACGTCATGCTCAAACACCACCGTCACCGAGCCGTCGTCCCGCTTGTCGCCGTCATAGCCGAGCCGCTCGCGCAGATAGAGCGACACCACCGATGGCGAAAGCGCTGAATTCAGCGCCTCGTCCTCAAAGATCGCGCACAGCGCGTCGAATATTTCGGGATAACGCTGCTTCAGACCTTGAAATTCGGATACACCCGCGCCCATATAGCGGCAGAAGCCGGCAATGTTCGGCGTCCCGTTCTCCGCTTGGCAGATGTATTTTGTCGCAAGCTCGATGATCTTTCCGTTTTCGCAGGCGGCGGTGAGGCTTCCCGGCGAAAGCCTGCGCCGCGCCCGCTTTTTGTTGTTTATTCCGTCTCGATCCCTCCTTTCGTCGATGACACACCGTCGAAGCCGCGTTTTGACAGGGGAGAGGGGTCGACCGCGTCGCGCACGGTTCGCTCGGTGCGATTTAATTCTACCCTTTTCCGAAATCTCAAGGTGTCTCATTCGGGCTCATCTCGTACCAAAAGCAAAAAAGAAATACAAGTTCCGTCGGTCGGCGACCGACCCTTGCAATTTTCGAAAAAAGATGTATAATATAATAAAAAGATCCGATCACGGAGGCGGGGCATGAAGATCCTGATGCTTGCAATGTCAATGGGGCACGGCGGTGCGCAAACGCACGTGCTGACGTTGGCGCGCGCATATCGTCGACGCGGACACGCCGTCACCGTTGCCTCGGCGGGCGGAGAGCTGGCAAAAAAGCTTTCAAGCGAGGGTGTGACGCACGTTACGCTTCCGCTTGATCGCAAGGATGCCGTCTCCATGTTTCGCTCCGTCGCGGGAGTCGCGACGCTCTGCCGCCGCGAGGTGTTTGATGTCATCCACGCGCACGGACGCATTCCCGCTTTCGTTGCACGGCTTGCCCGAAAGGGATCTGTGCGCGTTCCGCCCTGTGTTTTTACCGTCCACGGTGCCTACGATCCCGCCGCGTCGGGTGCGCGATTTTCATCTTGGGGTGATAGGACCATAGCCGTCAGCGATGATATCGCCGACTACCTCTGCCGCGTCTATCACCTGCCGCGCGAGGCTGTGACGGTCATCCCCAACGGCATCGAACTGCCGAAGAAGGATGCGCCGCCCGCTTTGAGAGGGAGAGGGGCGCGGCTTGATATCCTAACCTCAAGTCGCCTTGACCGCGACAGTTCGAACGCCGCGATCGTCCTTTGCCGCCTTCTGCCGCGCTTTTGCGAGCTGTGCGACGGTGTTGAACCGTATCTTACCGTCATCGGCGGCGGCGAATGCCTGCCGCTCGTCCGCAAGGAGGCGGAAAAAGCCGAGCACAGCCTCGGCAGAAGCGCGGTAAAATTTGTCGGAGCCGCCTTCGATACCGCCGAGAGGGCGGCGCGCGCCGATCTGTTCGTCGGGACCTCCCGCGCCGCGCTGGAGGCAATGTCCGTCGGCACGCCCGTTTTGCTTGCGGGGGATATGGGAGCGCTCGGTCTGCTCACTCCCGACCGCCTTGCCTCGGCGGCGGCGGACAATCTTACCTGCCGCACTGCCGAGGCGCATGAGGATGCCGACGGCTTTATATTGTCCGAGCTCTGCCGCTTTGCCGCCATGAACGAAAAAGAGCGCCGCGAGCTTTCCGATTTCTCGGCGCAAACGGTGCGAAAATATTATGATATAGACAAGATCGCTGAAAGCACGCTGACCGTACTGCGCGACGCGGCACTGTCGTCGCGGCGGGATATCCTGCTTTGCGGCTATTACGGCGCGGGAAATCTCGGGGACGAGCTTTCGCTCGCAGTGACCTGCGACGAGCTTTCGCGCCGTACCGCGGAAGCCCGACTTGTCGCACTGACGCGCTCGCGCATGCCGCTCTCCCGCGATATTGCATCGATACCTTACCTGTCGTTCGGAAGGATCGAAAAGGAACTCTCAAAGGCTCGCCTTGTCCTCTTCGGAGGCAGCCTGTTTCAGGACAGCACCAGCCTGCGTTCGTTGCTCTTTTACGCACACCTCGCCGCGTCGGCGCGCCGCCGCGGCTGCCGCACCGCGCTGCTCGGGGGCATCGGTCCGCTTGAAACGAGAGCCGCACGCCGCATCTGTGCCGCCGTGCTTCCGCGATTTGATCTGCTTTGCGCGCGCGACACCGCCTCGGCGGCAGAGCTTGAAGTCCTCGGATGTCGAAATGTCCTCGTCGCCGCCGACCCGGTCGGTATTATCGGAGCTCGCAAAGTCCGCGCCGACATTTCGCCGACACATAAATGCGGCATCGGCGACGGTGAACGTGAGCGTGAACGTGAACGCTTCTTTCTCATCTGTCCGCGCCCGATCGCGCACCTGCGCCGCTATACCGTTGCGGACGAGGCTCGCATCTGCTCGGAGCTCGCGCGATTTTGTGTTGAATTCGAAGCAAGCGACGGTTCGCGCCCTATCCTGCTTGCCGCATCCCCGGAGGATGTCTCCGTCTGCCGACGCATAAGCGAGGAGGCAGGCGCGCTTGCGCACGGACCGCTGCCCGCGATCCTCAAGTGTGCCGAGCTTGACACCGACACGCTTTTGACGCTTTTCGGATGCGCCCGTACCGCGATATGCTGTCGCCTGCACGCCGCGATGCTCTCGTATCTTTCCGGCACCGCGCCGATAGCGGTGGATTATGACCCCAAAGTGGGCGGATTTGTCGGAGAATTGCCGAAAGGATCCGCCGCCGCGATCTCGGTGGAGGAGCTGAGCTCCCGTGCTCTTTTCGATCTCGTTGCCGAGATGAGCCGAAACGGCGAAGCAAGTCTCGGGGAATACGTAAACGCGTATGCGTCGACCGCCGCCGTTGCCTTCGATCGCATCTCCGAGCTGTATAACGGGGTGCCGAATTCGGATGAATAATAAATAAAATATTCGGCGGCAGTAAAAGCGCATGCGCTTTTACTGCCGCCGATCGTGTTATAAACTTTTAACGGTTCAATCTCAATCGAAAATTGCGATCATTTCTTTTTGAACACCACAGCCGTGCCGAGCACCGCAACTATGGCGACAGCCGCGTAAGCCACGGAGGAGCCGCAGCCGCCGCTTGTCGTGTCGGGAGCCTTTGTGGTCTCGGGAGCATCGGTGTTTTCGGGAGCGTTAGTCTCGGGAGCGTTGGTCTCCGGAGCCTTTGTCTCGGGAGCATCTGTCTCGGGAGCCTTGGTCTCGGGGGCGTCGGTCTCGGGAGCCTTGGTCGTTTCGGGAGCGGTGGTGGCAGCCTGCGCAAATCTGTCTGTCAGCACCTGGATGTAGGAGTTGACGATGGGCTCGCCGACAACGGTCAACGGTGCCATTAAGATCTGGTCATACAGAGAGCCGGTCTGGTCGCAGATATAGAGTACGTCGTTCACTATTTCGATGCCGACGATCGAGTTCATGCCGTCAAAGGTCAGATCCTCAAAGCGAGTCGTGACATTGTCGTTTGTCAGCTGGAAGGATGCGACGAGGTCGTATGTGGTCTTGTCATACACGCAGATGCTTGTCGGACCCGACTGAGTGGAAACGAGGATATAGTTTTCCCAAAGTCTTACGGCATAGCCCTTGTTCTGAGCAACAGTCTTGATGACGTCCTTGCCGTCGGGGGAGAGGACCATAAGTCCGCTTACCGAGTTGCCCTTATAGCCGATGTAGATCATGCCGTCCTCGCCGATGTCGAGATAGTTGGCGTCGCTTACATCATACTTTGAGCCCTGAAGATCGATGCGGCCCTCACTGCCGAAGGTGGTGTCGATCACGGGGTTGGCGGGGTCGGTGACATCCATTCTGTAAAGGTAGTCAACATCGTAGTTGACGATTATGTAGAGATAGTATTTGCCGGCGTTCTGATAAACGGCAACACCGTTAACGCCTATCTTTGTGGATTCGTCCACATTGATGAATACGTTGCGGGAGACTTCCTTGAGCCAGCCGTCATCGCCTTTTTCGTCATACTTGACTATAGCCATGGAGGCAAAGCCCTTGTTCTTGCGGTTTGCGAGACCGACATAGAGATATCCGCGGTCGTCGCAGGCAAGTCCCTTGGGGTAGGAGACGGAGGAGCCGTCGGCTTCGGTGTGAACATAGGTTCCGGCAACTCTGCCGGTCTTGGCGTCGAACATCTCAACGGCAGATGATCCCGCCTCGTGCAGATAACCGCCGAAGATATATGCGCCGTCGGTGGAGACCGCGAAGCCGCGCATAGTCTTGGAAGCATGACCGAGCATACCGTTGGTGTCGGATTCGGCAAGGTTCATGCCGGCGTAGGTTTGGGTGAAGATCTCGAATTTGAGATTGCTCCAGATTGAGTCCTCGGCGGAAGCGCCGATGCAGAGCATGGGAATGATCATGATACAAGCAAGAGCACAGGCAAAAAATC
>CAZPYK010000055.1:0-10983 GCA_964590755.1 uncultured Ruminococcus sp. | reverse complement strand
AACCCCTGACCCCAACACTGCCAGTGTTGTGCGCTCCCAACTGCGCTAATGCCCCGTTATTCGGTTTAAATGCTGGTGGAGACAGGGAGACTCGAACTCTCGACCTCACGGATGTGAACCGTGCGCTCTAACCAACTGAGCTATGCCTCCTTGACCGTGCTCGATTATTATACCACAAAATCTCCGACTTTGCAATACCTTTTTCGAAAAAAGTTGCATTTTTTCAAAATAATCAGAACAATCAGAACCTTTCGTCGCGGCAAGTCACGCCTGCGCCGTTTTTTTCGGCACTTGCGCCGTTATTTCACTCCCCAAAACGGGCGCAGATATTAATCAAGCCTCCCTCGGCTTCGACCGAGGGAGGCTTTCGCCGGCTCATGCCGGAGAATATTCTCCTATACCGCATTCGTGCCACATGTCGTATGTATTGCCGTTTTGAACGCAACGCTTGTCATCGGTGCGGAAATATTTGCAGTTTCCGCAGCATCTTTTTTGATCCGACTCGAAGTCACCGTAACGGCTGCACTCATCCGAGGGAGATTTCGTGTATCCGCTGAATGCGCACTTGCGCTCGCCGACGCGGAAATATCGGCATTCGTAACATTTGGCCATTTTGGGGGATCCTTTTCTTAACAATATTGCAATGACGTAGCGATCACCAATCTCGCAAGGAATAATTGCCGTTTTTGGCAGTGTATCTATATATTCCAGGCAAACCACCTTCTCGTTCAATTTTTCCGTCTATATCTTTACCAAAAGGCATAGCGCTGCGAACCTCTTGAAGCATCCGATCTTCTATCGCTTCCTCCAAAATGTGTTGTTCATCGCTATTCAGTGTCCTCAAACCATAGTTCCTAAAATAAACCATTTCGTCTTCAAAGTTTTGCAAGCTATCAGAAAATACGTTGAAAAAGTATGTCGTTACAACTTCTGTACAATCAGCGTCCCTTGAACATGAAAGAATGTCTTTTTTGAAACCTTCCGCTACGTCGTGAGCAAATTTTCTGACAAAATCATAGTTCATAAAATTGGTAGCCATTTTTTCTCTTTCTTCTTTCTTCGATTGTTCTTGCCATTTAATCATCATTTGCCGCTGTTCTTCCTTATGTTTCTGATGCTTTTTCACAGCAATAATGATCACAACCACCACCGCCGCAACAATCGCCAAAAAAATACCCATTGACACTTCCTCCGCTTCTCTTTTACAATGATTTTTTCAATCGAACTCAATTATACCAATATGGGATATTTAAATTATACCACAGTGGTATAATGTTGTCAATAGTTGTTTTGAAAAAAAGGAAGAAAAAATGGTATTTCGTCTCAAAGAACTGCGCAAAAAGCGTAAAATATCGCAAGTCAAGCTGGCGCTGGACTTGAACATGAACCAAAATTCGATCTCAAGATACGAAAATCTCGAACGCGAGGCAGATTACGATACCTTGATCAGGCTGGCAGACTATTTCGATGTGTCTATAGATTATCTGCTCGGCAGAAGCGATAAAGAATGACCGCACAGTTCACGGTGAAACTGTGCGGCCTTTTTTATGCCGTGTCGATCTTCGATCGGCGGCTCGCGACATTATTTATGCGGAGTTATAAGTCCGTAATCGCCGTCGCGGCGTGCGTAGACCACGCAGACCTCGTCGGTGTCGGCATCCGAGAAGACGAAGAACTCATGCCCCAAAAGATTCATCTGCAGGATAGCCTCCTCGACAGACATGGGCTTAAGCTGAAAGCTCTTGCGGCGAATAACAAATTCGGCATCCTCGGGCTCCTCCTCTGCCATGTCGACGGGAAGCGCGTCGACTGCGGAAGCAAAAGCATCCGGACGAAGACGCTTTGCAAGACGCGTCTTGTTTTTACGTATCTGGCGGTCAATGGTGTCGATCGCATGATCTATCGCGTTGCGGAAGGTCTCGTCATCCGTCTCACAGCGGAATAGGGTCCCGCCCGCCGAGATCGTGATCTCGATGTTTTCGCGATTGCGTTTGCGGCTGAATGTGACAGTGGCGTCCGCTTCGTCGTTGAAATATCTGTCGAACTTTGAAAGCTTCTTGTCAAGCAAGGCCTTCAAGTCCTCGGGAACGCTCATGTGTCTGCCTACAAATGTGATCTTCATTGTAATTTACCTCCTGCTTTTTGCTGTTTCGCTCCGAAAGCGGTGCCGCGCGGGCACTTCTTTTCTCGGCATCTTTATTATACCATATTTTTTAGTAAAAATAAATAGGTTAATATGATTTTTCACAAAAAAGTTGTAAACAATGTGCCCGTGCTCACATATGCGTCACATAAGCACGAAAGTGTCACAGCAAAATGCAGATAAGACCGCCGCTGCCCTCGTTTATAATGCGTTCAAGAGTTCCCGAAAGTTTTTGCCTTGCATCCTCGGGAATATTTTCAAGCTTGGCGCGCAAGCCGTCCCCCATGAGCTCGTAAAGCGACCTTCCGAACATGTTTGATTGCCACACTCCGCCGGGCGAGCGCTCCATCTCTCTGCCCAGATAGCTTATCAGCTCGTTGGCTTGCTCCTCGCTTCCGACTATGGGATTGACCTCCGCCTCAATGCCCGCGCGTATCATGTGTATCGACTCGGCGGTGGCTCTGAGCTTGACTCCGTAGCCGCCGGATTGACGCACCGTTTGCGGCTCTTCAAGTCTGAGCTCGTCGACTCCCGGCATGACTATGCCGTAGCCCTTTTCCTCGACATCGGCAAGGGCTTGGGCTATGCGCGAATACTTCTTTTTTATTTCGGCAAGCTCACCGAGCAACGAGAACAGCCCCGCCTCGCCGTCTATCTCAAAACCGCTCGACTCTCCGAGCACCGAATAAAAGAGTCCGTCGGCCGCGGCAGCGGATATCTTGGCGCACCCGGTGCCGAGATCGGTGCGTTCTATCCTCACGTCGTCAAGATATTCGTTCTCGGCAAGCCTTGAGCAAGCCGCGGGAAGCTCGCCCGCACGGCTTGCCGCCGCGGCGCATTCGCGCACAGAGGCATCTATCGACGCGCGAATAGGGTGAGACGCGGACAGCGCCATGATCCACTCGGGAAGCTTTATGTTCACCTCGGTCAGAGCGAATTCATCCAGCACCATGGCAAGAATGCCGCGTATATCGTCGGCGTTCAGCTCAAGACAGTTGACAAGAGCTACCGGCACACCGTATTTTGCCTCAAGCGCCTGCCCAAGCTCTACGGAATCGGCAGTTTCCGGATGCGCCGAATTCAGCACCACGGCAAAGGGCTTGCCTATGGCGCGCAATTCCTCTATCACACGCGCCTCGGCTGTCTCGTATGCCGCACGCTCTATCTCTCCTATGCTGCCGTCGGTCGTGACCACCATGCCTATCGTCGAATGCTCGCATATGACGCGGTGCGTTCCCTCCTCTGCGGCGGCCTCAAAGGGGACCGGCTCGTCGCTCCACGGTGTGTGCACCATGCGCGGCGCATCGTTTTCGACCGCCCCCAAAGCACCGTCGACCATGTATCCGACACAGTCCACCATGCGCACGCGAAGCGTACCGCTCTCGCCCACCGCTATCGGTATCGCCTCGTCGGGAATGAACTTCGGCTCGGTGGTCATCACCGTCTTTCCCGCCGCGCTTTGCGGAAGCTCATCCCTTGCGCGGTCACGACTGTATTCACCGGTGATATTCGGAAGCACCAGCTCCTCCATAAAACGCTTGATAAAGGTGGATTTTCCGGTCCTTACCGGACCAACCACTCCGATATAGATATCCCCGCCGGTCCGCTCGGCGATATCGCGGTATACGCTGTTGTTTTGAATGTCTGACATAAGCTCCTCCATTTCGCCGCCGTGCGACAGCACGATCGTTGCGATCGCGTCACCTGCGGCAAAGGAGATAAAAAGCTCCTTCGCCCCGAACTGTAACGGCAGGCATCGTTTTCCAGTTCAATAATATGCCGAGGGCGAAGGATCTATTCTTATATTCTGTTTTTATCGTTCTTTTTGCGAGCTGTCCGACGACATTTTATTTTCGCGAGAATATCAAGCACGGGAATAATAAGACAGGCCGCCGCCAAAAGATATACAAAGACGTTGCCTGTTCGCGCATATATCGACGCCTCGCCGGTGCTCACGTCACAGCAGATAATGCCCTCGACCAGCGGCGGCAAGCTGTCAAGCACTCTGCCGCGGCTGTCTATGACAGAGGATATTCCGGTGTTTGCCGCGCGAACGACCGGCACGCCGGTCTCCACGGCTCGCAGTCGCGCCTGCGCGTTGTGCATATATACCGCCGCGGAATCGGTAAACCAGGAGTCGTTTGTTCCCAGCAGAAGCAGTTCGGCTCCGTCGCGAACCGAGGCTGTCGCAAGCTCCTCATAGATCGAATCAAAACAGATGAGTCCACCGACGTTTGTTCCGTCCGAGAGCGTCATTATTGCCGTATCGGTGCCGGCTGCCAGATCGTATTGAAGCAGGCTTATCTCGGCCAACGGCGGAACGACAATGTCGAAGAAATCGCGCCACGGCATATATTCCCCAAACGGAACAAGATGCCGCTTGGAATATTCGACATCGGATATCTCCCCGTTTGACATGACATGTATCAAAATATTTTGCTGCCCTTCACCCGTTCCGTCAAGGCACCCCAATACCAGCACGACATCGTTATCCAGCGCGATATTGCAAAAGACCGACAAGGATGCACTGTCATCCAAAAGGCTCCAGGGAAAGGCACTTTCGGGCGTCAAGATCAGCGAAGCTCCGGAATCCGCCGCCTCGGTAGCAAGCCGAGAGTATACCGCAACCGTTTCGGCGATCGTTATTTCGAATTTGTCACGCGAGGATATGTTTCCCTGCAATGCCGCGACCGAAAGCTCCTCGGTGTCCGTCGGAATGAAACAAACGCAAACACCGAATATCAGATTTGCCGCCGCCAAGGACATGGCAAGAACTGTGCGCAGCATCGCCGCGCGACGCTCGCAAAGCAGTGCCTGCGCCAAAAGAAAGGAAAAGCTCACGATAACAAAGCAGACAAAATAGCTTCCGAAGATCGATGCGCTTTGCACCGTCGGAGAATAGTCTGTTGACAGTTGTCCCAGAGCCACTCTGCCCCAAGGCACTCCGAGCCACCCCAGAGTCTCGACCCACTCAAATACCGCAAAAAGCGCACCGCCGATAAACGGAAGCGCTATCGGCGCTTTTTTTGCCGTTTCGCCGCGTGCGATGAGTTCGAACAACAAAAAAACAAAGCCTCCGGCAATCGACGCGAGAAAGGAGAGCCCGATCCACGCCAGCAAGACCACCACGGCGGCGGAGGCATGGCTCATGCCGGTAAAATCAAGCGGATAAAACGAAAAGAACCAATGGTACACCACGAGATATTCGCACATGAAGAAGAAAAAGCCGTATCTCCACGCACGACCGAGGCGCCGCGGAAGCGAGAGGTCGTCCTCGCTCGCCGAAAAGAGCACGAGCGCCGCGGGAATATATGCAAACCACTGCAATATCATTCCGGGGATAGTCGGAAATGTGATACACGCCCCCGCCATGATGCCGCCGAACGCCAGCATGCAAAGCCTGAGGGGGGCTTTTCTCGGGTGCAAAAGGGAAAAGATCGCGTTTTTCATGCCTTTGGACCCAAAGCCGCGGCGTCGCCGTTATAGCCGAAATCATCGCAGAACCGGATATCGGTAAGCGGCAAGGCAAATTCGCGTCCGCGCAGCTCGGCAAGCGCACCGCCGTCATCCGAAAAGTCAAAACGCAAGCGATATGACACGAGCGCCTGATAACGATATCCCGCTCGCTTATCCTCGCGGTTCGTGCCGTATTTTCCGTCGCCGAGCAGAGGATGACCGATATACGCCATATGCGCACGTATCTGGTGAGTTCTGCCGGTGAAGAGCTCTATCTCCAACAGAGAATTGCCGTTTCTCTCGGCAAGCACGCGATAGCCCGTCTTTATCGTCAGATGCCCCGGCGCGGCGGTGTCACGCAAAAACACCTTGTTCGTCTTCGGGTCCTTGTGTAGGAAGGCGGTAAGGACATCGCTCTTCTTCGGCATTCTGCCGTGCACGGCACAGATATAGTATTTTTTGACCTCGCGGGCGCGTATGCGCTCATCCATCTCACGCAGTGCCGCCGCGTTTTTCGCCGCGATAACGATGCCGCCCGTATTGCGGTCGATCCGATTGCAAAATGAGGGTGCAAACGCCTGCTCGTGCGCGGGATCGTACTCTCCTTTTTGATAAAGATAGGCTCTGAGCCGGACAAGAAGAGTATTCTCTCCGTCTCCGCCCTCGGCATCCTCGTGCACCAGAACACCGGGACGCTTGTTGATCAAAATTATATTCTCGTCCTCAAAAACGATATCCAGCGACGGAGTTATCCGCGCAAGCGCACCGTCATCTTTTTCCGGCGCGTCGAAGAACTCCTCGCGTATGAACAGCTGTATCTCGTCACCCTCCGAGAGCATCGTGTCGGGCTCGGCGCGGTGGCGATTCAGCTTTATCTTTTTGGTCCGTATCGATTTATACATCAACGACTTGGGCAGCCCTTTGACCGCCTTGGTCAGAAACTTATCAAGCCGCTGACCGGCATCGTTTTTTCCGATTGTAAGGATCCGCATCTTTCTTAAAAAGGGCTGTCGCGGAAACCGCGACAGCCCTCGCTCCTTAAAATTACTTTGTACCGAAAATACGGTCGCCCGCATCGCCAAGGCCCGGAACGATATACGCATGATCGTTGAGGCACTCGTCAAGCGCACCGATAAAGATATCCACATCGGGATGCTCTCTCTGCACTCTTTCAACTCCCTCGGGCGCACCGACCAGAGCCATAAAGCGAATGTTGCGGCAGCCGTGCTTTTTGAGCATCGCAAGCGCGTCGCATGCCGAGCCTCCCGTTGCAAGCATCGGGTCGACCAATATGACTATTCTGTCCTCGATATCATTGGGAAGCTTGCAATAATATTCGACCGGATTGTGCGTTTCCGGGTCGCGATAAAGTCCGATATGTCCGACCTTCGCAACAGGCACCAGCTCCAAAAGTCCGTCCACCATTCCGAGTCCCGCACGCAGGATGGGAACTATCGCCAGCTTTTTGCCCGAGATCATTTTCGCCTTCATTTTGGCGAGCGGCGTTTCGATGGTCACGTCCTCAAGCGGAAGATCGCGTGTGAGCTCGTAGCCCATCAGCATTGCTATCTCGCCCAAAAGCTCGCGAAAATCCTTCGATCCCGTCTTCTTGTTTCTCATAATGGAAAGCTTGTGCGTGATGAGGGGATGATCCATAATGTGTAAGGTGCTCATTTAAAATACCATTCCTTTCGTGCGGTACCGATCCTCTGCGGCGCTTGTGCGGAAAAGCAGTATGCTCTCTTGCCTTGCTCGGTATCAGCCGATATTACTTGCTATCATTATACTCTAAAAATCGACAAATTTCAAGTACAAGCGTCAAAAAAGCGCAGCAATTGTGAAAAAAAGCGCGTTTTTCTTCGTTTTGCGCACCGCCGGAAAGCTCAGCCGCCGAAATCCCGCCGTTTTTCAGCGATAATACACGTAATATGCGATCACCGTGCGCTCGTCGCCGCCATGCTCGGTGTCGGGACCGGTCAGCACAACGCCGTCCTTTGAGAGCAGCTCGGATGCTTGCAGCTGCTCGACGGGACAGCGAAAGACCACGTTCGATGAGGAAAAGACGATAAGCTCATCATCTCTTAGGCTCATGTTTCCCTCTCTGCCTATGACCTCATCCACATTGTTGCGCCTCTCGGTGACATATCTTATCCTTTTTCCGCATATCCGCTCCGCCATTTCACGGCGATACCGCGGCGAATTCGGATCCTTTGGCGCCGTCAGCCTTTTTATCAATTTTCCTATCATTTTCGAACACCCCGAGATGATCGCCGCTTGCTCGGCGCTTCGCGTATGAACGCAAATTCTCCGAACGCGAGCGTGACATCTCCCTTTCCGTGAACCTCTGAATATAGCTCGTCCCACTCGCCTTCGGCGTGCATGACGACCTTATCCTCTCCAACATTTGCGCCGAGGCGGACTCGCTCGGTGCCCTGCTCTGTGCGCTTTTCGCGCAAAAGCTCGATATATCCGCCCTCGGCGCGCAGAACGGAAAAATCCCCACCGGCGAACACGTCATTGCGTCGCACCGCGGCCAGTCTGCGATAATGCTCGATCAGCTCGGCATCCGCACGCTCATCCGAGACCATCGGCATACGGCAGAAGGGATCTCCAAACCCCTCCATTCCGCGCTCATCGCCGTAATAGATGCACGGAAAGCCGTACACCGCATACTGTATCGCCGATATCACGCGCAAGAGCGTCACGCCGACGCGCCGCTCGGACTCGTCGAGCCGCATCTCGGCTTTTTCGCGATTATCAAGCATATCCGCCCGCGCGGCTCGCTCGGGTGCTCCGAGAAGTGTAAGTATCCGCGCGGTATCATGAGTGCCAACGATATTCATCAGCGAATCAGCCGCCGTGCGCGGATATGAAGAATAAAGCTCAAGCAGTGCATCCGCCAAGACCGTCGCGTCTTTTTGTGCCGCGTATTCAAGCAGTGCCGAACGCAGGGGATAGTTCATAACGCTGTCAAGCTGTCTGCCGCGAAAATACGAGCGGCGAATGCCGTAGGATATCTTGTCCGCGGCATTCTCCCAGACCTCGCCTATCACGGCGGCATCGGGATCTGCCGCCTTCACGCGCTCGCGCAGCCGGAATAGAAATTCATCCGGCAATTCGTCGGCAACATCCAAGCGCCAGCCGTCGACGCCCATTTTTATATACTTTTCGCAAACGCCGCCCTCGCCGACAAAAAAATCTCGGCAATCCGGCTCGGAAAGCCTCAGTTTCGGAAGCACCGGAACGCCCCACCAGCACAAATACGGCGGCTCGTCCGTGTCGGACAGCTCCGCGCTATCCTTGAAAGAATACCATTCGCGATATTTTGAGTGCTCGTTTTGCCACGCGCCGTCGCCAAAGCGGCGGTATTTATCAAAATAGATGCTGTCATCCCCCGTGTGATTGAACACTCCGTCAAGAATGATGCGCATACCGCGCTCATGCGCGGCGGCAAGCAATGCCCCAAACGCTTCGTCTCCCCCAAACTCGGGGTCGACATGCAGATAATCCGACGTGTCATATTTGTGATTTGACGCCGCGGTAAATATCGGAGAAAGATATATCACCCCGACACCGAGCGACGCAAGATAGGGCAGCTTTTCGCGCACACCCCAAAGATTGCCGCCGAAAAAGACATTGTTTTTGACCGGCGAGCCCGGGCGAATGCCGTATTGCGGCGTGCCGTTCTCCCAATCCGGATCGATGACGGCATCGTCGCGATATTCCGCCCTTCCCTCTCCGCGACAGAATCTGTCAACAAAGACATGGTACATTATGCCGCCGCCGAGCCACGCGGGAGCCGCAAAGCCTTCCTCATATACCAAAAGCTTAAATCGGCGACCGCTTTCCCGCTTGAGAGTGAAGTCAACATTGTTGCGCGTGTCGGAAAAGAGCGTATCAAGCCCGCGCGGGAATATGAGCTCATAAAAATAAAGCCCCGAGCCCTCGCGGGACAGCATTTTCGGGCAAAGCGTCAGGGCATATGTGTCGACAACTCCGTCACTGCCCGAAAAAGCAAACGGAAGGTCGATCGGCTCCTTCGGGTCGGAATCGAAAAAGATACGCATCACAACCGCCGCCGTTCCCAGCACTCTGGGAACGGCGACCTCTGCGGTAACGCTCTCGCAGGACGAGAGCGCGCCGATATAATTACGTTCGGAACCGTCCGCTCCGCGGCAGGTGAGCGTGACCGCATCGGACGGCACGCTCGTTTTGATATCATTTGAAAGCTTAGGAAGCATGGTACGGCTCCGCTTATTTGTTATTATCGGTCATTCTGCCGGCAAGACTGTGAAGCCCCCATATGCGGTCGGCATATTCGCCTATCGCTCTGTCGGCGGCAAAGTGCCCGCCCATGGCAATATTGATCAGTGAGCGACGGCTCCATTCCTCGCGGTCGGCAAATACCGTAAAGGCACGCTCCTGCGCCTGTCTGTAGGATTCGAAATCCGCCAGGCACATATAAGGATCGGATATACCGTGACCGGATATGAGATATTGAACGATATCCGAGAAGGATTCGCCTCCGAACCCGACATTGAGCCTGTCGATAATGCGATGCAAGCGGTCGTTCTGCGCATAATAAAGCGTTGAATTATAACCGGAAAGCCACAGCTCCTCCACCTCGGAGCTGGTAAGCCCAAAGATAAAGATATTGTCCTTGCCCACCGCCTCAAGCATTTCGATGTTCGCGCCGTCAAGCGTGCCTATGGTCAACGCACCGTTGAGCATCAGCTTCATGCAGCCGGTACCGGACGCCTCCTTGCCCGCCATCGAAAGCTGTTCGCTTATCTCGGCGGCGGGGACCAACGCTTCCGCTGTGGTGACATCGTAGTTCTCAAGGAAGATCACCTTAAGCTTATCCCGCACTATCGGCGTCGCCTCTATCTCGCGCGAGAGCATGCAGATGAGCTGAATTATCCGCTTTGCCATCTGATATCCCGGTGCCGCCTTGGCGCCGAAGATATATGTGCGCGGGCGCACGTCAAGCGTCGGATCGTCGCACAGCTCAAGATATATGCCTATAATATTGAGCACATTGAGAAGCTGTCTCTTATATTCATGCAGTCTCTTTATCTGCACATCAAAGACCGAATGCGTGTCGATCGCCACACCGGCGCGCTTCATCATAAAGTCGGAAAAATCCTTCTTGTTTTCATGCTTTATATCGCGCAGGCGCTCAAGCACCGCCGCGTCATCGGCATATTTGGCAAACTCGGAGAGTTGCTCGGGATCCTTGCGATATTCCGGTCCTATGCACTCGTCAAGCAACGCGGCAAGACGGGGATTGGAATAGCAGAGCCACCTTCTGTGCGCCACTCCGTTGGTCACATTGGTAAAGCGCTCGGGGTACATGCGGCAAAAGCTCTTGAATATCGAATCCT
>CAZPYK010000054.1:0-11074 GCA_964590755.1 uncultured Ruminococcus sp. | reverse complement strand
CCTTGCAGACCAGGGTCTTGTCTTCGTACATGGGGATACCTCTTTCCGTAATTACACGAAGCTTTATTCACTTCGTGTTACTATTATACAGCGAAATCGGCGACTTGTCAATAGAAAAAGTTAAAATTAAGTTTACATTTTTGATATTTTGAATAATTAATCTCAGGTCAAGCGGCAAAATCATATGCGATTCTGTTAACGGCGCCGAAAAAGCGCTCCGGACAGGCTCAACCGAAGAGTTTGCCGTAGTAATCGTTATCCAAAATGTACTTGGAATATTTCTGCATAAGGCTGCTTTGCGAGTTCATCGATTTGATATATGCGCTCAGCTGACTGTCGTTTACCGTTACGCCTTCGGCGGGGGTGAAGGTCTTGGTCTTTGTGTTGTAGGAGCCGAAATCGGTTATCCAGTGCCACGATCCGCCCTTGCCGTTGCAGTTGAGCACGACAAAGCCGTCGCTGTCCGAAAGGATATCCTTTCCCATGATGAGGCGCGAGTCGTAATCCACACCGAACAGGTTGTATATCGTGGGGACGATATCTATTGCCGAGCAGACCTTTTCCACCTTCACCGGCTCGCTCATCGATGCGGACCAGATGATCAGCGGCGCACGGTAAAGATCGAAATTGCCCTCTATCTCCGAGGGGTCGGAGGTGAGCGGTATCTTATAAAGATCCGAGAGCGCCGAATAGGTCTCGCCGGCATCGGCGGATATCTGATAGGGGTAATGGTCGGGTGCCATCACGAAGACGGTGTCCTCAAGTATGCCCTTTTTGTCAAGCTCGTCAACGAGAGTCTTGACCATCAGCTCGACCTCATATTGTGCCGCTATATAGGAGAGCGCGTTTTGGTCGGTATAGTCAAGCCCCGCCGCAAGGACCTCCGCCTTGTGAGCGCGTGCGGTGTCGCTGCCGCCCCAGGTCTGATAGGCATGCCCGCTGACGGTCATGTAATAAAGGTGGAAGGGACCGTCGGTCGTGATATAATCCAGCGTGTTCAGAGCAAGCTCGCGGTCCGACTTCGGCCACTGAGAGGTGAACAGCGAGGATTTATCCCAGTTGCCTATGCCGTACCAGGTGTAGCCCATGTTGGGGTGCGACTTGTCGCGGCTGTAGTAGGTATAGGTGTGGTTGTGGAAGGCGTAGGTCTTATACCCCAAGGCCTTGAACATATTGCCGGGGGCAAAGCACATGAGAGTGTCGGCGCTGTAGGCAAGACATTTTGCCGAGGTATAGAAGTTGCCGGTCATCACGGCATACTCCCCGGTGGCGGTGCTGCCGCCCCAGTTGGAGCAATAATAGTTCTCAAAAACGAAGCCCTCGTTCTTCATCTTCCAAAGCGTGGGGGTCAGCGTTTCGTTTATCGCGGCGGGCGCCCAACCTTCCACCGTGATGAAAATGAGGTTTTTGCCTTCGAAGAGACCCGTGTATTCGTTTTTGTTTGTCGGTGTGCGGTTCTTGAAATAGCTGTGCGCCTCCTTGAGTGTGCCCGAGGAGGAGGCTATGAGGCTGTCAAAATCGATATCCAGCACATTGGGGCTCGTGTCGACGGGCTTGGGCGGATCGGTCACAACGGTGGTGTCACCGCCGTTCGAGGTCGAAGGCGTTTCGCCGCCGGTTGTCGGCGGATCGGTCATGCCGGAGGTATCCGGCGGATCCGCGGATGTGGTATCCTTTGAAAAAATGTTGTTGATATCGACGGTGGATATATCGGGGTCGGGGGAGATATCGGCACCGGGCGTGCCGAAGATGGTGTATTTCGTATCCAGCCTCAGGGTGGTCAGAAGCCCGAAGCGTTGAGCCGATTCGGTCGCCGAGAAACCGGAGCCGTAATAAAATTTGTCTTCATAGTCGCCGTCGTGCATCGAAACGAAGCCGCTGCCGCCGAGCGCGAGTACCAAAGCGATGCCCGCGGACAGTGCGCGCAGTTGCCACTCAAAGGGCTCGGCGGGCAGATATCTTTTGCCGAATATGCAATAGAGCACAAAGGGGAGCAGAAGCAGCAGCACCGCGTACCAGTTCGCCAATATCACCTTTAGGGTCTCTCGCCAGAAGGAGGTCACATTTCCCGCCTCGGCGAGCAGATCCCAATAAAAGAAGGTGGAGAAAAAGCGATAATATATGAGCTGAACGTTAAAATAAAGAGTGAAGAAGCAGGATATCACAAGGGTGAGGATATGGTTGACGCGCTTTGAAAAGAAGGTGGTCAGTACCGCGCAGATAAGTCCCGTCGAAAAGGAGAAGAGCACGCTGTAGGCGAACTGCCTTCCGCCGATGCCGCCGAAGAGCAAAAGCCGCGTCATAAGCTCAAGATAGAGAAAGAAGAGCGGCCAGGCCAGCACCGTCATAATATTTGAAAAATCGCGTCCCGCGGGATCCTTGTCCGACGGCCGACGCCGTGGAGCGTTTTGACGCCTTCGGGCTTCATCCGTGCGGGCGTCGTTATTGCGCGCGGTCGCGCTGTGCGGATCGTATCGGTTCAATTTTGACCTCCTTTGTCATTGCGTGGAGCTCCGATAGCGGAGCATTTCGGACGATAATATTTTACCACCGTGTGAAAAAATATTCAATCGTAAACTGAGACCATATGTAAATAATTTATAACAAATATTGTTAGCGGATACCGCCGAGTGCGTCGAGTATTCGGCTCAAGATCGAGTCGTCATCCACTCCCGCCGCGCGGTACACGTCGCTGCCCGCATCGGGAAGCGCAAAGCTGTCGTCGGTGGCGATCACGAGTCGGCGCAGTTCTCCGCGATCGAACGTACCGCGGCGCTCCAGCATGTCGCAAAGCAACATTCCGAAGCCGCCGGCGCGAATCTCCTCCTCAACGGTGACGAAAAGGCGGATGTCATCCGAAAGCGAGGGGGATATCTCCTCCGCAAGTCGGTCGTAGGGCTTGATATATTCGCAGAGCAACAGACGGCAGCCGATCCCTTGCCCGGCAAGCTCTTCGGACACACGCAGCACGGCGGATGCCATTCTTCCGTGCATTGCTATCGCAACGCGGGGAGAGGGCAGGGTGTCGTACACGCGCACGCCGGGCGAGTCGGGCGCGCCGTCGGGATAAAAATGCGAAACTACGGCGGGGTCTTCGACGGCATTCGGATATCTGACGGCAACGGTGCCACCGCGCGAGAGCGCGGTGTGCAGAGTCATCTTCAGCACGTCGTAGGTCGCGGGGGTGTATATCGTAACATTCGGTATAGACGAGAGAAAGGCGACGTCGAATATTCCGTGATGCGTCGCACCGTCGGATGCCGAGAGCCCGGCGCGGTCCACTCCGATCAACACGGGAAGCTCTTGAAGCGCGGCGTCGTGTATGATATTGTCATATGCCCGCTGCAGAAAGGTGGAATAGATCGCCGCCACGGGATGAGCTCCGCCCGCGGCAAGCCCCGCCGCAAAGGTCACGGCGTGACCCTCGGCGATGCCGACGTCGAAAAAGCGCTCGGGAAAGAGCTTGCGGAAGGTGTCGAGCCCGGTGCCGCCGCACATGGCTGCGGTTATCGCGCAGATCTTGCCGTCGTTCGTTGCCTCTTCGACCAGAGCCGCGCCGAAGACGCGTGAAAATCCGCCGCCGGGCGCGGCGCCCTCGGGGGCTACCGAGTGATATTTTCCCGGATCCTTTTCGGCGGGTCCGTAGCCGCGACCCTTGCGGGTCTTGATGTGCAATACTACGCCCTCGTCGAATTTTTTTGCCTCGGCGAGCAGTCTTTCCACCGCCGCGCGGTCGTGACCGTCTATGGGACCCAGATAATAAAGCCCGAGGTTTTCAAAATAGTTTGAGCCGTAGAGCAGATCTTTGAGTCCTTTTTTGAGCTTGGTTATCAGCTTGACCGTCGGCTTGCCGATGAGCGGAATGTGCGAGAGTATGTTCCGCGTTGCCGCCTTCGTTCTGAAATATCCCGCGCGGGTGCGTATGCGCGATATGCTCTTTGCAAAGCTGCCGATGTTGCGGGATATCGACATTTCGTTTTCGTTTATGATGATGATGAGGCGCAGTCCCTTGGTGTTTTCGCAGTTGTTGAGCGCCTCCTGTATCAAGCCTCCCGTGAAGGCGCCGTCGCCGACGACCGCGATCGTGTAGCCGTCGCCGCCGCGCAGCTTTTCGGCGCGGGCGATGCCGAGGGCGGCGGAAAGAGAGGTCGAGCTGTGACCGGCGCCGAAAGGGTCGTGCTCGCTTTCCGAGCGTTTTGTGAAGCCGGACAGCCCGCCGGGAGTTCTGAGGGTGGAAAAGTCGTCCTTTCGTCCGGTGAGCAGCTTGTGAACATAGCTCTGGTGTCCGACATCCCAGATGATGTGATCGTGGGGGCTGTCAAAGACTCTGTGCAGAGCAATGGTCAACTCTACCACGCCGAGATTCGAGGCGAGGTGTCCGCCTCTGCCGAGCCTGCCCTCGCCGGGAACGATGGTGTCGACCAGCGTGGCGCGAAGCTCCTCGGCGAGAGACGAGAGTTCGGCATCTGTCAGTGCGCCGAGCTCGGACGGTGAGCGCAGTCCGTCCAATATTTTTCTTTTGTTTTTATCCATAACCATAATAAGCGTGATCCTCGGTGTGTACGATGTGTACGATTGCTTTCTAATTATATCATACATTTATATTTTTGTAAAGTCTATTGACAAGATGCCCGAAATGTTGTATCATTATATATGGATAAGTGTTTGAATTAATGTTAACGCGCTTGTCCGAACGATCTTTGATTTCTGAAATTTATTTATGCCGCCGACAGGCGGCGGAAGGGAGCTCCTAATGGGACTTATAAAAGCCGGAATCGGCGCGCTTGGCGGCACACTTGCCGACCAGTGGAAGGAATTTTTCTATTGCGAGGCACTGCCCAATGACGTGCTGATGCGCAAGGGACAAAAGAGAACGAGCAGTCGTTCCTCCAACACCAAGGGAGAGGACAATATCATTTCAAACGGCTCGGGTATTGCCGTTGCAGACGGTCAGTGTATGATCATAGTCGAGCAGGGCAAGATAGTCGAGGTGTGCGCCGAGCCGGGCGAGTTCACCTATGACACATCGACAGAGCCGTCGATCTTCTCGGGCAAGCTTGGCGAGAGCATTCTCGCGACCTTCAAAACGATAGGAAAGCGCTTTACATACGGCGGCGACACGGGCAAGGATCAGCGCGTTTATTACTTCAACATCAAGGAGATACTGGATAACAAGTTCGGCACTCCCAACCCCATAATGTTTGAGGTGATAAACAAGCGCATAGGCATGGCGCGCACGGTTCAGGTGCGCTGCAACGGAATATATTCCTATGTTATATCCGACCCGCTGAAGTTCTACACCCGCCTTTGCGGAAACGTTGAAAGAGAATTCACCCGCGACAAGATAGACGCACAGCTCAAGACCGAATTTATCGATGCGCTCCAGCCGGCGCTGGGCGCACTGTCCGAGCAGGAGCTGCGTCCCGCACAGATACCCGCCAAGGCGAATGAGCTGAAAAACGCCATGAACGACGCCCTGAAGATCGAATGGGCGGAAAATCGCGGCATAACGGTCAGCAAGATAGCGCTCAATCCGATCACTCTGACCGAAGAGGACATGAAGAAGATCAACGAGATGGAGGATGCGGCGACCATGGGCTCCAATCCCTTCATGATGGCGGGCAGAATAACCAACGCGACGGCGGATGCGATGCAGACGGCGGCGGCAAACGAGGGCGGAGCCATGAAGGGCTTTGTCGGAATGAACATGGTCGGCGGTGCGCAAGGCGGCTTCGGCGCGGCGCAAAATCTTTACAACATGGGCGCACAGCAGCAACAGCAACCGCAGCCGGCGCAGGCCGCTCCCGCAAAGGACAGTTGGACCTGCACCTGCGGAGCAACGGTCAGCGGCAAGTTCTGCCCCGAGTGCGGTCAAAAGAAGCCGGATGATCCCGACAGCTGGACCTGCGCCTGCGGCTCGGTCAATAAGGGCAAATTCTGTCCCGAATGCGGAGCCAAAAAGCCCGCTCCTTCGATCTGCACGAAATGCGGATGGAAGCCGGAGGATCCTTCAAAGCCTCCGAAATTCTGCCCCGAGTGCGGAAATAAGTTTTGATTTGAAAGGGGAAAATCATGAAAAGGCTCGTATCATCGGTCGTTTGCATGGTCATGCTCTGCGTCTTGCTGACAGCATGTGAGAGTGCAAAGCCGAACGACAATTTTGATGCCGAATACTACGACATAGACCTCAAGACCATGACGCTTGACAATTATTCGCTTGACGACGTCAAGGAGATGGGCTATGTGGTCATGGAGAACTCGGATGTGACCTGCGGTCAAAGAGAGTGGAACGATTTTGTGAAAATGACCGGCGACGGCACTCCGGCAAGGATACGCACGGCAAGCTATTATACTCTGGATAGGGACCACGTTTCGGAAGAATTTTACGAGCAAAACAAAGATCGCTATCCGGTCATGTATGTTAACGAGATAGTGTTTGACGGTGAGCATTACAGCGTTACACATTATGAAGGAGACACGTGCTATTCCGACACCTACAGCTGTTTGCTCAAGGATGTGGAGAAGGGCAACGATAGCTCGACCTTCAAAAAGCGCACGGTCTGGTTTTTGTGCAACGATGAGAGCTTGACGTATGGCAAGATAATGGCAAATATGTTAGATTCAAGCTACCCTGAATGGATCAAATACGAGAATGTCTACAGCGATTACGTGTACAAATAAAAAGCGGACGAATAAATACGGTCCGGGTCAAATTCGGGCGTGATCTCCGGTCGGCCGTCAGCCTACAAAAAACACCTGCTGTCTTTTGCAGATAGCAGGTGTTTTTTTAATCTCGGGTGGCGCGAATGCGTCACCCGAACTTTATACCTCGATGGTTAAGAACTTCGTTATCATATCTGCCATACCAATATAACGAGTACAGAACATTTAGAACCATGCAAGTGAAAGACTTCGTTATCATATCTACCACACCAATATAGTTGGGCACAGAATATTATCAACTATCAAATTTTGATATTTATCCGGCTGCGCATTTTGTTCGCACTAATCCCGTAGGGCTGGGGCTTGCTCCCGCCGTTTTTTTGACCTCGGGTGACGTTTCTGCGATATCTGATCTTCATACCCCGAGGGTGAAGAACTTCATCATCATATCTACTACACCAATATAGATAGCGCGGTACATTATCAACTATCAAATTTTGATATCTATACAGCTACGCACTTTGTTCGCACTAATCCCGTAGGGCGGGGGCTTGCTCCCGCCGTGGAGTTAAAAGTCTTGCGTTCTCCACGTCTGTAGGTGAGGTTCCGACGTTTGCCAAGCCTTCCCCGGTGGGGGGAAGCGGCTTGCCTCGCTCTGCGAGTCAAGTCGTCAAAAGCGGCTCGGCGAGCGAGACTCGCCGTTTTGCAAGCAAAAACGCCGAACCGCCTTTTTGCAATAGGGCGAGATATCTTCACTGTGTTGTCATTGTAAATTCACAAACATGTGGTAAAATTGAACGTAAATATAAGAGTATGTTCCCGAGGGGCGAAAAAGTCGCGGGATCGGAAAGGAGAGATGTCGAAATGACTGAAAAATATCACGGCGGCTTAAAAAGAGCCCTGCTTTTGCTTACCGCGGCGGTACTTTTGACGCTGTTGGTTTTGACGCCTCTCAATATCGTGTCGCTCTCGGAGCACGAATGCCTCTGCACCTGCGGCGGCGCGCTCGTCATGCATTGCACCTGCGGCGGATGCTGCTCGGTCTGCGCGGCGATCTCCTATATGTCCTCTTTGGTAAAGGCAGCCATGGCGGTGCTTGCCTTTGTCATGCTTGCGCACATAACCGCCGCGAGGCTTCGCGTCGCTTGCGAAGCGGCAGCCGAGGCTCAAAACGATTCTCCGGTCGGACTTAAGGTCAAGCTTTCGAATTGAATAAGCGCACGCGGCGCCGATGCCCTCGGCGCACTTTTGTCATGCTTATTTATCATTCATCGAAAGGCTTTATATTATGATCGCTATAAACGGAGTAACAAAACAATTCAAAAACGAAACGGCGATAGATTACCGCGACATGGTGTTTGAGACGGGCAAGTCGTATATGCTGCTCGGCGCATCCGGCTGCGGTAAGTCCACGCTTCTTAATATGATAGCGGGGATACTTTCCCCCGACAGCGGATCTGTCGTGATCGACGGCGAGGTCATGAGCGAAAAGAACCAGCGCGAAAAGGACAAGTTCCGTATCGAAAAGATAGGATACATCTTCCAGGATTTTAAGCTCATTCCCGAAATGACGGTGATGGATAACGTAAACATCCTTCGCCTTGAGGGGGTCGACACCTCGCGCGCACCGGAGCTGCTCAAAAAGCTGGATATTTACGATCAACGCAACAAAAAGGTCAAACATCTTTCGGGTGGGCAAAAGCAGCGTGTGGCGATAGTTCGCGCGCTTGTTAAGATGCCGGAGATAATTCTCGCGGACGAGCCCACCGGAAATCTCAACTTCGCCATAGGCGAGGCTGTGATACGCGAGCTGTGCGAGATATCGCGCGGCAAGACGCTCATAGCGGTCACACATGACGAGCGGCTGGCATCATACTTTGATGTGGTCGTGGACATGAACCTTATGACGGGCGGCAGACGTGACGTCGCTCCCGCCTCCGCAGACGAAAGGGTGGGTGACTGATATGTTTAAATTTGCGATAAAGAATATGGCAATAAAGAAAGTACAGGTCATTTTGGTCGTGCTTTCGATAGTCATTTCGGCGGGCGTCGGAGTGCTCGCCTTCAACACGGCGGAGCAGGTGAGCGACGGCATCACCGGCAACGCGGCATATTATTCCGCGATAATCGGTCCCTCCGGCAGCCAGACCCAGCTTGCCATGAACACGATGTATTTCACCGATTCGCCGCTCGGCACCATACCCTATTCGGTGGTATCGCAGCTTCAAGCGGACAGCCGTGTCAACGAGGTCGTTCCGTTTGCGATGGCAGACAGCTACAACGGTCACAGCGTTGTGGGGTCCTCATCCGCATTTCTTTCGACCAAGGAGATAGCCGACGGGCGCATGTTTGACGACACCGCCACCATGGAGGTGGTCGTGGGCGCGGCGGTCGCAAGACTCAACCGACTTAAGGTCGGAGACGAGATCCACACCAGCCACTCGGTGGGGGATGAGCACCATCAGGCACTGACGGTGGTCGGAATACTCAAGGATAGCGGCACTGTTTACGACAATGTGGTATTTACGCAGCTTCGCACGATCTGGGAAGTGCATGACCACGAGGATGAAGACGATGACGAGCACGAGGGCGAGGGCGAAATCCATGACGGTGACTCCGAGAGCTCCGAGGAGCATGACGAGCACGAGCATGCGTCGGATCAGACCGTATGTGCTATACTGGTGAAGACCAAAAATCCCGGTTATGCCATGCAGTTGGTCAACGAATACGACGGCAAGGTGATCACGACTCAGGATCTTGATACCTATACGCTTCAAGCCATCGAGCCGATGGATACCGTTCGCGGCGTGCTTGAGGAGACCAACAATACAAAATATATCGTATTCGTGCTTTGCGGCATCATACTTATCATGAACATAATGATAATCTCGATCATCACACTGCTCAATATGTATCATTCCGCAAAAGAGATCTCGCTGATGAGGCTCATAGGCATCAGCATGAAGAAGGTCAATCTGCTTTATATCATCCAAAACAGTATGATAGGACTTGTGTCCGTGCTCATGGCATTCGGAGTTTCAAGGCTGTGCATGCTGTTTATGAAGGATTATGTGGCTTCGATGGGCGTTGTGTTGAGTGCGAGCAAGGTATATCCGCTTGAGATAGTGATACTTGTCGGCGTGTTTGCCATAAGCGTACTGCCGACGGTCATCTGCACCTTCATGATGTCCGGCAAGGACGGCATTTCCGACTGATACGGTATTGCCGATCATCGAATAAGAGGTAAGCTCAGATGAAAAAGAATATAATAATTCGAATATTGTCCCTTCTGCTGGCGTTGTTGACGGCTGCTGCTCTGCCGATGCTGTTGATATCCTGCGACGGATCGGAAAACGGCGATGATTCCGGGGACGGTTCGGGCGACAGCGTAAAAAAGCTCAGCTTCGCATCCGCCCTGGACTATAAGACGCTCAAGGAGATGGACGGCAAAAAGGTCACCATAAACGGTTATCTTGCCACCAGCTCGCCTGCGGACGGCTCCTTCATATTCCTTATGAACATGCCCTACCAGTCCTGCCCCTTCTGCAAGCCCAACACATCGCAGTTGACCAACACCATGGAGGTCTATCCGAAAGCGAACAAAAAATTCGATTACACCGAGCAGGCGGTCAAGGTGGAAGGCACGCTTATGGTCGCAAAGGACGAGAACACCCCCTTTACCGATGAATACGGCTACGAATTTAACTTTAAGATAGTGGATGCGGAGTACCATGTGCTTCGCGACGATGAGATATCCGACGAGCTGGCGCTGTGGCAGAAGATATCCGCTACCGATGTTGTCGTCAATATATATAGCATGTATGATTATGTCAACTTCTGTTGTATGTGGCCGACATACTACATTGACAGCTACATGGATGCCGACGGCACTATGCACACCGGTTGGTATCTTTGGGCTTCCGAGGCTCAAGAGCTCATCACTGCGAGCGGTGCGCAGTATAATTACGGATATGTCGACGGATACTTTGACGATATAATCGCAAGCATACGTAAAGTGGATGCCGAAGCCTTTGAGGATCTTGTGAAGAATGTCGAAAAAGCCGAGGCGCTTGCCGAAAAGGCGATCGCCGAGCTGCTCGCGGGGAATTACACATACGAGACACAGTATGTTGAGAAGTTCGGAACCAACGACGATATCTACACATTGAATATCGGAGAAGAGCTTGAAAAAGAGATGAACGCGCTCTATGACGAATTCAGCCTGTGGATCAGCAGCTGGGAACTTTGATATCCGCTTTATCCGACGAAAAACGATAAATAATATCCAAACAGCCGAGAGCGCATGCTCTCGGCTGTTTGTCAAGTTGTTGGCCAAACAAAAGGTCTCGCCAAATTGCCGAAAGTTTTCGCCCGCCTTTTTCAAAAAGGCGGCGCCGGTCGAGGGCGCGTA
>CAZPYK010000053.1:0-11604 GCA_964590755.1 uncultured Ruminococcus sp. | reverse complement strand
CGCGCTCTGCGGAGCGCGACGAGGGCTGCGCGCCCTCGACCGGCGCCGCCTTTTGGGAAAAGGCGGGCGAAAACTTTTGAAACGCCGACAAGCCCTGCTCGTTTTGTTCGAAAACCGCGTTGCGTGAAAACTTTTTCGATTTGCTTAATTTTATTCCCCGGCGCCGTAGATCTTTGCAAGCCCGCCGGTGGAGGTCTCGCGGTAGCCGGAATTCATATCCTTGCCGGTGCGGTACATTACCTCAACTATTTGGTCAAATGAGACCTTGTGCTTGCTTTCAAGCGATCTTGCAAGCATTACCGCGTTGAACGCCTTGATGCTTGCCATGGCGTTGCGTTCGATGCAGGGTATCTGCACCAGACCGAGCACCGGGTCGCAGGTGAGACCGAGGTTGTGTTCGAGCGCTATCTCGGCGGCGCATTCTATTCCCGCGGCGTCAAGCGCATATATTTGAGCTAAAGCCGCCGCCGCCATCGAGCAGGCAACTCCGACCTCCGCCTGACATCCGCACTCGGCTCCGCTGATCGAAGCATTTTGCTTTACCACGTTGCCGATGACGCCCGCCGTTGCCAGTGCGTCAAGTATCTCGCTCTTTCCCACGCCGAGGTCGCGGCTCATGTAATAAAGCACCGCGGGAAGAATGCCCGCCGCGCCGCAGGTGGGAGCGGTGACCACCACGCCGTTGTCGGCGTTCTCCTCGGCGACGGCAAGCGCATATGCCGATACGCGGCGGTTCTCATGCATCAGAGAGGGCTCGAACTTTGTGTTTTCCTCATACAGCGCACGTGCCTTTTTTTCCAGTTCCAATCCGCCGCCAAGCACGCCCGAGCGCGAGAGCCCGCGCTCGACGCAGGCGCGCATCGTATCCCAAACGAGTTCAAGGTGAGAATAGATCTCGGGCTCGTAATAGAGCACGTATTCGGGCAGAGTCAGCCCGCGTTCGGTGATAAAGCTCATTATTTCGGCAAAATTTTGCTCCGGGTAGACCTCAGAGGAGTCCGAAAGCTCGCGTCCGTTTATCACGACACTGCCGCCGCCGACGCTCATGGCGCTGACGCATTCGCGACGCGCGCCGTCATCGTCGATGTAATATATCTTAAGATAGTTCGGGTGCGGAAGGTCGGTCATCGTTTTGTTGAAGATGATCTCGGTATCCTCGCCCAGCACCTCGCGAAGCACGCGGTCGGTGCCGTGCCCCGAGCCGGTCAGCGCCAGCGAGCCGTAAAGCTCGACCGAATAATGCCGCGCTCCCCATTCGCGCAGAGTCTGCTCGGCAATGATCTGCGGGCCGATGGTGTGAGAGCTGGAGGGTCCTTTTCCGATTTTATATAATTCCTTAAGCGATTTCATGCTTGCGCTCCTTTTTTTGTGACGTGACCGAGCGGGGGTCTATGCTTGAATTATAGCATATATTCTCGGCTTTTGCAAGACGGAATGCGAAAAAGGTGCGGCACCTCAACTTCTTTTTCTTTTATACTCGGAGGGCAAGCATCCCATTATGCGGCGGAATGCGGCGATATATGAGGTCTGGTTCCCGAATCCGACGGCGTAGCAGGTGTCGGCGACGCTTGAATGCTCAAGCAGATCAAGGCTTGCGTACACTCTTTTTCCGACCAGATATTCGGAGGGCGAGACATTGAAGTGCGCCCTGAAGGCGCGACAAAGATGCTCGCGGCTGTAAAAAAAGTGCGCCGCGAGCTCGGATATCGAGCCTATCGAAGCATAATTCTCATCGATATATTTTTTTATCTCGGCAAGCGTGCCGGTCAATGCGTCGGGCGGCGCGGTCTCATCGTCGCGGACCTCGGAAAGAAGCCCGAACAGCGATATTATCTCGGCGCGTGCGCGCAGTGTGCCGAAGCCGTCGGGGGAGCGCAGCGCCTCCTCGGCTGCCGCGAGGCGGTCAAGATATCGCGCGTCCGAGACAAAATGACGCGCCTCGGTGCGGCCCGCATCGAATTCAAAGCCGCGCGGCGGCACCGATCTGCCGCTCAGCTCAAAGAGCCGCGGCGAATGATATATGACGTATCTTTCATATACCGAGGCTTGGCGCAGTCTTGCGGTGTGCATCACTCCGGGCGGAACGAATATCGCATCCCCCGCACGCGGCAAAAACAGCCTGTCCCCCACAATATATTCCACCTCGCCGCCGAGATAAAAGATCAGCTCGCCGTAGGTGTGCGAATGCATGCCCTCGCTGAAGCTCTCGCGCGTGTAAGGGGTGCTTCTGTGCGAGAAGATCACGCCCGCGCCCGGGGCGGCATCCTCCCAGCCGCGGCGGCTGACAAACAGCTCGGTGCCGCCGCACGCACGCCGCGAGGTATATTCCCCTCGCTCGGAATGATTTTTTATATATTGCTCCATGCCGCCTCCGAACTCATCACAAATATTAAAATCCGATGTCACACTTGCGGTAGTTTTTACGTTTCGTGTGGTCTATACTTATGATATCACAGATCATGCAAGCTGTCAAGACATAAACGAAAGGGTAAGGAAAAAAGACTTTGAGCGAGCTTAAGAAAACGATACACAACGCCGACGTATGCGTCATCGGCGGAGGGCTGGCGGGAACGCTGGCGGCGATAGCGGCGGCGCGTCACGGCGCGAGCGTCGTGCTGATGCAGGATCGCCCCGTGCTGGGCGGCAACGCCTCAAGCGAGATCAGAATGTGGGTCTCGGGCGCGGGCACGCGCGTGCGCAATCTCCAGGAGACGGGAATATTGGAGGAGATACTGCTTGAGAATATGCACATCAATCCCGCACGCAATTTTTCGGTGTGGGACGGCATACTTTACGGCAAGGTCAAGGCGGAGAAAAATATCGAGCTGATGCTCAACTGCGCCTGCTGTGACGCGAAATGCCGCGACGGCAGGATAGAGAGCGTCACCGGCTTTCAGCTGACCACCTACACCTGGCGCACCGTCAATGCGAAAATATTCATCGATTGCTCGGGCGACAGCATACTTGCCGAGCTTGTCGATGCCGAATATATGGTCGGGCGCGAGGCGCGCGACGCCTTCGGCGAGGAGTTCGGGCTTGATGTTGCTGACCGCAAGACGATGGGCATGAGCCTTATGATACAGGCTCACGAGACCGACCACGCCTGCCCCTTTACCGCGCCGGATTGGGCATATCGCTATGATACCGACGAGGATATGAAATTCAAGCCTCACGAGTGCCTGCAAAAGATAAATACAAACTTTTACTGGATCGAGCTCGGCGGCGAGGCGGATTCGATACACGACACCGAGACCACGAGGGACGAGCTGCTCAAGATCGCCTTCGGCGTTTGGGATCACATGAAGAACCGCGGCGACCACGGCGCGGAGAATTGGGAGCTTGATTTTATCGGCTTTTTGCCCGGCAAGCGGGAGAGCCGCCGCTATGTCGGCGATTACATTCTGACTCAAAAGGATGTCGAAAACGCCGCCGTTTTCGAGGATGAGGTGGCTTACGGCGGTTGGCAGATAGACAATCACCTGCCGGGCGGCTTTGCCATGAGCGGCAAGGGGGAGGCTCATCTGCAAAAGAGGCGCCTGACCGAGCCCTACGGCATTCCGCTGCGCTCGCTCTACTCCAAAAATATCGAAAATCTCATGTTTGCGGGACGCAACATCAGCGCCACTCATATCGCCTTTTCCACCGTGCGCGTCATGGGCACCTGCGGAGTTATGGGGCAGGCTGTCGGTACCGCCGCCGCGCTGGCGACAAGATACGGTCTGACGCCCCGCGAGCTGGGGCGCGAAAGGATATCCGAGCTTCAAGACACACTCATGGAGGACGATTGCTTCCTGCCCGGCTTTAAGCGTAAGATATCTCCGCTCTGCAACGAAAAAACTCTCTCGGCGGTCTGGGGAGACCCCACCGAGCTGCTTTCCGGCATCGACCGCAAGATATGGGGGCGCGACAACGGCTATTGGGGAATCGTCGACAGAGCCGTGACCTACACCTTTGACGAGGTGAAGCATTTGACCGATTTCCGCCTGATAGTCGACAGCGACCTTGACCGCGAATATACCGACGGTAACCCCGACGGGCTCAACATTTCGGTCCCGCTCTTCCGCCGTGCCGACTATGACCACACCACCTTCGGCTTCCCCCGGTGCATGCTGAAGTCATTTAAGATAGAAGCCGACGACGGCAGCGGCGAGTGGAAGACCGTCTACGAGACGCATTCCAACCATCAGCGCATGATCCGCGAGCCGCTCGGCATCGACGCAAAGGCGATACGCCTCATTCCGCTCGGAACCTATTTTTCCGAATCGCTGTGGACCACCTACGGCAGTGCGCAGGCGCATATCTTCTCGTTTGAGGTCAGATAAATGTCAAAAATAAAAGAAACGCCGCTTTTCGTCGGCAAGGCTCCGCTGCTGATCGCCCACCGCGGATATACCCCCGTCGCGCCCGAAAACTCGCTTGCCTCTTTTGAAGCGGCGGCGCGGCGCGGCTATTGGGCGATAGAGACCGACGTGCACCAAACACTTGACGGCGTGCTCGTTTGTTGTCACAATTTTTCACTGAAGCGGATGTTCGGCGCCGACATGCGCATCGAGGAGCACACGCTCTCCGAACTTTCGGGGCTTAAAATGATATGCGGCAACAATGTAGACACGACCGCCCCCGAGCTTTTGCGTCTGCCGCTCTTTTCGGAATATCTTGATATATGCGAAAGCGGTGGCTGCGTGCCCTTTATCGAGACCAAGGGCGAGGTCGTCGGTCGCGTCATCGAAGAACTGCGTCGGCGGGATATTATCGATCGCTCGGTGCTCTCCTCGGCAAACTTCGAGCATATCGAGGAGGCGCGGCGGCTGAGCGGCGAGATATTCATTCACCACATTTTCACCACCGATGAGCTGCTCTGCCGCATAGCCCAGCTCGGCTACGGCGGTGTCTCCTTCAACTATCCGGTGCTTGACGAGGCACCCGCGGATATTGCCGATCGGGCGCACGCGCTGGGAGTGCGCATCTGCCTGCGCGCGGGGGATACGCCCGAGAACGTGCGGCGCATGATGGCAATGGGGCTGGATTACATTCCCACCAACTGCACAACTCCGGCGGATATCGACTGACATATTGTCATAATCCTCCCCGACCGTCCATATAATCTACCATAAAGCCAAAGGCTAAAGCATCAAGCATTACTGATGAAAGGTACGGTCGGGGATAATGTTTATTTACACTTGCCGCGCGGGAACGATACGTTTCTTTGTGGTCATGGTCATAGCGGTGGCGGCGCTTGCGTCGCTGGTGATATTCGTTCCGGCTTATGAGTCGACGTCGGCGAGCGCCGGTATCAATGCCTCGGGAGAGGTCGATCGCGTAAGCTATGATAAGATCAAAACAAACGAGGACAGGGTGCGCTTTCTTTCTCAATTCGGCTACGAGGTGTCGGAGGATCCGCTTGAGACGGTCGAGATAACGATACCCGAAAAATTCGACAAGGTCTATGCCGGCTACAACGAGCTGCAAAAGGCGCAGGGGCTGGATCTTTCGAAATATCGTCGCAAAACGGTCATGCGCTATACCTATGAGGTCAAAAATTACGAGGGCTACGACGGCGGGCGAGTGCTTGCCAACGTCATAATATACCGCGGCAGGGTCATCGGCGGCGACATATGCTCGCAGGATCCCGAGGGCTTTGTTCACGGCTTTGACGGACCCGTGAGTTTGGAATAAGGTTAAAAATGTACGAATTCAAAGAGTTATACACGATCGATTTTTCAAATGTAAAATACTACATGGAAATACATCCGATCATTCAAAAAGCATTGGATTTTCCGGATTACTACGGCTGTAATTCGGACGCTTTATGGGATTGTTTAATAGACATGGTTGGCGAACCTATTCATATTGAAATAATAGGTCTCGAGGTCATCGAGCGAAAATTCGGCAGCTATGCCGAAAAGCTGATCGACATCTTCAGAGAGCTGAAGCATTACCGCAACGACATGTATTCACACGAAATACAGATCGAGATCGTAAGCGGCGAAACCAGAGTCGCTCTGCGATAAAGGATCGGCGAGAAGGACATGTACGAATTCAAAGCGCGGTATGTGACCGATCATGCCGTCATTTGGGGGCTTGTCTCACGTTGGTGAGGCAGCCCCTTTTTTGCCGCCTCCGTATTGACAAAAATCGACTTTGAGTGTATAATATATGGCAATACACGACAAGCAAAAAACGATTCCGAACTTGGAGGAACGGCAATGCACATTACGATATCGGGCAGGCTGGGCAGCGGAAAATCCACCGTTTGCCGCATATTATCCGGCGAATACGGCTATGAGATATACAGCACGGGAACGATCCACCGTCGGATCGCCGCCGAAAAGGGCATCTCCGCGCTGGAGATGAATCATCTTATGGCGACAGACCTCAGCTTTGACCACATGATAGACGACGCGGTCACTCGCATCTCCCGCGAGCAGAAGGATCGCACTCTCATATTCGATTCGCGCATGGCGTGGCATTTTGCCTGCGATTCCTTTAAGGTATTCATGCATATCGATCCCGCAATAGCGGCGCGCCGCGTTATGGGCGACGACCGCGGCGAGGTGGAAAAATACACCGATGCCGACGACGCGCGCCGTCAACTGCTTGAGCGCGCCATGGCGGAAAACACCAGATATAAGCGCATCTACGGAGCCGACAACCTCGATTATCGCAATTTCGACCTTGTCATCGACAGCGCGACCATATCTCCCGACGAAGTGGCGCGGCATATACTTGACGAATTCGAAAGCTACAAAAGCGCGCCCGAGAGCTATGCATCCCCGCGCCTGTTGCTTTCCCCGCACGCGATATATCCCACATGCGCCCCCGACGATATGGCGAAGGACGACCGACCGCTCAACGTCATCTGCATCGACGGCTCGCATTACGCCGTCGGCGGCGGAGCCGAGCTTCTTGCCGCGCTGTCGAACGGATCGGCGATCGTCGAAGCGCGATTCCTTTCCGCCGACGATACCCCCGCGGCAGAGGAGTGCGTAAGAGCACTGAAAGAACGCGGTGCCGAATACATTGCCGCCGCGCAAGCGCGCTTTGGCTTTGAATATCCCGAGGTGCCGCCGATATACAGAAGCTGATATCTTTTTTTAAAAATAAATACCGAATACGCGAGAACATTTTTCACATCGTGTGAGCTCCACACGGCAAAAAATGCTCTCGCGCATTTTTTATTTCGCATAAATATCGTCGCGCGGTAAATAATAAACGTGAAAGAGGCTTTAAGCCAAGTCACCGTGAAAGGAATTATCCGAACATGAAATATTTCACCTACAAGGTCACCGCCAAGAACGGCTTACACGCACGCCCCGCGGGCGCGCTGGTCAACGCCGCAAAGGAATTCAGATCGAATATATCGATCAAATCGGGAAAAAAGAACGCCGACGCAAAGCAGCTCTTTTCGGTCATGAGCCTGGGCGCACGCGAGGGGGACGAGCTTTCCTTCTTTATAAACGGCATCGACGAGGCGGAGGCAGCCGCCGCCGTTGAGGCCGCGATCCGGGAGATCGAGTGAGCATATAAATGATACCCGAACTTAAAGACGGCGTTTCGCTTACCGCCCCCGCGCACATACTTCGCGGAATCGGCATCGGCACCGGCGCGGCGCACGGACGGCTGCATTTTATCCGTCGCGCGACAGCCGCGACTCACGCTATCGTCGCCGCCACCGCCGACGCCGAGCGGTCGCGCTTTGATAGGGCGGTACGCGCGGTCGAGGTTGAATTGCATGTGCTTGAGACGCGTGCGCGCGAAAGCGCGGGGGAGGATGCGGCGGCGATATTCGAGATACACCGCATGCTTCTTTCGGATGACGAATTTCGCACATCGGTCGAGCGCGGGCTTGAGCGCGGACTTTCCGCCGAGGCGGCGGTCGCCGAGGCGGGTGAGTCGATGGCGGCGGTGATAGAGAGCGCGGAGGATGAATACCTGCGCGAGCGAGGCGCCGATATCCGCGAGGTCGCCCGCCGAGTGGTCGATGCGCTCGGCGGAAAAGCGGTCGCCGCGCTCACCTCTCCCGCGGTCATAGCGGCGGACGAGATATCCCCGGGGGATCTGCTTGTGCCCGAGCGCAGGCTCCTGCTGGGCGCGGTGAGCCTCGGCGGCTCGCGTAACTCACATGCGGCTATACTTGCGCGACAGCTGGGCATTCCGATGCTTATTTCGACCGAGGGGCTTTCCGCGGAGCTTGACGGCACCGACGTATTGCTTGACGCGGATGCGGGAACGCTCACGCTTTCGCCCTCGCTTGACGATGTGAATGCCTTCGCCGAGCGCTCGCGCGCGGAAAGAGAGCGCCGCGAAAGGCTGACGGCGCTGGCGCGGCTTCCCGCCGCGACGCTTTCGGGCAAGCAGATATCTGTAATGGCAAATGTCGGCTCTGTTGCCGAGGCTGAGGCTGCCGCCGACCTCGGTGCCGACGGTATAGGACTTTTTCGCAGTGAGCTGATGTATATCGGCAGAAATGTTCCACCCGACGAGGAAGAACAGCTGTCGATATATCGCGGAGTGCTTGCGGCAATGAAGGGCAAGCCGGTGATAGTTCGCGTGCTTGACGCGGGTGCGGACAAGCGCATATCCTTCGTCGAAGCGGCGCATGAGGAGAATCCCGCGCTGGGCGTCAGGGGAATAAGATTCTGCTTTGAGCATCCCGAACTCTTTCGCATCCAGCTTCGTGCGCTCTGCCGCGCGTCGGCACACGGCGATCTGCGCATAATGCTGCCAATGGTGACATCCGCGGATGAGGTGCGTCGCGCACGCGAGCTGATACGCGATGTGCAAAACGAGCTGCGCTTTGAGGAGCGCGATTTTTCGCCGGATATGCCGATCGGAATAATGATAGAAACTCCCGCCGCGGCACTTATGTGTGACGAATTGTGCGACGTTTGCGATTTTTTCTCGGTCGGAACGAACGATCTTTGCCAATATACGCTTGCCGCCGACCGTCAAAACGGAGCGCTCTCGGCGCTGACCGACAGCATGCCCGAGGCGGTGCTGCGGCTCATCATGCTTTCGTCCGAAGCGATAAAACGCTCCGAACGTCGGCGTTGGCTGGGCATTTGCGGCGAGGCGGCATCCGACACATCGCTCACCGAGCGATTTATCGCCATGGGAGCCGACGAGCTGTCGGTTGCGCCGCCATGCATTCCCGAGCTTAAAGAAAAAATACGAGCCGTCAATTGAAAATGCGCGTCGCCCGCGGGCGGCAAAAGGAGGATCACGAATGACTGTATTTTCCGCAAAAAAAGGTACACTTGCCGCTGTGGCAAACGGCAGAGCCATAGCGTTGTCCGAGGTGCCGGATGAGGCGTTTTCCTCGGGAATGCTCGGTTGCGGCTTCGCCGTTCTGCCGTCGGACGGCAGAGTGTGCAGTCCGACCGACGGCACCGTTGTCGGCATAAGTCGGGCGCGGCATGCGTATTTGATACGCTCGTTGGACGGGCTTGACATTCTGGTGCATATCGGCATCGATACCGTCAAGCTGAACGGAGAGGGCATCTCTCCGCTGGTGCGTGAAGGGGACAGGGTGTCACGCGGTGACGCGATAGCTCTGGCGGATACGGCGCGCATCGCCGCGGCGGGATGTTATGCCGCAATTCCGGTGGTCATTTCGAACAGCGAGGCGACGGAAGGCATACGTCTGAAGTTCGGCAGGGTCGAAGGCGGGCGTGACACGGTACTGACATACAAAATAACGGCAAAAAAGGAAGGCGCACAATGAAAGAGGCGGTCGTGACAGCCGAAAAGAAGCGTTCGTCAAAAGCCTTCGGCGTGCTGCAGCGCGTCGGCAGATCCTTTATGCTCCCAATAGCGCTTTTGCCGATAGCGGGGCTCTTGCTCGGCATCGGGTCGTCGCTGACGAACGAAGCGATGATCTCGACCTATCATCTCGAAGCGGTACTCGGCGAGGGCACATTCGCAAACTCGGCGCTCACACTGCTGTCGGGCGTCGGATCGATGATATTTCAAAATCTGCCCATTCTTTTTGCGATGGGAGTTGCGCTCGGCATGGCGGAAAACGAAAAGGCGACGGCGACGCTTTCCGCCGCCATAGCCTTTTTCGTCATGCATGAGGCAATACACGCCATGCTGACCCTGAGCGGCAAGCTTGCCGACAATTCCTTGCCCGAGGGCTCGGTCGCCGACATAGTGGGCATAGAGTCGCTTGACATGGGAGTCTTCGGCGGCATAATAGTCGGTCTGGGTGTTGCCGCACTGCACAATCGCACATACAAGTTGCGTCTGCCGGGAGCGCTGTCCTTCTTCGGCGGGACCCGCTTTGTGCCGATAATATCCACCGTGGTATATACCGCGGTGGGGGTCTTGATGTTTTTTGTCTGGCCCTATATCCAATCCGCCATATATGCGCTTGGCGGCTTGGTGCGCGGGTCGGGGTATCTCGGAACCTTTATCTACGGTTTTGCGGAGCGCATGCTAATACCGTTCGGGCTTCATCATGTCTTTTATCTGCCCTTTTGGCAGACCGGGCTCGGCGGCTCGGCACTGATAGACGGGAGCCTTGTATACGGCGCGCAGAATATCTTTTTTGCCGAGCTGGCGTCATCTTCCACTACCGTATTTTCGGTGGAGGCGACAAGATTCATGTCGGGCAAGTTCCCGCTTATGATCTTCGGACTTCCCGGCATGGCGCTTGCGATGTATCGATGCGCTCTTCCCGAAAAGCGCCGCGCCGCGGGAGGGCTTTTGCTCTCCGCCGCGCTGACCTCAATGCTTACCGGCATTACCGAGCCGCTGGAGTTCACCTTTTTGTTTGTCGCGCCGTCGCTCTATTTCATCCATTCTCTGCTGGCGGGGCTTTCTTATATGCTGATGCACATGCTGCGGGTCGGAGTCGGAATGACCTTTTCGGGCGGACTTACCGATCTTTTGCTGTTCGGCGTCCTTCAGGGAAGTGAAAAGACCAACTGGTTGATGATACCGCTTGTCGGAGCGGCGTATTTTGCGATATATTATTTCCTGTTCGGATTTCTGATACGTCGTGGGGACATTGCCACGCCGGGGCGAGAGGCGGACGGCGGCGAGATAAAGCTGTACAGCCGTGCGGATGTGGATAAAAAAAGAGCTCGCAGAGCGAGCGAGAGCGTTCCCGGCGAGCCGCAGCTTTCGGATGCGGATGTGGGGCTTGAGAGCACATCGTCTCTGATACTTCGCGGCCTTGGCGGCAGAGAGAATATAGTAAGCCTTGACGCCTGCGCCACGCGGCTGAGGATCACGGTCAAAGATCCCGAGGCGGTCAGTGATGTATTGCTCAAAAAGAGCGGCGCGGCGGGCGTGATACGCCGCGGCGACGGTGTGCAGGCGGTCTACGGACCGCAGGTCTCGGTGATAAAAAGCGAGCTTGAGGAATATATGGATAAAAACAAATAAGCAAGCAACGGTTGGGCTGTCTCGCGTCAGCGAGACAGCCCGCAGATTGTAGACAAAAGATACGCAATATGTAAAAATGCACAAACTTCTCAGCCACTTTTCTCTTTGACACCACAGGCGCAAAGAGAAAAGTTAACAAAAGAGAAACGCCAATGTGAATTTCGCGCTCTGCGGAGCGCGACGAGGGCTGCGCGCCCTCGACCGGCGCCGCCT
>CAZPYK010000052.1:0-11624 GCA_964590755.1 uncultured Ruminococcus sp. | reverse complement strand
TGTGGCACTGCCTCTTTTCCTCACGGTAAGGGGATTTTACTTTGGCAACTTACCGCGGCAAACGGATATGACGAAATAAATACGAAAAAGTGAAAGACTGCGGTCTGTACGCCCCCAAAAGCCTCGTGGGGCAGAGCATTACGGATGCGGTGGTTCTCAATCCGCCGGAAAGACGGCGCAACGCGTTGGCATCATATCTCTATGCCGCAGGTGCCGCAAAACGCCTTTATTACGGTAGATGCGCGGCGCTCGGCGTAAAGATTGTGATGGGCGACATTCTCCTCGGGCAGGTGCATCGCGCGATCTCCCGAGCGTGAGATCGGTATCAGCACGACCGAGGCGTCAACAAGCTTATAAAACATTGTGTGACCGCCGTTGAGTCCGTGATGCGCCGCCTGCAATATATCGCACTTAAGTGCCTCCGGATGCTCTCGGTTGGCGGCATAGACTACCTCAAGACCCGCAGGGTAAGCGTCGCCGGTGAACATTACGCGCCGGAGGTCTCCGGTGACGGTGAACACCATCGAAAGCTCGTTGGGGTCTGCCACCGAAGCGGCATTCTCGTAGGTGTGAAGTATTTCGATCACCGTGCCGTCGATGTCAAAGCTGTCCCCGACCCTCGGACGAATGAGTTCGCAACCCAGCTGTGAAGGAAGCGCCGCCACGCGATCGAGATCCTTTTGCGCATTGCAAAGCTCGCCGCGGCGCATCCATGTGAAATGCTCCGGAATACAACAGCAAACCGACCCGACATCCACGCGCGAGCGCAGCTCCGACTCGGCCGCGATCGCCATGAGCGCGGCGTAATGATCGATATGCGGATGCGTAATGATCCACATGTCGACGCGAGGTCTTTCGCCGACGGTGCGCTCCATGATATCTAGCATGCCGAGGGCGTCCGCACGGCAGCCGCCGCCGTCAATGACGATCAAGTGACGTGAGCGTGTGACGATCACGTATCCCATACCCGCCGCCTGCCACGCAAACGGTCCGTCATATTTTGATGCTTCCGTACAATACTGAATAAGTGTACCCATTTTTACGATCCATGCCTTTCCGTGTTCGATATGTTTTATTTTCTTTCTTTGGTTTTCGGAAGAAGGAACAGCGCGCCGAGCATTAAAAGCGGGAATATTATTGCCGCGAGGATGCCTGTTTCAAGGCTGTCGTCGAAGGCGCCGGACACCATGCCCGCGAGAGCCGGACCGCACATGCAGCCCACGTCTCCCGCAAGCGCCAAAAGAGCGAACATAGAGGTTCCGCCCTTAAGCATGGCAGATGCCATGCTGTATGTTCCCGGCCAAAGCAAGCCGACCGAGAAGCCGCAAACGGCACAGCCGACAAGTCCGAGCGCGGGGTGCGGCGCAAAGGCGATCAAAAGATATGACGCGGCGCAAAGCACACAGCTGTATTTCATAAAGCGACGCATATCCATACGCGCGCCGAAGCGTCCGTAGATAACGCGTGAGGCTCCCATCATAAACGCAAACGCCATCGGACCGGCGAGATCGCCGATCGTTTTGCTGACGCCCAAGCCCCGCTCGGCAAGCGTTGATGCCCACTGGCTCACCGCCTGCTCGCCGGCACCCGAGCAGGTCATCATCAGCAAAAAGAGCCAAAAGAGTTTGCTGCGAAAGAGCGCAAAGCTTCCGCTCTCGCGCTCGCCGTCTCCCTTCAGAGCATACATCGGAGACGCGAGAAAAAGGAGAAGGTCGGCTATCGGGACCGCCGCCCACATAAGTGCCGCCGCGCGCCAATTATCTATTCCGAACACGGCAAAAAAAGCAGTGGAAAGCAAAACGACCCCCACATGTCCCCAGCAGTAAAAGGAGTGAAGGATGCTCATGGCGCGCTCCTTTTCAGATGCCTCTGTCGGGCACGCCTCCATCATCGGGCTTATTATCACCTCAAGCAATCCCCCGCCTATCGCGTAGACGGATACCGCCGACACGAGTCCCCAAAACGGATCGGGAAGCAGATCGGGAAGTATCGTCAAAAGCACCAGCCCGCCCGCCGAAAACAGCTGCGCGGCTATGATCGACGCGCGATAGCCGATCTTGTCGATGAAATACGCCGAGGCAAGATCAACGCAGAGCTGAATGACGAAATTGATCGTTATCAGCAGAGTTATCTTGACAAGCGGTATGTTATAGCTGCTTTGAAAATGCACGAACAATAGGGGCGTGAAATTGTTGACTATCGCCTGAACGATATATCCCAGATAGCACGCCGCCATGGTTCTTTTGTAATTACTTTTTTTCACTTCAAAACCTCATTTTTTTGCCGCCGCGGCTTTTTTGCCGTAATAATTTGACGTGCATTGCCGCCAAAGCATCAAAAGCCCGCGCACACAAAGCTCAACGGTCATGGCGATCCACATTCCGTGAAGCCCGAAACTGTCTACCAGGATCAGCGCAAGCAGGATGCGCACACACCATATGCTGCAAAGATTCATGATTCCCGGAACGAGTGTGTCGCCGGTCCCGCGCAGTGCTCCCGCCGCGACTATCGAGATCCCGAAAAGCGGTTCTGCGAAGAGCTCCATGCGAAGCACCTCGGTCGCCAGCTCTCTCACCGCCGTGTCCTTGGTCAGCAGCGTGAATACGAACGGACAGATCAGCATCATCACCGCTCCTGTCATCGCCATAAGGATCGCGCCCATGGCGATGCAGATGTTTCCGTATCTTTTGGCAAGCCGTCGGTCTCCCGCGCCTATGCTCCTGCCGACCAGAGTTGTGGCTGCGGAGCTGATGCCGTATCCCGGCATATAGCAAAGGCTCTCCGCCGTTACGGCAAACGAGTTGGCGGATATCGATACCGGTCCGAGCGGAGCGATTATCGAGGTCGCGGCGACCATGGCGCCGCTCATCGCAAGCTCCTGGACCGCGACGGGAGTACCTATTTTTATCGCCTTTTTTATGATTCCGATATCAAAGTGTCCGCGCTCGGCTCCCATAAGTCGCAAGCTTTTGTTGCGCACACAGCAGGACCATGCCATTATAAGGCTGACAACCGCACAGGCGAGCGTAGTGCCCAGACCCGCGCCCATGACGCCGAACAGCGGAATGAATATGGCGTTGAATACCACGTCCAGCCCGCACATTATCGCATTCAGTATACCCGGGGTCAGCATATCCCCGCTGCATTGAAGAAATGCCGAGCAGAGCGAGTTCAGCTGAGTGAAGGGCAGCATAAAGGCAAAGGTTATAAAATAAGCGGTCGCATCCGAGTGCAGTTCCGCGTCTCCGCGCAGCCAGCGCGGAAGCGGCGAGGCTATCGAAAGCCCGATCGTGCAAAGCATTGCCGCGATCAGCAGTGCGGATATGAGTCCGTGGCGCACCACGTTTCGCGCTCCGACCTTATCATCGGCTCCTATGCTGTGTGCGACCTGGACCGAAAAGCCCGCGGTCGCGGCATAAGTGATGCCGGAAAGCAGCCATGTCGCGGAGGAAACGAGCCCTATCGATGCCGAGGCGTTCGCTCCCATGGCACCGACCATAGCCGAATCGATATACTGCATGGCTATGGTCGTTATCTGTGTCAATATAGCGGGAAGGCTGAGCCGCCACACCTCAAGCACCTGCGGCTTAAGATCCCGTAAGTTGTTTTTTATCATTATATGCAATTATTTGCAATGCGAGCGTCACAGTGTCTTCTTTTGAGTGTGAGCGCAATATGCCATAACGCCTCGCTTCAGCATATCAAGACCGCGCATAAGCGTGTCGCGCTGACATGCCACATTCATGCGCATAAAGTGCTTGCCGTCGCCGCGATATTGTCCGCCCGCGGTGAGAAAGAGCCCGGTGTGTTCTCTTATGAAGGAGGCAAGCTCGCCGCTGTTCTCGGTGAAGCTGCCGCAATCGAGCCACAGAAGATATGTCGCGGGTTGATCGAACATGCGTATCTCGGGTATCTCGCGAGCCACATATTCTCTGACCGTTCTTTTGTTTTCGGCAAGATACGCTCTCAGCTCGTCGAGCCATTCTTCGCATTCGCTGTCGCCGAATGCCACCGATGCGGCAAGCGCGGCAAAGCAGTTCGGTTCGGCGACCTCGTCGCTGTTGAGTCCGCGCACGATCTTGCGACGCAAGAGCTCGTTCGGCACTATCACCGCCGCGGATTGCAGTCCGGCGACGTTGAATGCCTTGCTGGGAGATATACAGGTTATGCCGATATCGGCGCATTCGGGAGATACCGACGCAAACGGAATATATTCCGTTCCGGGATCGGTAAGATCGCAGTGTATTTCGTCGGAAAGAAGTGTGACCCCGTTGCGGCGGCAGAGCTCGCCTATACGCGCAAGCTCCTCGCGCGTCCAAAGTCTGCCCACGGGATTGTGCGGGTTGCACAGTATCATCATTGTCGTGAGCGGTTCGGCAAGCTTTGCCTCAAGATCGGCAAAATCTATCTCATACGACTTGCCGTCATAGTTCAGCTTGCTTTCAAGAACGGTGCGCCCGGTGTTCTCTATCGAGCTGAAAAACACGTTATATACCGGCGTGAGCACGACAACGCGGTCGCCCACGTTTGTCACGCGCTTTACCGCGCTCGTGATGGCGGGGATAACGCCGGTGCAAAAGCAGAGCCATTCTTTTTTTATGTTCAGCCCGTGCCTTTTGCCCCAGTGACCGATGATGGAATCATACCAACGGTCGGGAATCGTGGTATAGCCGAATATTCCCTCGCGGGCGCGGGCAACTATCGCCTCGGTGATCTTAGGTGCGGTGAAAAAGTCCATATCCGCCACCCACATGGGAAGCTCGTTCTCCTTTACGCTCCATTTTACCGAATCGCCGTTTCTTCTGTCGGTGGGCGTATCAAAATTAAATTTATGCTGCATTTTCATGACCATCCTTATATTTTTTCTCGGCAGACTATCCGAGTCGCGTCGGGATCCACACGATCACGCTCGATCATCAGCTCGCCTATCTCATCCGCCGTGATGCACCCGCCGGAGGGATTTAGCACGCTGTCTATTCTGCCGACGATATCGGCATCCACGGTGCTGTATTCAAATGCCAGCGTGGTATTGAGCAGACGGCAGTTCTTCATCACCAGCCCGTCGATATAGCACATCCCCTGCAGGCTCTCGATCGTGCAGTTCACGAGCGTAAGATTCTTGGCATTCCAGCCGAGGTATTCGCTTGAAATGAAGGAATCGTAAACCGTCACGTTTTCGGAATTCCAAAATGCGTCCTTCGTGAGGAGCTTTGAATTACGTATCGTTACATTCTTTACTCCGTCAAATGAATATCCGCCCACGAGCGTCAGACCGTCCGCCTCGATGTTTTCGCTGTTCATGGCAAAATAATCGCCGCGCACCGTAACTTTGTCCAGCTTGATGTCGCGGCAGCTCCAAAGAGTTTCCGCGGCATTTGAAAGGTCAACGTTTTTAAGCGAAACGCCGCTGCAGCGCCTGAAGTTTTTGGGAGCCGCGATGACGGTATCGGTGAGGGCGATGTTTTCGGTATACCATATTCCCGCGCGAGCCGGCTCAAACAGCGAGCAGTCGGAAAGAGTGACATCCTTGCAATACCAAAGCGGGTATTTCCATTTGAACATGCATCCGATAAGCTCTATATTTCGGCACTCTTTCAGAGGAGACTCGCCGTTTGCAAATGTGGAATTCGTTATTTTCAGCTCCGAGCTTGCAAACAGCGCGCGCTCACCCTCAAAAAGCCTTTGTTCGTATTTCGTCATGATCCTTTTTTCGTTCTTCCTTTCATTGATCGAATATCATTCCCATTATACATTAATTATAGCAAAAAAAATCATTTTGTCAACCTTGACATTTCAAATAGTCGATGATATAATTTATACGTTTTTTGAATCCTAAAAAATACAGAAACAGAAGAGGACGGTATCGATCGATGAAAAGGATCATTACTTTATTTTTAACACTTGCGATGCTGCTTTCCGTCACCGTGGGTGTCGGCGCTGTCGCTGTCGGAGGCGGAGCGGAACGCGATCTCGAAGGCAAGCTTATCATCCTGCATTCAAACGACGTGCACGGCGCGATAGACGGCTACGCCAAGCTTGTTGCGCTTAAAGCGGAATATATGTCGCGCGGAGCGGAGGTCATTCTTGCCGACGCGGGCGACTACAGTCAGGGCACGGTCGCTGTCAGCTGCAACAAGGGCGCCAACGCCATAACCATGATGAATGCCGCCGGCTATGATGTCGCGACAATAGGCAACCATGAATTCGATTACGGCTATGCTCGGCTCGCAAGCAATATGTCGAGCGCGGAATTCAAGGTGATCTGCGCCAATGTTTTCGATGAGAGCGGCAAGACGATATTCGACGCTCACACCATCATTGAAAAAGGCGGTGTCAAGGTCGGATTTATCGGCGTTGAGACTCCCGAGACGCAATCAACGGCAAATCCCGCTCTGATAAAGGGGCTCACATTCTTGTCGGGAGAGGCGCTTTACGAGCGGATAGGGACCGAGGTCTCCGCATTGAAAGCGGAGGGAGCGGATATAATAGTGTGCCTTACTCACTTGGGCGTAGATGATTGGTCGGCCCCGAACAGATCATATGATCTTTACAATAACACCGAGGGCATAGACATCGTGATCGATGCTCATTCGCACACCGTTATGACAGAGGGCGAAAACGGCGAGCCGATACAATCCACCGGCACGGCGTTTGCAAACATCGGTGTCGTGGTCATTGATCGAAAAAGCAAGCAAATAGTCGAGCACAAAAATGTCCCCACGGCGGATATTTCCGACGATCCGACGGTTGCCGCGGCGGCGAAAGCGATAAACGATGCCGTAGATGCGGAATACGGCGAGATCTTCGCCAAGAGCGATGTCGATCTCAACGGTGCGCGCGATCCCGGCAATCGCACCGAGGAGACAAATCTCGGTGACCTCATAACGGATGCAATGCTTTGGTATGTCGCAAAGGATGCTGCGAGCCTCAGCGTCGATGCGGATCATGTTGTCGCGCTCACCAACGGCGGCGGCATACGCGCTTCGATATCTTGCGGTAACATCACCAAAAAGGATATAAACACGGTGCTTCCGTTCGGCAACACGGTGGCGGTCGTGTATGTCACCGGCGAGAAGCTGCTTCAGGCGCTTGAAGCATCCACATATTGCTCGCCTGTGGCGGTCGGAGCCTTTCCGCAGGTGTCGGGAATGAAGATCATCATCGACACGACAAAGGATTACGATGCAAATGATGAGCCTTATCCCGGATCGACATATTACGGTCCGAAAAGCATAAATCGCGTCACGATATCAAGCGTGAACGGCAAGAGCTTTGATCCCGAGGCGACCTATGCCGTCGTGACAAACGAATTTCTCGCCGCGGGCGGCGATACATATTACGCCTTCGCGTCTTCGGACGGCGGATATGACACGGGCATCACCCTTGACGACGTGGTTATAGAATATATCAACACCGTTCTCGGCGGAGTCGTCGGCAGCGAATATGCCGAGCCGCACGGTAACATCACGGTCATTGATGCGGACGATAACGAGATCGCGAGCCCCGACACCGGGGACAGCGGAATCGTGATGACGGCGGCGGTATCGTTGCTCGTTCTCGGCATCTTTGTTGCGCTCGCAAGAAAAAAGCGAATTTACGACGCAGAATAATCAAGACGAAGCACATCGGGCTCCGAGGAGGCATTATGCCTCCTCGGAGCCCGATGTGTCATTCGCCGAGAGGTGTTGCTCCCGACGGAAAGACAAAAATTTTGCGATCTATACGGCTGCGCCGTGTGGAGAACTGCGTTCGCTCGTAGAGATCGGACATTGCGGGCGACCACAGGTCGCCCCTACGGGAGAGGCGCGAACATGGTGCATAGCCGTATAGATATCAAAATTTGATAGTTGATAATGTTCCGTGCTCTCTAAATGGCTATGGCAGATATGATATCGAAGTCCTTCACGGTCGGGATATAAAGTTCAGATATAGATCAAACGCCACCCGAGTTTGAAAATGTTCCGTGCTGTCTAAATGGCTGCGGCAGATATGATAACGAAGTCCTTCACGGTCGGGGTGTGAACATCAGATATCGATCAAACGCCACCCGAGTTTAAAAAAACGCCACCCGAGGAGAAAAAACTAAATGTTCCGTGCTCTCTAAATGGCTATAGTAGATATGATAACGAAGTCATTCACTCTCGGGGTATGAAGATCAGATATCGAAGAAACGCTACCCGAGTATAAAAAAACACAGACGGCGACCGATCGGTGCGAGTTGATATCATGAGCTTGATATTCCGCATTAACCGGTGACCGCTGTGCATTCGGGGCAATCGCGCGATGCTCACGCAACTGTGTAGACATTATACATCAAAAAACGCCATTTGTAAATTATCAATTGTGACGAATCTCGGTGGTGTTTTTCGTGCAAATAATCTAATGGAGAAAAACAAGTATCGGCGAAAGGAAATGATTGTGCACAATTACAAGGACATTGCGAGAGACATTTTTAAAAAAGGGGGTTGACAAAAGCCCGAAAATGTGCTGCGAAAAAAAGCGAGCGATGTTTGTCGAAAACGTTTGCTTTGCGAACACAAGTTGTTTCAATGCAGTTGACTTATGTGCCGGAAAGTGTTATAATGAAGTTGTTCGATCGAATGTTAATATTTCCGCGTGCGTGTTCGTTTGCGGCGGCATGACGATCGAAGCTTGGACCGAAGGGAGTGTTTTATAATGAAGATAATCATTGCGGGCTGCGGTAAGATCGGCAGAACGATAGTCGAGAGCCTGATGCTTGAGGGGCATGATGTCGTTGCGATAGATAACGATCCTGCCGTGATAACAGATATAACCAATGTTTACGATGTTATGGGAGTGTGCGGTAACGGAGCGGACTCGGACATCCTGCAAACGGCGGGCGTGGCGGATGCCGAGCTTTTTGTCGCCGTTACGGGCTCTGATGAATTTAATATGCTCAGCTGTTTTATGGCGAAAAAGCTGGGGGCGGGGCACACGATAGCAAGGATACGCAATCCGGAATACAACGACAAGAGTCTGGGCTTTATGTGCCACTGCCTTGAGCTTTCGATGCCGATCAACCCCGAGCTGCTTGCGGCAAACGAGCTGTATAATCTGCTTCGTTTTCCCGCCGCGGTAAAGATAGAGACCTTCTCACAGCGCAATTTTGAGATGATAGAGATACGACTTGCGCAGGATTCCCCGATAGCGGGACTGACCCTGCGTCAGCTGCGCGAAAAATATGACGCGAAGGTCTTGGTCTGCGCCGTGCGTCGCGGCGACGAGGTCTGCATTCCTGACGGCAGCTTTAAGCTTTGCGCGGGTGACAGGCTCGGGCTTACCGCCGCGCCGAACGAGATACAAAGGTTCATGAAGGCGACGGGGGCTTTGCGTCCTCAGGCGCGCAGCGTGATGATACTGGGCGGCAGCACCACGGCATATTATCTTGCCAAGCGGCTGTTGTCGGCAGGGGCGGACGTCAAGGTGATAGAGTGCGATCGCGCTCGGTGCGAGCAGCTGGCAGAGGAGCTTCCGCGTGCCGTTATAATCAACGGCGACGGCTCGCGCGGCGAGCTGCTGCTTGAGGAGGGGCTCGGCTCTCACGACGCCTTTGTGGCGCTTACCGGGACGGACGAGGAGAACATACTGATGTCATATTTTGCCTCCTCGCAAAGAGTGCCTGTGGTCATAACCAAGGTCAATCGCGACGAGATGCTGCCGCTGGTCGGCGGGCTGGGGCTGGATTATATGATCTCTCCGAAAAAGGCGGTAGCCGATATTCTCGTCAGGTACGCCCGCGCACTGCAAAACTCTGCGGGAAGCAGTGTTGAAACGCTGTATAAATTGATGGACGGCAGGGTAGAGGCGCTTGAGTTCAAGGTCGGCGAGGGACTTGCTCTGCTCGGCATTCCGCTCAAGGAGCTGAAGCCGCAAATGAAGCCGGGCATTCTGATCGCCGGCATAGTTCGCGACCGCAAAACGATAATTCCCAGCGGTGACGACAAAATATTGAGCGGTGACCGTGTGGTGATGATAGCGGCGGGTCAGCAGCTTGGGAGCCTTTCCGACATAATGCGCTGATGCGCGGAGGCGAATGATGAATTATCGAATGATATTTAACACGCTGGGCAAAATTTCAACGCTCGGTGCGGCACTGCTCTTGTGTCCGCTGGCGGTTTGCTTAATTTACGGCGAGACGCTGCCGCTTGTCGGCTTTGCCGTTGCCGCGGCGATCGCATTGCTGCTGGGAATGCTGCTTATATGGCTTTCGAAGCCGAAAAGCTCGGCTATATATGTGCGCGAGGGCTTTGTCATCGTATCTCTTGCATGGGTGATGCTCTCGCTGATAGGGGCGCTGCCTTTTGTGATCGGCGGTGACATTCCGTCATATATCGATGCGTTATTTGAAACGGTCAGCGGTTTTACCACCACCGGCGCCTCGATAGTTCCGAATGTCGAAGCTCTCAGCCACGGTGCGTTGTTTTGGCGCAGCTTTACGCATTGGATAGGCGGCATGGGCGTGCTGGTGCTGATGATGGCGATAGTTCCTACCGAGTCGGGCAGCTCGATTCATGTAATGCGTGCGGAGATGCCGGGTCCGATAGTGGGCAAGCTGGTGCCGCGCATACGCGACACGGCGAAGATTCTTTATCTCATCTATATCGGAATGACGATAGTGCAGGTCATTTTACTGCTGCTTGGAGGCATGTCGCTCTTTGATTCGCTCTTGCATTCCTTTGGAACGGCGGGCACCGGCGGATTCGGAATAAAAGCCGACGGCTGTGCCGGCTACAGCCCATACTGTCAATGGGTTATAACGATATTCATGCTGCTTTTCGGTGTGAATTTCAATCTTTATTATTTTCTGCTTATCGGACGCTTCGGCGTTGCGCTGAAGAGCGGTGAGATGCATGCGTATTTCGGCATAGTTGCCGCCGCCACCGCGATGATCACCGCAAATATATTCAAGCTCTGCTCGGGTCTTGGGGAGGCGTTGCGTCTTTCGGCGTTTCAAGTCGCGTCGATCATTACGACCACCGGCTATGCCACGACCGATTTTGACCTTTGGCCCGGTTTTTCAAAAACCGTTCTGCTGCTTTTGATGTTCGTGGGCGGCTGCGCCGGCTCAACTGCGGGCGGACTTAAGGTCTCGCGCGTGGTATTGTTCTTCAAGATGATAAAAAACAACCTTCGCCGCATGCTTCACCCCCGCGCCGTAAGCCGCGTAAAGCATGAGGGTGAGACGGTGGATGCGGGCACGCTTTCCGAGGTGAATGCTTATTTTGCGCTTTATATGCTGATTCTTGCGGCGGTGTTTTTGCTTTTGAGCTTTGAGCCGTTTGACATCGAGACCAATCTTTCGGCGGCGATATCCTGTCTTAACAATATAGGTCCCGGGCTTGGCGCGGTGGGTCCCGCTTCCTCCTATGCGGGCTATTCGGCTCCCGCGACCCTTCTGCTTACCCTTACCATGCTGATAGGCAGGCTTGAAATATATCCGATGATATTTCTTATGTCCCCGCGCACGTGGATCAAAAGATAATAATCATGTTGCAGACCAAACAAACGGTCTCGCCAAATTGCCGAAAGTTTTCGCCCGCCTTTTTCAAAAAGGCGGCGCCGGTCGAGGGCGCGCAGCCCTCGTCGCGCTCCGCAGAGCGCGA
>CAZPYK010000051.1:0-11645 GCA_964590755.1 uncultured Ruminococcus sp. | reverse complement strand
GGCACTGCCTCTTTTCCTCACGGTAAGGGGATTTTACTTTGGCAACTTACCAAAATGTGCGATTTTTGTCCCCGAAAATACCGCAGCCGGGTCGCTCGGGGTTCAATGCGCCCCCGCCAACTGCCGCTTTTCCATTCTGCGCCAGTTGATAAAACCGTAGATATCGTTCACAAGGAACGCCGAAAAGCAAACGATCACCGAAATATACGAGCTGTCCTTCAATGCCGCCAGCGTCCACAATACTATGAGCACCACGTCGTTCGCCGCATACCCCAGCGCAAAATACGGACTGCGCCTGAAAGTGAGATAGACCGAAACGAAGCTGGTCGTGACGGATATGGTGCTCGGCACAATGTTGGCTGTGTCGAAATATTCCAAAATAAAATAGAATATTCCCGTGACCGCGGCGGTCAGCCCGAACATAAAACAGACCTCGGCTCCGCTTATGCGATTGACCTTGACCTCGGATCTTTTGCCTTCGCAAGGATTTTTGAGCCATGTTATCAACGCCACGACCGCCATCGGAGCCGTCATGCCGAGATATGTCGCCATTTCTCCGTAATATGAAAAGGAATATGAAATAATGCCGTACAAAAGACTGAACAGGATCATCAGCAGCTGACCTATGGGATTTCCCTTTGCATTGAATATCAAAGATGTCACCCCGACCAGTGACGCGGCAAGCGTCGGATAGCTCACGCGGTCAAACATGAAAAACGACACCGTTATCAACACCGACGAAATTCCCCACAGCGCAAGCTCTCCTTTTGTAAAATAACCGAATATTGCTTTCTTTTTCTTCATTTTCTTCATTGAATAACTCCTTTTGATCGTAATAAAAAACGAGCACCCGATCGACACATCTTCCAAGACCTAACGATGTGTGATCGGATGCTCGGCATCCGCTACCCGGTGGCAGCTTTTATTTAATTATTTCGCATTGATTATATCGGAAAGACCCGATCTTGTCAATACTTTTTTCGAAAAAGCTCAAACTTCTCCGAATACCGTCAATAAGCTCTGACCTCGTATACCTTGAAGCTGTCGGCGCCGTTGGTGGCGATAAACTTTATCTCTATCTCATCGCACCACACAGCGGGAAGCTTGACCTTGTTATGACGCTGATAGTTTCCGCGCACCTCGGTGCGATTGAGCTCAACGCCGTTCTTCTTTTGGATGATGTCGTAATCCCTCACAAGCTCGGGTGCCACGCCTATGCGCTGCTGTGCTTGACGGTTTGCCGACATCGTAACGCGTATCGGATATGCAAAGTTGGAATCAAAGGTCAGCTCCGCCTCGGACACACAATGGGTCGAATCGAGCTTGATGCTCAGCGTCTCGCCGTCCTCGCCGATGCCGTCGGATATCCACGCGTTCTGCTCCTCGCCCAGCTTGCGAGATATGCCGTTGATGACATTCTCCGGCTCTCCGCCCGGAACGAAGGAGCTTGCGACGACCGATGCGGCATGCAATGCGCGGTCCTTTTGATCGGTGTTCTTAAAGCCGGGCAGAAAGCCGCCGTCGCGAAGTATCATCTGCTGAAGCTCTCCCACGTGAGGTGCCAGCTCGCGCGGCTCACAGCCGTATTTGCGGCAGAGCGCCGCCGCCTTGCCCACGGCCTCGCCGCCTATGGCACAACAGCCCAATATGCGCGTCGATGCAAGCCCGAGCTTCGATGTGCTTATGTCGCGCCCCGCCATATAAAGGTTCTTTATGTTTTTGGAATAATAGCAACGGTAAGGAATGGTATAGACACCGAGGAAATGGTGGCAATCGGAGGGCAACAGATCGAAATCCAGCAAGCCGTGCGCCGCATGCAGATCGACGCACCAGCCACCGTACGCGACGGCATCATCAAACATGCGGTGCTCAAGCACATTGCTCTCATTGAGCACATAGTCGCCCATGAGTCTGCGGCTCTCGCGCATTCCGGGAAGCGCACCGACCCATTGCAGAGCGTAATTCTCCGCGCCGTGATCTCCGCCGTTCTTGATGTGATCCCAAATGCCGTATGCATATGCGTAAAGATCGTCGCGAATGGTCTCGTAATCCGTAATTATATCATCGCCGTCTCCCATAAGCTCGAGCCACCAATAGCCGTAATCGACCGCCGCGCAGCTGCAAGCGGAAAGACGCAGCCACTCCTCGGGATCGGGAGCCATGCTCGCGTCGACCTTCATGGTCTTTGAATGTACGCGATATCTCAACTGATGCTCCGTGAGCTTTTTCGCGAACGTGGGCGGGGTGAATTTCACGGGGTGCCCCATATTCACCGCTTTCATGAGTATGGTGTTGCCCATGCGGTCGTTATTGGGCTCCTCGGGAGCGTGCGGCTCGCCGTATTCGTATTTTGATTCGCTTCCCTGCTTGAATTCCGCGCCCGCGAAATATCCGAGCGTTCCGTTTCCGGTGCAATCGGCAAATATCGGCGCGCGAAAGAGATATCTCATCTCGGTCGTCTCCTGGAAGCAACGGATCGCCGATATGCGCTCTCCGTCCGATTCAACATCATACATCGCAGTGTTGAAATAAACATCCAAGAGCTTTTCCGCCTTCGCCTTTTCAAAAAGCACGGTATCCCAATAGGAATAATTAAAATGATCGTTGTGCGCCTTGTTCTCGGACATAAGCTCGTAAAGCAGACCGCCCTCGGCATAGTCGGGCTGCTTCAGACTTTGATCCGCACCGGAGATGTGTATTCTGATCTCGCTGGAGGCGTTTCCTCCGAGCACGGGACGCGCATGCACAAGAGCCGTGCGGGTTCCGTGGCGTGCCGCGGTAATGGCGGCACACAAGCCCGCCATGCCTCCGCCGACAACTATAAAATCATAACTCTTTTCTTCGTAACGTTGCATCTTCTTCTCCGTTTCGCCGCATGCGGCAAATAATAATGTTATGATATTATTATCTCATACAATCCGCCGATTGTCAAGTATTTTCGGCTTTTTCGGCTCGACTTGTTGACAAAATCTTTTAATAATGATAAAATTATCTCATCGGCAATATAATTATCGGAAGGAAGCGTTAAATGCCATGAAAAAAAACATATGTCGATCATTGATCGCAACGATAGCGATACTCCTGCTTTCATTTCTCACAGCGTGTGATGTTCAAAAGGAACCGGAACCCGCACCGATAACGACGGACGAACCTCCCGTGAGCACCGAGGATCTGAGCGGTCTGATCGGAACCGAATATACCGCAGGCTATAAGGTGCTCGGCTGCACTCCGTTTTCCGCCGAGAGCGAGGATGCCGCCGTTGTCGAGGCTCGCGTATTCGACCGCGAACTGACACTTACCGCCACCGGCTCGGGGAGCACGGTCGTGACCGTAAGGAACACCTATGGTGAAGACTTTGAGCTTTCGGTGGTGTGCAGCGCAGCCGATGGAATTACCGTCAGCGGAGAATACACTCCGGATGAAAATTCGGTAAATGTCAGAGATTTCAAGACCACAGACGCTGACGCCGCCACATATATCCAAGCGGCGATAGATTCTCTGCCTAACGGCGGCACGGTATATATCCCACGCGGAACATATACGATATCGCAGATACAGCTCAAGGAGGGCATCCATCTCAAGCTTGAGGGCTTGCTCAAGGACTATACAAAGGAATATGCAAAATCCGGCGCCATGAGCGCGTTGTCACGCGGCGACTTTGCCGTGTTGCGTGCCGCAGGCGGTGTGGACATGTTCATAAACCACACAAGGCATGATTACGGTCGCACCGGCTGCTCGAACTTTTCGATAACCGGAGGAATGCTCGACATGCGCGGCACGACGCGCTGCTTCATCTGGTGTTGCGCCGACAATGTCCTGCTTCAAAACGTAGTGCTCAAGGATTGCCCCAACAATCACGCCATACAGGTGACCGGATGCAGCAACGTTCGTATCCTCGATTGCATGTTCGCCGGCTATAACTATACCGGCAATAATACCACTGCCGAGGTCATACAGGTGGAGTCGACTCACCCCGGAGCGATCGGAAGCGGCGAAAACACCGCCTCGAAATTCGACGCTGGAGAATTTTTCCTCAGCTCGAACGTTGAGATCAGCGGCTGTTATTTCGGCAAGAGCTCCGAATATGACGCCCCCACCTTCGCCATCGGACACCACGGTCAAACATATGCCTCTGCGGTCACCGGACTCAAGATCACAAACTGCGTCTTTGACAACCCGCGTTGCGCGGCGATCAGATATCCCGCATACAGTGATGTGATCATAAGCGGGAACACCTTTATTTCAGACCGAGACAACAACCTTTCCTCCGAGGCCTCGCCGGCCATGATAAGCCTCATCTTAAAGGACAACAATGTCTCTATCACGACCAAAACGAGCAGCGGCGCCTCCGTGACCGCCTATTATGCAAAAAAATACGCCTGCATCGGCTCAATAAACACGACTATCGAGAACAACGAGTTCGTCTTCGGCGAAAAAACAAAAATGAAGCAGGCAATAAGCGCTGTATCAAATTACTACCGTGCCGACGTAATGTACGAAACTAACGATCTGTTCGTAAACTGGTACACCGAAACGCCGAAGCGCTCTCGCGGATATAAGCTCGTGCAAAATCGTATTACCGATCTGAAGATCACAAACAACAAGATCACGGTCGATGCGGGCTACAGCGGCAACGGTCAATTCTTTGTGTTCCAGCATATATACGGTCTGATCTGCGAGAACAACACCGTCGAGGGACAGAGCTATTCCGTCTCCGCAACAGTCGACGGAGTTACCATCCCCTACGCCAAAACGGCAAACTGCAAATACGGTGACAGCTATAAACGGAAGATCTTGATCACCGCCAACAAGAGCGCCAACTCCGACATCGTGATCGCAGGTGACAACGGCGCCACTCTGTCTTGCACCTCAAGCTCGGATACCATCTTGACGATAAAAACCGACGGAGGATACGCAGAGCTTTCGGTCGACAAAAACGGCGCAGTCGTCATAACCCCCGTACCCGATGAAGGCAAAAGCTTTGTCGGCTACGAAGTAACAAGCGGCTCGCTCAAGCAAAACGGCGACAAATATGAATTCGGAGCAACACTTACAACCATAGAACTTAAATTCAACTGAGTCGGATACCCCATCCGCCGCAATTGAGCTGCGTGCCCAAAGAGCCGCGGCAGACTCCCGATACGGAAGTCCGCCGCGGCTCAAGTTTTTTCGGTCACATGTCCGCGTACGCAAAAAATATCAAATTATTTTTCGATTTCCTATTGACAAAAGTCCGATATTGGATTATAATGTGCAAGTCCGATTTGGGATTTTCAAAAAAGGAGGAGCTTTGATGGACAAAAGCATTCATGCACTTAATTCCGAACTGACACAGCTTTATAAGCAGGAGGATGACCTGTACCACCGCTACGGTGTGCATGTCGGGCTGTCCGACCCCGCCGTTTGGGTGCTTTACGGACTATACGAAGACACCGAACGAATCATTACGCAAAACGACCTTGTTTCAACCTGGTCTTATCCGAAGCAAACGATAAACTATACGGTAGGTACTCTTGTCAAAAACGGTTGGGTGGAGCTTAAGCAGCTTCCCGGCTCTGGAAACAGCAAGGCTATACTGCTCACCGAAGATGGCATGCGCATCTGCCGCGAACGCATGTTACCGCTGATGCGCGCGGAAGAGCAATCGCTCGGACGAATGAGTACCGAGGAGCGAACACAGCTCCTGAATTTGATGAAAAAACATATCTCTTTTTTTGAGGAAGAGATAGGAAAGATCATGGGAGAAAAAAACGAATCCAAAAAATGAAAACGGTATTATCCTTTTTAAAACCATATCGCAAGCAATTTGCACTTCTTTTGCTTGTTACGTTGGCGGATGTGGCAGGATCTTTGCTCATCCCCACGGTGACAGCCGATATGATAAACATTGCCATCGAGGGTGGCGAAACATATCTATTACTGCGCAAGGGTGCGCTTATGCTGGGCATTGCTCTGATCGCCGGCGCGCTGTCGGTACTCGGAAGCCATATCTGCGCCAAGTTGTCCGCCGATCTCGGCCGTGACCTGCGCGTAGCGGTCTATGACCGCTCTCTCGCCTTTTCGGCATCTGATTTTGAGGTCTTCGGGACGGCATCCATGGTCACTCGCACACTGAATGACGTAAATATCATCCAACAGGCTTTTGTGAGCTTCGTTCAGATGATACTGCCGGTGCCGATGATATGCGTGCTGGGGGTACTGCTCGCCTTCCGCATCAACGCTCAAATGGGCTTACTGATATTGTGCGGAACGATATTCGTTCTGCTGGCGGCACTGTTGATAATGCGTAAGGCCGCGCCGATATTTGACAAGCTGCAGCGCTTTCTCGATCGTATGAATGTTGTTTTGCGCGAAAATATTACCGGAGTTCGCGTAATACGCGCCTTCAACAAGGAAAAGCACGAGACCGCGCGCATGAACCGCACCTTTGATGAATATGCCGGCTCCTCCATCAAAGCAAATTATCTTTTTGCGGGGCTCGATTGCCTTGCCAATGTGGCAATAAATCTGCTTATCGTGGCAGTCGTTTACTTTGGCGGCAATTCGGTCGGAGCGGGCAATATGCTCATCGGAGATATCACATCGGTCTCGGAATACGCCATATGGATATTGCTTTACGTCATGATGGCGCAGATGACAATAATAATGTTCCCCCGCGCCTTGACCTGCATAAAGCGTGTTGCCGCCGTGTTGAACATGAAGCCCGAGATCACCGACGGGAGAGAAACGCTCTCCGCGACCGACGACAATGAAATACTCTCCTTTGAGGATGTGTCCTTCTGCTTTTCCGATGCGGATAAGGAAACGCTCAAAGGGCTGTCCTTCACCTGTCGCAAGGGAGAGACCACGGCGGTCATAGGCGGAACCGGAAGCGGAAAATCCACAATAACGAAGCTGCTGCTGCGCTATCATGATGTTACCGGCGGCAGGATAGCACTACACGGCAAGGATCTGCGCGAGCTTTCCCAAAAGGATATCCGCGACGCGATATCATATGTGCCACAAAAGGCATGGCTCTTTTCCGGCACGATAGCGGAGAATCTGCGCTACGGCAATCTCGGTGCGACGGATGAAGAACTGCGCCATGCCGTGCATGTTGCGCAATCGGATTTTGTATTAGAGCTTCCGCAGGGATTGGATTCTCCCGTGGCACAGGGCGGCACAAATTTCTCGGGCGGACAAAGACAAAGGCTGTCGATCGCCAGAGCGCTGGCAAAGAAAGCCACGCTTTATGTGTTTGACGACAGCTTTTCGGCACTGGACTTCAAAACCGACGCCGCACTGCGCAGTGCGCTCAAGGATGAGGTCAAGGACTCGGCAGTCTTGATAATTGCCCAGCGCATAAGCACCATATTGCATGCCGATCAGATAATCGTTCTGAACGACGGCGAGATAGTGGGCAAGGGGCGGCACGAGGAGCTGCTGAAAACCTGCGAGATATATCGCGATATAGTCAAGTCTCAAATGAAGGGAGGCGAATACAATGGATGAGCTCGAGCTTTACGGCGAGGATGAATTTGAAACAGCCAAAGATGCCAAAAAAACGTTGAAGCGTTTTCTCGGCTCGCTCGGCAGACAGCGCGTGCGCTTGATAATTGTAATATTATCGGTCGTCGTATACAGTGTCCTGAACATTTTGGCACCGCTCTACACCGCCGAGGCTGTCGATGCTATCTGGAATCGTATAACCGAGCTGCGTTCGCTCGGAGAAGCCTTTAAGATGACATGGGAACACGGCGGCAGACAAGTGGTACTGTTGCTATTGACATATGCGGCTGCGGGTGCGGTCTACACCATGCAAAGCTTTTTGATGGCGGATTTTGCGGAAAAGCTGAATTATCAGATACGCGGTGATATGGCAAAAAAGCTGAACAGGCTTCCGCTGTCATATTTCGATCGTCATCAGGTCGGCGAGGTGATGAGTCGCGTTACCAACGATCTCGACAAGGTATCGGAGGTACTGCAGACCGGTCTTATCAGACTGCTGACATCGATCGGAACCGTCATCGGCTCGGTGGTGATAATGCTTCGCTACAGCGCACTGCTGACGCTGGTATTCTTCGGATTTGTCGGAATTTCGGCACTTATAACCAATTTTGTTTCCCGTCGCACCTTACGCTATGCCGCCGACAGGCAGAAAGCGGTGGGAGAGCTGAACGGTCTTGTTGAAGAATCATACAGTGGGCGCATGGTCATAAAGGCTTTTAATTATGAAGAAAAAAGCTCACAAAAGCTGCACGCATCCGCCGAGCGGCTGGCAAGATCCTCCGAAAAGACAGATTTTATGATGAACGCCGTCATGCCGGCAACAAGGCTTGTCAATCAATTCGGTATGGTGAGCATTGCCGTACTGGGCGGCGGAATGCTGTTGCGCGGCAATATGACGCCCGGCGCATTTCAAGCTTTTTTCCAGTATATGAACATGGCGGGAGATCCGATAACCGAGGTCTCTTATATGACAAGCTCCATGCAGTCGGCGCTGGCATCCATGGAGCGTGTATACGAATTGCTTGACGAAAGTGAAATGCCCGAAGATCCGGCCGAGCCGAAAAGCCTTGACACGGCTCGCGGAGAGGTTGAGTTTTCTCATGTCCGTTTCGGATATGAGCCCGACAAAATACTTATGTCGGATGTCAGCTTCAATGTCGAGCCGGGACAAAAGATCGCCATCGTCGGCAGCACGGGAGCCGGAAAAACGACCTTGGTAAACCTGCTGATGCGTTTTTACGAGGCAAACGACGGCAAGATCGTGCTTGACGGAGTTTCAACCGATAAAATGACGCGCAGCCATCTGCGCAGTCATTTCGGCATGGTGCTTCAGGACACGTGGCTCTTTGAGGGCACGATAGCCGAGAATATCGCCTACGGTAAGCCGGACGCTACACCGGAAGAAATACGAGCGGCGGCAAAAGCGGCGCGTGCGGATTTCTTCATACGCACTCTTCCGCACGGATACGATACCATGCTGACAAACGATGCGGAGAACATATCTATAGGTCAGCGTCAGCTTCTGACGATTGCAAGAGTCTTTCTTTGCGACCCGGCTATTTTGATTTTGGATGAAGCCACATCTTCGGTGGATACCAGAACCGAAATAGAGATAGGTAAGGCAATGAAGGCTCTGATGAAAGGCAGAACGAGCTTTGTTATCGCGCACCGCTTGTCTACCATCGTGGACGCCGACAACATTCTGCTGATGCAAAACGGAAATATCATCGAACAGGGCGATCACGCAACGCTGCTCGCCGCCGGCGGCGCATACGCGGAGCTTTACAACAGCCAATTTGCATAAAAAACCAAAATGATCTGTATAACTCGCTCGTACCTCTTGATTTTTTCGACGCAATAGTTTATAATTAAATAAGTAAATAAGCGGCAGGTAATGATCTCTTTTAAAGCGCTCACTGCACCGAGCCGTGCGCAAAAGCAAAAAGGAACGGTCACAAAGAAATGAATCTTGCGAACAAGCATCTTAAGCATCATGATCCGCTGAGAGTCAACACGAAATACAAAACATATTTCATGCCGATAATAAAGATCGTGCTCTCGCTCGCCGTAATAGCCGTTGCGATAACATGGAAGACCTTTTGGGAGCCGTCCGACAGCCGCGTTGAGGCGGTGATATCCCTGGTGGGATTGCTTCTTTCCTTTGTCAACGCATATATAATATGTGTTGCGGTCGGAGAGCTGGGCTTTGTCGCGGAAAATCGCGAAAGAGCGAAGATGCTTGAGCGAAATCCGTCCGAACTTGTAACCAAACGGCATTCCGCGGTAGAGATACTTGAAAGATTCGACGAAAGCCGCGACACAGAGCTTTTGATCGCCGTGGACGGCAGATTGGCATATATAGGTGTCAAGACGGCATACAGCAAAGCGGCGGGATATCACGACAAGAAATATTATATCAATGACGACGATTATGACGATCCCGATCATTTTGCCGACGTGCTTACGGCATTGACGCATTCCGCCCGAGAGATCAACGTCGTTTCGATCGACGGAAAAAGCGAAAAATAATCTGCAACACCTCCCAAGCATTCCGAAGTCCGAAGTCTCGACGACGATATGTGACATTTTTTGCACACAAGCATATACTTTTAAGGAAGCACCGACCGCGGTCGGTGCTTCCTTGTGCATATCGAGCGCAAACGCGCTCGGGAAAGGATACGGTCGATAACGACCGCACATTTTACGGTGAGAAATAATAATTATTATTACGGCAATCCCGCCTGTCGAACGAACACCTGCGGCAACGGAGGAAGCTCCGCACGCTCTGCCGCCGACAGACGAGGCGACAATGTATCGCGCCGAGACGCCGGCGGTGTCGGCTGCGGCACCGCCGGCGAGGGCGGCATGGGGCTTGAAGACCTGCCGCTCGCAATGGTATATGCTCCGTTGCAGCGCTTTACCGAAATTTATGAACCGAAAACGGCGCTTGAAAGAGGAACGATCTTTGCCGAGCTCGATCTGCCGCTTTTGAGCGTCGGCACGCAATGCGGAGGTGCAAACAGACATGGATAACAGAGTGATGTATTCACCGTATCGTACGGTGCGAACAAACGGCGAACTTGGCAAAACAGCCTGCTCGTGCGCACGCGATGAGATGCTTGAAGACCTGCGCAGAACGGATTTTGCCATACTCGATGCCGTGCTTTATCTTGATGTCTATCCGGATTGTAAAGAGGCTTTGGATTATATTGTCGAAAAGAATCGCGAAAGACGTGAGCTGTGCGAAAACTACGAGGCGAAATACGGCGCACTTACAATGTACGGAATTACGAAAGCCGACAATACGAACACACCGTGGCCGTGGCAATGGCAAAGCAACGGCTCGTAAGGGGGAAAAAAGATGTTTCTTTATGACAGAAAACTGCAATATCCGGTAAAGATCAAGAATCCGAACCCCACACTTGCATCACTCATTATATCGCAAGTCGGCGGTCCCGACGGCGAACTCGGAGCTTCGATGCGATATTTGAATCAACGCTACACCATGCCGACAAACGAGACCATAGGTCTTCTTACCGATATCGGCACCGAGGAATTGGGGCATATAGAGATGGTAGCGGCTATAGTATATCAGCTCACACGTGAGTTGAAGCCCGAGCAGATACTGAGCAGCCCCTATGCTGCATATTTTGTCGATCACACCACCGGCATCTATCCCGCATCTGCGGCCGGCGTACCGAATGATATGAAATATATAGGAGTAAAGGGAGACCCCATCGCAGACCTCAACGAGGACCTCAGCGCCGAGCAAAAGGCAAGAGTGACATACGATAACATTCTTCGTCTTACCGACGACCCGGATGTGCTCGATCCGATACGCTTTTTGCGCGAACGCGAGATAGTTCATTATCAAAGATTTTGCGACGCTCTGCGCAATGTGCAGGATACTCTTAACAGCAAAAATTTTTACGCATTTAATCCGTCCTTTGACACCAAGGGCGTTTTTAAGGAGTAAGAGCAAAGAAAAAAACGGAGTCGAGGCTCGCATGAGTTTCGGCTCCGTCACCTATAATAATGGTAACGGATTACGCATCTTTGAAAACCCGGGTAAGTTGCCAAAGTAAAATCCCCTTACCGTGAAGAAAAGAGGCAGTGCCACAGAAAAATCCCCTTTTGGAACAAAAAACGGACAAAAG
>CAZPYK010000050.1:0-11819 GCA_964590755.1 uncultured Ruminococcus sp. | reverse complement strand
GCATCCTCGGTTTCATAACCCCGTCGATGCCTTTCGCAGAAAGGCAGTTTATAATGATGAATAAAGCGGTTATTGCGGTGCCACTGTCGCTGTTGCTTGCATTTTTGGTGATGGTGACCGGAATGTCGTCCGCAAAAGCGGGCGTCGAAACGCGAACCGGCGGATATACATTTGACGAGCATTCGGTGTCTTCCGACTCCGACGGAGCGAAAGAACCGAAGCTTGAAATGTCGGGCGCGGACTCGGGAGAGTGCACCGCCGGGTGCATAGATTCGAATGGGATATTCTACGATATATTCGATGTACGCGCGGCGGTGTCGAGTACCGCACTGCTTCGATCGGAGACGACGTCGTATGATAGCGCGGCAACAGCGGAGCCTACCGGCGTGTCATTTCCGGAGCGGGGGACCCGTGCCGATATCCTTTTGAACGGCGAAGAGATCATTCGCGGTTGCGCGGCATATGTTGACGATGTGCTGTATGTTTCCGCGGAGGCATTTTTGGGCGAGGTCGCGGAAGTTTTTTCGATCGAGTCCGAAAGCGGTAGGATAAACATATGCGGCAGGGAATTGTCTGCCGAAGCGGGAGAGAGCTATATCACATTTGACGATCGCGTATTATGGTGCGGAGAAAACGGCAAAGTGACGCTGTTCGGAGATGCGCTTTGTATTCCGCTTGAGCCGCTCTGCCGTATGCTGGGCTTGACCTTGACCTTTGCCGAAGACGGATCTGCGAATATTACGGGTGATGTGGTACTTCGCGGTGCGGATGATATATATGACACGGAGAGCCTTTATTGGCTTTCGCACATAATCTCCGCCGAGTCTCGCGGAGAGCCTCTCAACGGGCAGATAGCGGTCGGTTGCGTCGTTATGAACAGACTGCGAACGCTCGGACATGTCGACAGTGTGTACGATGTCATATTTGACAGACGCTACGGTATACAGTTTTCTCCCGCCTACAGCGGAAGTGTTTATTCCGAGCCAACCGATTCTTGTATTCGAGCCGCAAAGATCTGCCTTGAGGGGTATACGATCTCGGATGAGATATTGTATTTTATCAATACAGCGGACACTCCCGCGTTATGGCTCACCGAACGCTGCAGGTTGGTGATGACCGTCGGACACCATGATTTTTACGCTTGATGCTTCGGGGACTGTAAATCCTTTCTTACAGTCCCCGTTATTTTATTTGGACATTTTGGCAAGAAGCTGCCAGCCGTTCGTGCTTGAATAGCAGGCGATAACGCCCGTGGAAACGGCGGTGATATCATCATATTCGAACGGTATCACGATATTTCCGCTTGTGTCCACCGCCCCGCGCAAGCCGTCGATATAGCCGATGACGCCGATGCCCTCGGTGAACGGCAGTGCGTATGTATATATGGGTTGTGCTATCCAATAACCGTCGCGGTGATAATAGCCGTATCTGCCCTCGCGCTCAAGCAATAATATGCCGTCCGAATAGGATGTGAGCTTGTATCCGGAGGGAATGCTGTATTCCGCGCCGTAAGGATCTATAAGGATATCCTCGTCGCCCGTGATGTAATTGACGACATTTCCCTCGTTGTATTCATGCTCAAGGATGCGCACGCGCATAAGACCGTGATCGAAATAATAATACCCGAGGTGATAAATATCGGTATAAAACGGCTGATAATATGTCCTGACCATATATGTATAACCGTGTGCGGCGTCGGTGCGATATTCGTATCGCAGATTGGCTGTTATGCGTCCCGAGGTGTTGATGACCTTGAGCACACCGTAATCGTCGATTATGCAGGCGTAGCCCTCCGAGAAAGCATACGCGCGGGCATATCCGACCCCCAACCTAATATCGTCGGCGGAGGTGCCGTAATAATACCGTTGCCATTCAAAGGTTGCCGAGACCTCTATATACGGATCGTAAGGCTCCTCGGTGGTCTCCGGAGCGGTCGTTTCGATGATCTCGGTCTCCGCGGTTTCCGCGGTCTCCGCAGTCATCTCGGATGTCGTTTCGGTCGATTCGAAGCTTTCCGGAGAGGTCGGGCTTTCTTCGGCACCGATCGTTTCCGGAAGTGACGAGCTTCCTTCGGGCTCGGTTACGGGCTCGGTCATTGGTTCGGTTACCGGCTCGGTTACCGGCTCGGTCGCGACTTCGGTCGTCACGGCAGTTGCCGCCTCGGCGCGCTCTCGGGCTATCTCCTCCTTGGCCTTATCGAGCGCCAGCTTGAAGGGATAGTTATAATAATGCCCGCTTGATTGCCGTATCGCTACCTTTTCCGCAAAATCGGGATCAAGCTCGTAAAGTGCGCGAGCTATACGCGGATCGACCGCAAAGCGGGTGTAATAGCTGCTTCTGTCAAGCTTATAGGACAAAGTTACCGGTTCGACCCTATGCACGACCTGCAGGGAAGACGAACTGCTTTTGCCGTAGGACGGTGTGTAATCAAAGAACATTCCGCGTCCGTCAAGCTGCGGGTCGAAGCTTGACTCGGTGAGCAGCTTGGTCGAAGTGTCAAGATAATAATATTTGCCGTTTTTTATGAACAGCGCACGATCCGAGTTGTCTCGTGAGTATGCCGGAGTAAGATCGTCGGCGGGATATGTGCCGAAAAAAGATCCGTCGCTCAGATATACAGAGAGCGTGGTGTCCTCGTTGTCAACTATTATGTATCCCATATAGAGCTCTATTTTTTTTCGTGCTTCGGTGTGCTCCTCGTACGAAGGGTACAGTTGACCGCCGGTCTCCAAGGTGTACGGCACAAGTGTCGTTACGGTCTTTTCCGAGTCGGTATAAAGCTTTGAGGTGGAAGCAATGCCATCAAGCTCGATCGCGGCGAGCTTCATTTCGGAGTTGTATTCGTCGTAGGATATCTTATATCCGTTTGCCGCCAGTTCGACGACGGTAGGGTAGACGATGACGGACGGAGACGGCGGATCTGATTGCGTCTCATCTGTCGCGGAGGCTTCATCCGAGACAGATGGCGGCGCGGAAGTCTCATCGGCGGGCGCGGTCGTGAGGCTTGCGAGATATTTTTCGTATTCAAGCTCGCCGGGGGTCTTGGTTACTTCGCTTCCGCCTGTGCCGCCCCATACAAAGCGCACGGTAAGCACTCCTGCGGCAAGCAGACAGACAAATGCCGCCGCAGAGATGAAAAGTATCGCTGCGGCAAGATGTGAAAGTGCGGCTCCGCCGCCTGAACGGTAATTGTTTTTCATGGATAAGGATCGCCTTATTTGTGATATTTTGTGCCCTTGATGATGTTGAACGAGCGGTATATCGTTTCCATAAGCATAACCCTGAAAAGCTGGTGCGGAAATGTGAGGTCGGATAGCGACAGACGCAGATCGCAGGATGATTTAACGCTTTCGGCAAGACCGTGCGAACTGCCTATGATAAAGCATATGCTTCCGTATTGCTCGGATGCGTGTGAAATGATCTGCGCAAGTCCCGGAGAGTCGAAGCTTTTAGCTTCGATGCAAAGTGCCGTCTTAAAACTCCCCGCCGGGATCGCCGCCGTTATTCGTTTGGCTTCATCGGCGAGAGCCGCGTCGACGGCTGCATGGGACGTGTCGTCATACACCCTTGCTTCGCGAAGCTCGACTGTTTCAAAACGGCAAAAAGCGGACAGCCTTTTTGAATATTCCTCGACTGCCGCACGCAAATACGGCTCTTTCAGCGAACCGACCGCTAAAATCTTGACGCTTATCATTTTCGGTAATCGTACCTTTCCGATGATACCCGTGCCGGCGCTATCACGGCACGAGCTTTGAATCGTTGATTCTTTACGCTATGCCCGAGGATCGTTATCTATCGTCACTGCTCGCGAGGCGACAGCATCGGCAATTTCGATCTGCGCTTCGGGGGCGATGCCCTCAAGTGCTTTTCGGACGGACGCAAGTGCCAGCTCGGGGAGATTGTTTTCCTTTGAAATGTGAGCGAGAATGAATTTTCGTGTTCCCGAAAGTGCGAGCTCTGCGGCGAATTCGGCACTTTTTTCATTGGAAAGGTGACCGAGTTGCGACGCTACGCGCTTCTTAAGCTCCGGGGGATAGGGCCCGCATTTTAACATTTGCGGGTCGTGGTTGCTTTCAAGCAGTACGGCTGCGCATCCCGACAGTGCGGTGCGCATCGCCGGAGTCACGATGCCGGTATCGGTGGCTATCCCCACCGATGTGCCGAAGACATCGACGCGGTATCCGACCGAACAACGTGCATCGTGCGAGGTGGGAAAGGAGCGCACTGTCATGTTGCCGATCACCGTTTCGAAGATCTGCGGCATGCGGTAAAGCTCGCCGCAGCATTTGCAGGCTATCGCATCGGCTGTTCCGCATGCGGCGTACACCGGAATGCAATATTTTTTGGTAAATACCGCAAGCGCGGAGATGTGATCGGTATGTTCATGCGTGATAAATACAGCACGAACGCTTTCGGGAGATATCCCACGCTCGCAAAGTCCGCGCTCGATGGCGCGAGACGAGCGTCCCGCGTCGAAAAGTATGGTGTCTTCGTTGCAGTGTATTGCCGTGCAATTTCCGGAGGAACCGGAAAATACGGATATCAAGCTCAGCTCGTTCATAGATTTATATTTTGAAGCACGAACATGTCCAAAAGATCAATGAGCAGGGCAAGCAAAATGGGAACTATAAATGTGATCATCCATTTTGAACGACGCTCGCGTTCGATGGCGTCCGCTATGTAATCGTCCTTTTCCTTTTCGGTCATCGTGTCGGGGAGCATATCTGCGGTAATGCCCTTCGCGGTGAAGCCTCGGTTATAGATGACATATATGAGCACCAGCACCGCTGCCGATATCATGTATGTCATCACAGTGACCTTTTGCACCTCAAAAGTGAAGGCGGTGCCGATCAATATTCTGTAAAGCCCGATGAAAAGGACACAGTTTACCAATAACAGAATGAGGTGCTTTTTGTTGAGCGCGGCCCATGCCTCTTTAAAGCTTTGCGGACGTTTGACGTCGCTTGCCTCCAAGGGCAAGCGGCGGCTCTTTTTTTCATTAATTTTCATGCTTTAAAATACCCTTGTCGCTCCGTTTTGCCTTATTTTCAGTGTGAGGCAGGCGCCTTCGCCGAAAATATTGTTCATTACGGCGGCATATGCCGCGGCATGCTCGGCAGGTAGATATGCCTGTATCGTACCCGCAAAGCCTCCGCCGTGTACGCGGCAGACCCCGCGGATGCCGTGAACTTCAAAAAAGTGCTCGGAAAGGCAGAGGGCGAGAGAAAGCCCTTGCTCGGCAGTGTTCTTGACGGTGTAAACGTTTTGCAGATATCTGAAGGAGGAAAGCCCGGATGCGCGGACTTCTGCGAAAAATGCCTCGATGTCGTTGGCGGACAGCGCCGCTTGCTGCTTTTCAACGCGACGGTTTTCGTCAAAGAAGTGAACGGCACGCATTACGGCACGGTCGCCGAGTTTCTCTCTGAGCAGAGGTATCTCCGCATAAAAGGCATCCTCGCTTACGTCGCGCAACACGCTCTTTCCGAAATGAGCGGCGACGGATTTCATCTCTGCCGGGACCGCAGCGTAATCTTCGGTGAGATCTGCGTGGTTTCCTCCGGTATTGACTATGCAAAGGCGGTAGCCGAAGGAATTGAGATCGAAAGATTGCTTGTTGATAATGGGAGCGGAGGGATCGTTGAAATCGATGGCAACGATGCCGCCGGCGGCACACGCCACCTGATCCATAAGCCCGCAAGGCTTGCCGAAGAATTCGTTTTCGGCATATTGAGAGACCTGCGCTATCTCAACATAATCTACTGCACCGGAATTGTAGAGATGTGAGATCATGGTGCCGACCATGTTTTCGAACGCGGCGGAAGAAGAGAGACCCGATCCCTTGAGTACGTTGGACGAGGTACAGGCGACAAAGCCTCCGACGGTGCGTCCGCGCAGCGAGAGACCGGACGCCACTCCCGCTATCAGAGCGTCGGAATGACCGAAGCGCGAAGGATCCGGATAGGTAAAGCTGTTAAGATCCACTATGTCCTCGGGGAAGCCGGCGCTTTTGATCTTAATTATGCGATCATCGGTCTTTGCCGCTATGGCGATGACATCAAGCTCTATGGATGCGGCTATCACCTTGCCGTGGTTGTGATCGGTGTGGTTGCCGGAGAGCTCACTGCGTCCGGGCACCGAGAAAAGGGATACATCCTCAAAGGAATTTCCGTAACGCGAGATGAAATCGTCGACTATGGCGATATATCTGCGGTGCGCGAGATCGAGAGCCTCGTCACCGTAAAGCCTTGAGAGCCTCAAGTCGAGCGAGCCGTTAAGAATATTTTGTTTGAGTGTTTCGGGTGTCATGTTCAATTACTCCTTTCGAAAGGTCGATGCTGCTTATCAAAAAGATATTATTATTGCATATATTATATCATCAAATAAAAAATGCGAAGTGTTTATTTGTTTTATTCGATGTAAATTAAATGTTAATTGGAGTAAAATAACGGGCCGCCTCAGGTAAATGAGACAGCCCGGTCGGGGAAATATGCTATTTGTACACCTTGATCAGAACTATCAATCGTCCCTTTTTGGTGGTTCCGGACACACCCTCATAGAGGAAGCGCCCCTTGCCTCGGACGGATATTATGCTCCCCGGCTTGAGTTTGGTATCGGATGAGCTTATGGCGCGTGAGTTCTCAAACACCAGCTTTTGCGAAAATAAGCGTTCACTTTCACTGCGAGATATTCCGTACACTGCGCTTATCAGCACATCGGCGCGCTCGGAGGCGGCAAAAAAGCTTTTCGTCGGCGGCGACGGAATGCTTATTTTCGGCAGGTCATCGATGCGACGGCATATAACGTCGGTGTGCTTGATCCTCGTGAGGTCCGAGGCTATAAGTTCGGAAATATGGTCGAGGCATATGATATACGCGCAATTGTCCGAAATAATGATATCGCCCGTCACGTCGCGTTCTATCCCCAAAGCAAGTATAGATCCGAGGACATCGCGATGCGTCAGCTCCTCGGCGAATTTCGGGGCTTTCGGTTCTGCGCAAAGATAAGCGATGGGCGGAGGCTCGGCGTATCCGAAGTCAGCCTCGCTTCCGAAAACTGCGATGCGTCTTTCGGCGGTGTCATATCCGCCGCAAAGAGTGCGGGCGACGTCTCCGGGAGAGTTCTTCATCGAGAGAAGAAGATCCTGCTCCGCAAGTGTGAGAAAATTTGAATAAGTGTAGTAAAAGCCGTTTGCCGCGCGTGCCGCGAGGTCTGAAAAAAGTCCGCGAAGGATGCTTTCTTGATCCATAAGATTATTCTTCCGGGGTGTATACTATCGTCAGATCCGCCCAAAGCATGCGATGATCCGAGCGCGAGACCTTCACGGTACCCGTGTCTGCCACGGTGAAATCCTTTGAAAGCACGATATTGTCTATCGCTTTATTGCTGCTCGGGAAGGTGATATGACGGCGTGTGCTGCAATTGACCAGCTCGCCGTAATTTAAAACGTCGAATTCGCTGAAATTCTCGGTGTTGAAGTCGGCGGTAAGAATATATGTATTGCATTCCGCAAGCATCGGAGCTATCTGCTCAAACTGACCGCGGCGAAGGTCGGTGTCTTCATAGGAAAGATGTGTGTTGAAGAAATCAACGCGCAGACCGTCTATGTTTATAACGGCGTGACCGATGGCTCTCCCCTCCTTGGTTCCCGATTCGAGTCTCGTCACCTTGAATGATTCGATTGGATATTTGGACAGGATGAGCGTTCCGTATTCGCCGCCCTGGTAGCTTATGGCTTTGGTGAACTTATAATACTTCATTCCCGCTGCCTCGGCAAGCGCGGCGGGTTGATCCAATCCGTTTACGCGGTTTGTGCATTTATCCACCTCCTGCACACCGCAAATGTCAAGCCCGGCTTTTTTGATTATTTCGCCCAGCACGGTCATGTCGTTTGATGCGTCGGCTCCGTGCTTGATGTTGTAGGTCCCGACACGTAGGGTCTTTTCGACAGGCTGAGGAGCAGTGGTTTCGGGCTCGGCGGTGGTTTCGGGGGCTGAGGTGGAGATGCCATCTGTGGTTATGTTGCCCGAACCCGCAGAGCCGCATGCCGACAGCATGAGCGGAACAAAACCTATCGTTGTTACGGTGAGGAGAAGGGATATGAGTTTTTGATGATATTTCATGATGCGATCCTTTCGGTCTTATGTTTTTATGATCCAATTATAGCATGTTTTTTACTTGTGTGTCAAGATAAAATGCAACGGCATCTTGACTATGACGAAAAAAAGTGTATAATATTATTGTGAAAGTGGCAATTTCGATATAAAATACGGTAGAAAGGTAATCAAAAAATGGAATTCTCGGATAAATATATTTATAAAAAAAGCATCCCCATGGCAAAAGATGAGTACGATGTTATCGTATGTGGAGCAGGACCTGCCGGAATATGTGCCGCAATAGCGGCGGCGCGAGGCGGGGCGCGTGTGCTGCTTGCCGAGCGGTACGGCAGCATTGGCGGAATGCTTACCATGGGGGCGATATCTCCGATCCTCGGCTCGGTGAGCGCGGGAACGATGTATGACGAGATATGCCGCCGCATAAAAAGCTGCGATACTCCGTATATCAAAACGCGCAACGGGCGCGAGGTGCTGCTTGACCGCGAGGTGACAAAGACCGCTCTTGACGATATGGTTCGCGAGAGCGGAGTGACTGTATGGCTGGGTGCCGCGGTGGCGGATGTTATATTCGATCAAAATGCGCCCACACGAGTATCCGGAGTTGTTTTTGCCCTTCAGACGGGGCTTTGCGGAGTTCGCGGCAAGGTGATCATCGATTGCACCGGCGACGGCTGTGTTGCCGCGGCGGCCGGGTGCACTTTTGATATGGGCAGAGAGGGAGACGGAAGGCTTCAGCCGATGTCGCTCGAATTCGTGCTGGAAAATGTCAAAGAGGATGCGATCATCGTTTTCGGCGGCTCGGATCCGGTGAAGATACCGAGCGGCGAATTCGCGGGAATGGAATTCAGAGAATTTTGCAAGCTGAAAAATCGTGAAGGTGAGCTTCCCGAAAATGTGACGATAGTCAGATTGCACAGAAAGACCCGCCCCGATGAGCGCGAGGTGAATGCCACTCAGATCAACGGCATGGATCCGCTTGATCCCGCCGCTCTTGCGGTCGCGGAAAGCGAGCTTCGCGGGCAGATAGGAGTTATAACCGAATTTTTGAGAAAATATATCCCCGGCTATGAAGAATGCCGAGTGTCGGATTCTTCCGATACCGTAGGTGTTCGCGAATCTCGTCGTATACACGGACTTTACACCGTCTGCGACGCTGACGTTGAGCAGGGAAGAAAGCATTCCGATGCAGTGGTACACGATGCTTGGTTCCTTATCGATATACACAATCCGGCGGGTGGCGGACAGGCCGAGGGACATTCGCGCATGGCGCAGCCGTATGACATTCCATACGGAGCGCTTCTGCCCCGGGATGTCGACGGAATGCTGCTTGCTGGAAGGTGCATTTCCGGAACTCACCGCGCTCACGCATCCTATCGTGTCATGGCTATCTGCATGGCAATGGGAGAAGCGGCGGGTATTGCCGCAGCGATGGCGGCGGCGAGAGGTGTTGATCCCAAAAGCATTCCCGCTTCGGATGTGCGCGCGGCATTGAGCGCCAATGGTGTCGAATTGTAAAAGCGCTTTTTTAATCAATGAGGGCTGTCCGCTTACGTGCGGCAGCCCTCATTGTTTGCATATTTGCTGCTTGCTTATTCTTTTCTTTTTGCCATTTCGGCAAGACGGCAACACAGTTCGTCATATCCTATTCCGACTGCCGCAGCCTCTTGAGGCAGAAGCGAGGTCGGAGTCATTCCGGGAAGCGCGTTTGCCTCAAGGCAGTAGAATATCCCGTCATCGCCGTAAATAAAATCTATCCTTCCGTATTGTTCCATTCTGAGTGCGCGGAATGCCGAGACGGCAAGTGCTTGAACCTGCGCGGTCTCGCTGTCGGAGAGCGGCGCGGGGCAGAGCTCGGTGGTCATGCCGCTTTGATATTTGTTTTTATAATCGTAAAAGCCTGATTTCGGGATGATCTCGACCGGAGGCAGAGCGGTGCCGTCGATAACGCCGACCGTCAGCTCGCGTCCCTTTATCAGTTTTTCGACCACCACGTCGGAATCGTACTTTTCTGCATCGGCAAGAGCCTTTTTGAGCTCGTCGCGTCGATATACCGGTGTGACCCCCACGCTCGAACCGCATGAGGTGGGCTTGACTACGCATGGCAGCCCGAGTTTTTCGATGATAGCGTCTTCTTCTGCCGTGCCGGCTTTAAAATACAGCCATTCGGCTGTGGGAACGCCGGCGCGCACCAACAACTGCTTGGAAAGATCCTTGTCCATTGAGAGCAGTGCGCCTATGTATCCGGTGCCTGTGTAATGCTTGATTCCGGCACAATCCAGCGCCGCTTGAAGCTGCCCGTTTTCTCCTATGCCACCGTGAAGACCGAGAAAGATGACATCCGCCGCCGCGCAAAGTTCAAGAATGCCGGGACCGACAAGGGAGTCGCGGTAACCGCATCTGCGACGTAACTCGTCAAGGTCGGGTTCCCGTTCGCCGACGTGAGATGCATAGCTTTTTTCCCGCTCAAAAAGAGAAGAGATGTCCTCGGGAATATCGTTTATCCCCTCGTATACATCTGCGATCTTAACGGCGTGACCGCTGCGTGAAAGCGCGGAGGCGATAAGCGCCGCCGACGAGAGGGATACGTCGCGTTCCGGGCTGAGTCCCCCGGCAAGTACTGCAATGTTCATTATTATAAATAAAACCTTTCAAAGTGATTTGTTACATATTTGATGTGATCGAGCGAGTAAGAATCACCGTGCGCGGAATTCCGCCCAGATCCTTGAGCACCTCGCAGGCAAAGCCGTAGGATGCCGCAATGTCGGCGACCGCTGTCGCCTCGCCTATACCGACTTCAAACAAAATGCAGCCGTCGGGCTTCAGTATTTCGGGCTGGGAGGCGCTTTTGATGATCGAACGGTAAAACATGAGACCGTCATCACCGCCGCAAAGCGCTTCGTACGGTTCGTATTCAAGCTCGGGTTGAACCACGCCTCGGATCAGCTCGCGCTTCGGAATATACGGCGGATTGGATATCACGGCATCAAGCGGAGTGTCAAGCCGGGAGTAGAGATCATTCGACAGCATATCTCCGCAAATAAAGCGGCATCTTTCCGATACGCCGTGCCGCCTCGCGTTTTCCTCGGCGATGAGCAGAGCATTTCGGCTTATGTCCAACGCCTCGGCGGAAAGATCGGGTCTGTATTTCAATATCGAAACCGCTATGGCGCCGCTGCCGGTTCCGAGGTCTGCGAAGTGCGCTCCGTGCGGCAACAGTCTCAGTGCCGCCTCGACCGTGACCTCGGTGTCGGGGCGGGGGATAAGACATGCCGACGAGAGCTTGAATTCAAGCCCCATAAACATCCAACTGCCGAGAATATATTGAAGCGGCTCGCGACGCACGCGACGCGCCACCGCCTTTGCAAGTGACTCGTTTGGCATATCCTCATTTCGTCTGAAAGGGAGTGTCGACGCGTCGATGCCGCAAAAATGCTCGGCAAGCAGACGCGCTTCATGGGCGCATTCGTCGCGGTCTCCGATATTAGCTTCTGCCAGAGCTTTAACGATCTCATTATATGTCATGAACGGAAGGACCGCCTTTTTTGTGTTTAACGCTTTTGGTAAGCATGCTTTTAAATTATACCACGTCGGTAAGGAGTTGTCAAGACGGATAGGGTGCTCGGAGCGGATATTGCCGCCGGGTTTTCAAAGGGTAAGTTGCCAAAGTAAAATCCCCTTACCGTGAGGAAAAGAAAAGAAGGGGAA
>CAZPYK010000049.1:0-11880 GCA_964590755.1 uncultured Ruminococcus sp. | reverse complement strand
CGCGTAGGGTAAACTACGCGCGCGAAAATTTGTTTCATCTGACGAATTTTCTGACCGCGCAATTGAGCAAAAAGAATTGTGCAGTGTTGCCATAATAAAAAAGGAGCAAGATCATGGAAAACAAAGAAGAAATGCTTACCGATGAACAGCTGGGCGACGTCGCGGGCGGAGGCGGTGCGTCACCGACCGTGCGCGCATTTGATATCGGCGAGGTGGTTTATATAAGACTCGCCACGAGCGAAGGTAAAAGATTACTGTATATAGCCATCGTTGAGGATTGCCTTTTTGACGAAATACATAATACGTGGACTTATAAAGTCAGGTTCGGAACGGTTTCGGCAGGGGTATTCACAGTCGGCAAAGATGCCGCCGAGGACATTTATTATCCTCAATACGAAGTCTATCGCTATTGACGCGTGAGCGAGCGCATGCCCGCGGACTGTGCAGTGTGTTCGCACCGCACTGTGCGTAGGGCGGGGGCTTGCTCCCGCCGCAGAATATTGCATTGTTTTACGTCGGCGCACCATGTTCGCACCAACCCGGTAGGGGCGACCTGTGGTCGCCCGCAACACCCGATCACGACGGGCGAACGCAGTTCGCCTCTACGGTGTAGCCGGATAGAATGCAAGATTTCTATCTTTTCGGCGGGAATACGACCTAATGTTGCTGGGTGCTAACAAAATGCGTAGCCCACCTCATCTGTCACGGCTTACGCCGTGCCACCTTCCCCCACTGGGGAAGGCTTACAACGTGCGGTGCGAACATACCGCACATCCGCAAAGAAATCTCCCGCATTCTTTTAAAAAAACAAATCAAGGAGACAAGAAAATGAAAAACGAAAAGCCGAACGACACACATGCGGAAAACAAAAAAGCAATGCCGCTGGGCGACGATATGCTGAAGGATGTCGCGGGCGGCGGTGGATCGGCGCCGGATAAGCGCGCGTTTGATTTGGATGAATATGTTAAGGTCAGAATAGATTATAAAAGCGGCGCTTACAGAATGATGACCGGCATTATTGCGGATTATGAGTTTGATTATAAACTGTACTCTTGGACCTATCAGGTACAGTTCGGAAAATATCAAGACTCGCAGTTCTTTCCGACAACCGGCAGAGGCAGCGCCATATATTACCCTCAGGAACAAATAATCCGCGCCTGATATGACCGGACTTGCCGGCGGAATGCGAGAATCATTTTATCATTATTGATCGGGAGACAAGAAAATGAAAAACGAAAAGCAGAACGACACACATGCGAAAACCGAAAAAGCAATGCCGCTGGGCGACGATATGCTGAAGGATGTCGCGGGCGGCGGCGATGCAACGCTGCCGAGGCGTGCCTTTTATGAGGGAGCCCGTGTCTACGTCAAAGTGCCACTCGCCAGCGGCAATACAAAGATCTATTACGGCATTATCGGAGACTGTTATTTTGACGAAGACCTTAATATCTGGACCTATCAGGTGATAGTCGGAACATGGGAAGGCACGCAGTTCGTGCAATCCAAGCTTGTATTCGACGACTATATACCTCAGAGTCAGATCTTTCTCGACGTGTGATGACGAATGACGAGAGTTAATTAAACAATAAGGAGACCGAAAAATGAAAAACGAAAAGCTGAACAACACACTCAATGAAAAAGAAGAAAAAAAGGCAACAAAGCCGCTGGGCGACGAAATGCTGAAGGATGTGACCGGCGGCGGGCTCTTCATTGACGAGGGCAGAGAGGACGACTCGGATAACGAGAAGAAAAAGAACTCCTCGGGCAAAGTGGGCGTCCGCTGAGTCGCGCGCCCGCCGCGACATATCAAAAGGCTTAACAGGGGGGATCATTCCGTGAAAGAAAAAGAGCAGAAGAAAAGCACGTGCGAGAAGGGCGTGGCACTTGACGACTCCGGTCTTGACAAGGTCGCGGGAGGCGACTTGGGCATTGAACTGTCGAGCGCGAGAGATATGATCAGATCCGGTGATAGTTATCGGGAATTTGAAGCATTATTAATAAAATACGATGCCGGCAAGAAGGAAAAGCAAAATGTGAAGAAGACCGAGAGCCCCGAATCGATAAAAGTATACTCACCGCAAGAAGATATCGACGAGGATAAAAAAATATCGGCCTTTTTTGACTATTCATCGTATAAATAAGCAAGGAAGAGCAAGAAGGCTTCAAACGCCGTTCCCCGGGATGAAGCAAAAGCTCCGCGGGCGGCAAAATACGATCAATATTTCCCTCACCGGGAAAGAAAAAACAAAAAGGAGAAGAGAACAAAATGAAATTCACACCCGAAATGATAGAAAAAGCCCATGCGGCGCATAGCGCCTCCGAGTTGATGCACATGGCGCACGAGAGCGGCATGGAAATGACCGACGCCGAGGCAAAGGGATATTTTGACATGCTCCACCCCGCCGCGGGCGAGATGTCTGACGACGAGCTTGACAATGTTTCCGGCGGCGGCTGCGGCGGCAGCAGCAAGCCCGCGTCTCGCTTTAACGTCGGCGACCGCGTGACGTGGAATCCGCCGCGCGGCACCCGCAGCTGTCTGACGGTTGTGGAAAAGGAATACAGCGACGGTGTTTGGTATTACAAGGTCGAATATCTTCAGGCTCGCGTGTACGAGACCGCCGCCGAGAATCGGCTTGAAAGGTATTAAGTCGACAAAAATCGTAAAATCGGGAGCTTGCCCATCATGAAACTTACGGTTGAAATATTAAGTATAGCCAAAAAAGCCGAAAGCGCCGAGGAGCTTCGCCGCATGGCGCTCGAACGAAAATATCAAATGACCGACGCCGAGGCAGAGCGCTTTTTTGGCAAGCTGCACGCGCCGGAGGGTGAGCTTTCCGACGAGGAGCTTGCCGATATTTCGGGCGGCGGCTGCGGAGGCGGCGGAGGAGGCGGAGGCAGCAACGCCGCGGCGACACCGACGCTTCCCGGCACCCGAACGCATGCGTATCATGCGGCGTGCGGAGACTATCAATGCAAGAGTTGCGGCGGTTTTACGCTCGTGCTTTTCGGTGAGAGCCACAATGTAGTCCATGGGAAAGATTGTGCATTGCGCGCCTGCGGGTTTGCCGGCGAGACGACCCCACTTTGCGAGACCTATTGCTGGACCTGCAAGCACGCGGTGTACGGCGACAATTATCTTGACGACATGAGCGACATATATTGCGGCAAAAACAAAACATAAAATAAAAAATATAAGATCAGCCATTTTTGAAATTCCCTCGTATAAATATGCAAAGAGAAAAAAGGAGACACGAACATGCAGCTTACACCCGAACTGATGAACAAAGCAAAAACGGCGCACAGCGCCTCGGAATTGACAGAGCTGGCGCTTGAAAACGGCATAAAGCTGACCGCCGACGAGGCGCAAAAATATTTCGATATGCTTCATCCCGCCGTCGGCGAGCTTTCCGACGACGAGCTTGACAATGTCTCGGGCGGCGGCTGCGGAGGCGGCGGAAACAAGGATTACGGCAACTCGCCGTACCATATCGGTCAGACGGTAAGAGTGCGCGACAAGAGCGTCTCGGGCGGTGAGTGGACCGGCACGATACACGAGCTGCCGGTGTATACCACCGTGGGCGGCAAGAGCGGCTGGTTCTATGCGATATATGTCGATGATATGCCCGCGCCCTACTCGCCCGGTCCGACGATCGTGGAAAATGTTCCGCTTAGCAATATAATCGGCGAGGCGTGAGACGCAAGCCGCCGATATCACAAGGAGCCCGAAATGAAGATCACACCCGAGATCATGAACAAAGCCAAAAGGGCGCAAAGCGCCTCCGAGCTGATGCATATGGCGCATGAGAGCGGCATGGCTATGACCGCCGACGAGGCGCAAAGATATTTTGATATGCTGCACCCCGCCGCGGGAGTGCTTTCCGACGACGAGCTTGACAATGTCTCGGGCGGCGGCTGCGGAGGCGGCGGCAACACAAAGGATGACGGTACGACGGCTGCGGAGCCGGAGCCCGCTCCCGAGCCCGCTCCGCTCTTTGAGATAGGGGAACTCGTGCTCTACAAGGCATCCCCCGACAGATCTAACCCCTGCACCGTGCTGGGCAGATATCTGCAAAACGGCAGAGAGTGGAGATACACCCTCAGATATCGCGACGAAGTGGACCCCGATTGCTACGAATATCTGCTTATGAAGTATGATTAAAAATGTGAAAGGAAGAATAACCGAAATGAAAATGTCACACGAGATGATGGAAAAAGCGAGATCGGCGCAAAGCGCGTCCGAGTTGATGCATATGGCGCACGAGCACGGCATGGAAATGACCGACGCCGAGGCGAATAAATATTTTGATATGCTGCATCCCGCCATGGGCGAGATGTCCGACGATGAGCTTGACAATGTTTCGGGCGGCGGCTGCGGTGGCGGCGGCAGCAAAAAGGACGAGGCTCCCTATCTGTTCAATATAGGAGACCGCGTTATCTATGCGGCAAACCCGGATGCCACCGGCCCCGGGACCGTCTACGACAGAATGTGCTCGGATAACGTAAACTGCAAGTACAGTGTCGTTCTCGACATTCAGGCTGACGGCAAGCCGCTGTTTTGGATACCCGAACACATGCTCAAAAAATACGAGGGCTGATACGGCATGCGTTATCTGCTCGACCCGCGCGTTGCGCTTCGCTCTTGGCACTTGGTGCCGTATGCATATTACATAAAGGGCGAGCGCAACGCGCGTGGGCTGAAAAAAGAGGAATTTGAATTTTTGCGGCTCTGCGACGGCAAAAACGAGCTCCCTCGGGCGTGCGACAGCGCGCTCGCGGCGGAGCTCTGCCGTCGCGGCTTTATTACCGAGGCAAAAAAAGGAGCCGCCGCCGACCCGTGGAGCCTGCACCGCGTTTGCGACAATCGCTATTTTCCCGCCATGAACTGGATGATCACCGGAAAGTGCAACTACAATTGTCTTCACTGCTTCAACGCCGCCGACAACGCGCCGCTGATGAGCGAATGGACGCGCGAGGAGGCGGAGCGGCTGCTTGACGAGGCGGAGCGCTGCGGCATCAACGCCTTTACCCTCACCGGCGGCGAGCCGATGTGCCACCGCGACTTTTTCGGAATAGTCGAGGGGATATACCGTCGAGGCATGTTCGTTGAGGAGCTGAACACAAACGGCTATTATCTTGACGAGCGGGCGCTCGGGCGCTTTCGCGAGCTCGGGTGCGATCCGCTTATCAAGATCTCCTTTGACGGCGTGGGATATCACGATTGGATGCGGAACAGAGCGGGCGCCGAGGCGGATGCTCTGCGCGCGATAGGGCTCTGTCTTGAGCACGGCTTTCGCGTCAAGGTGCAAACAAACGTCAATCGCAAAAATATCGACTCAATGCTTCCGACCGCCGAGCTGTTTGACCGCATGGGGGTCGACGAGTTGCGCATTATCCGCACCACCGAGGCGCCGCGCTGGGTGGCAAACGCCGACGGCATGACGCTCGAGCTTTGCGAATATTTCGACCGCATGCTTGAATTTGCGGGGGAATATTCCCGCGGCGAGCACAGCATGCCGATCGACCTTTGGCAACTGATGACGATATATCCGAAAGAGCGGGAATATCGCCTGCGTCCCGTCGAATGCGGCGATGGGGAATACCGCGACTCGCTGCCGGTCTGCCGCGGCAATCGCGGCATGGTCGCCGTCGCCGCCAACGGCAATGTCTTCCCCTGTATGCAGATGTCGGGGTACTTGGAAGAGCACGGAGTTGTGCTCGGAAACGCCAAGCGCGAGAGCCTTTCCGAGCTCTTGCGCGAGAGTCGGTATCTTTCCGAAGTCTGCACCACGGTGGGCGAGCTGTCTTTGGTCAATGAAAAATGCGGCGAGTGTCGATATTTTCGCTATTGCGCGGGAGGCTGTCGCGCCGTTGCGCTGGCGCTGACCGGCGACAAGTACGGTTGCGACCCGTCAAAGTGCCTGTTTTTCGAGAACGGCTATCCCGCAAGGATCGCCGCGCTTCTGCCCGATTGGCGCAACATAAAGCCGATGAATACAGCTTTCGAATGATATAAAGCTCCCGCCGTTTTTGAGCAAATGCTTGACGGCGGGAGCTTTTTGATATATAATTATATCAATAAAAATATATCAGACTCAAGGAAAGGAAATTGAAAAAATGAAAAAGATCCTTTTGCCGGAGGCGGGCAAGGATATGCAATATTATCGCGCCAACCTCCACTGTCACACGAATATTTCGGACGGAAGAAGAACTCCCGAGGAGATAAAGGCGCTTTACGCCTCGAACGGATATTCGGTAGTGGCGTATACCGACCACAATGTGTTCTTGTCGCATGACGAGCTTAACGACGAGAGCTTTCTTGCCCTGCACGGATACGAGATAAACATAAACGATCCGTTTGATTTCAATCATCCGCGCACGCAGAAGTGCCACCTCAACCTTATCGCGCTCGACCCCGACAATATGACCCAGATCTGCCATCACCGCAACAAGTATTCAAACGGCAATTCAAAGCTGTATCGCGATAAGATCAAGTTTGATGAATCGCTGCCCGATTACGTGCGCGTCTATTCCCCCGACGGTGTCAACGACGTGATAAAAAAGGGAAGGGACGCCGGCTTTTTTGTGACCTACAACCACCCGACCTGGTCGCTTGAATCCTACCCCGATTATTCGAGATATCACGGCATGAACGCCATGGAAATAGTAAATTACGGTTGCATCGCGATGGGTTATGAGGATGACAACGGCAGAGTTTACGACGATCTGCTCAATCAGGGCAAGCGCCTTTATTGCATAGCCACCGACGACAACCACAATGCGCACCCGGATGACGATCCGCTCTCCGATTCGCTCGGCGGCTACACGATGATAGCCGCGCCTGCGCTTGAATACCGCGCGATAACCTCGGCGCTTGAGGCGGGCAGGTTCTACGCGGTGCAGGGCAGCTGCGAGCATACCGGCCCCGCGATAACCTCGCTTGTATACGAGGATGGCAAGCTGACGGTAAAGACCGACGGCGCGTGGCGCATCAGACTGGTCACGAGTGCCCGTTGCAAGGGAAAGTTGCGCGCGGCGCATGACGGCGAGCTGCTGCACGAGGCGTGCTTTGATATAAGCCCCGACGAGATATGGTTCAGAGTGGTCGTCATCGATCACCGCGGCGGCAAGGCGTACACCAACGCATATTTCAAGAAGGATCTTGAGGCGTAAGGAAAGATAAGAGAAAAGAGAAGAGAGAAGAAAGAAAAGAAAAAGCCGCAGGTGCGACTTTTCTTCACGATCACATAAAAAAACGATGCTTTTCTCCCGCGGGAGAAAAGCCACCGCCATTATTCACTATTCACTTTTCCTCATATTGTCTCGGGCTGTCTCGCTAACGTGAGACAGCCCGAGAATAATATTATGAGATCACTTATCGTCGTCCGCGGGATAAGCCAGCGCGAAGAGCTCGCGCGCGCGGGCGTGCCCCGCGTCGCCGCCGAGCCACAGCCAACCGAACAGCGCCTCCATGCCGGTGGCACGCCGATATTCCGCGGCGCTCGCCGAGCGCGGCGTGCTCGTGTGTCCGATATTTCTGCCGCGACGATATACCGCCGCCTCTGTTTCGTCAAGATAGGGCTCAAGCCGCTCCACCGCGCGGGATTGCTCGGTGGCTCTGACATATTTTGCCGCCGCCGTGTTCAGGCGCGCCGCGTCGGGAATGCCGGAAAGCACCAGCGTCTCTCGCGCCAGCAGCTCTATAACGCTGTCCCCGAGATACGCCAGCGCCGCCGAGCCGACGCTCATGCGCGAATCAGTCGAACCGCACATTGCAAGCCCTCAGAGCGCGGCGTATCTCGGATTCTATTCCGTCCGCCATCAATGTGAAGCCCAGATCGTTGGGGTGAACGCCGTCCATGGTGCATTCGTTCTCGTGCTTTCCGAGGAAGAAGCTCTCGCCGTCGATATACCGGACCCGCTCGTCGCCCGCATCGCGCGCGGCGCGATAGGTGTCGATGACTATCTCCTTGCGCTCCATGGCAGTCGCGCCGTTGGTCGCGACGTTCGGGCGCGTTATCATGATTATCGGAATATCCGGGTGCGCGTCGCGCACCTTTTTGTATGCCGAGAAATGCGTGCTGCGCAGATAGTCGGGATTCGGAGCGTTGTGGTCATAGTCGAGAACGAACAAAAGCATATCCCGCGACGCGATATAGTCGATTATGGCGGGCTCGGCGAGCGCCTTTCCCGAAAAGCCGAGATTGACGACGTTCAGGTTCAAATATCTTGAAAGTATGTTGGTGTAGACCAATCCCGGTCTGGTGGCGGCAGTGCCGTGAACTATCGACGAGCCGTAAACGATGATCGGCAGCTCCGAGCGGTATTTAAGCCCCTCTCCGAGAAAAGCGTCCTCGTTCAGCCCCACATACAGCTCGGATACCACCGAGTGTATCGGGAAATTGATGGTAAAATAGCGTTTTTTTCGACTTGCGAAGCGAATTATCTGCTCATATCCGCCGTCCATGCCGTAGGGCGGCATAAAAACGCGGTGATAGCGGGATTCTCCGTTCGGATAGTCCTCGTAAAGGTCAAAGCCCGCGCTCATTGCCAGCGTCATGTGCGAATTTCTGCCGACGATGGGCATGACTGCCTTGATGAGGATATACTGCGAATCGGTGGAAAAGCGCACGCGCCCGCCCGCCGATTCTCGGCAGAGCTTAAATACGCCCTCCGAGGTCGCGGCGGCGACATCCTCGGGCAGGCGGCGAAAGATGCTCTGACCCTGCGGGTCGTAAAAATTATAAAGCTCAAACGGAGCCTGCCTTACGCTGTGAAAGCGCACGTCTGTCTCCGGAAAGGAGGTCTCTATCTCAAGATTCTTGTCGACCTCGATATATTGCTCTTTTTTAACCTCGGACATGTCGGTGTCCTCCTCTCAGATATCGCGGCGCATGGCGCGACGAAGTATTCTGCCGATGGCGTCCGCCATCTTCATAAAGCCGAGATCGGTCGGGTGCGAGCCGTCGACCGTGCAGGCGTCAAGCTCGGCTCCGCGATATATTCCCTCGCCGTCGATATACCAAACGTTTTTATCTCCCGCGGCGCGCGCGAAGCGGAAGGTATCCTCGACCACGCGGCGACGCTTTTCGGAATCGTCCTCAGAGTGCGTGGCAAAATCGGGACGCGAGAGCATTATGTAGGGTATCGACGGATTTTTCTCGCGTATTATCTCATACATGCGGCGGTGTGTTTCGCGCAGATAGTCGACCGACGGCGCGTTGTGGTCGTAGTCGCTGACAAACGCGCTCATGTGGAGGGACGCCATATATTCCACGATGGGCAGCTCGGCGCGCGCGTTTCCGGAAAAGCCGAGATTTATAAAATCAACGTCAAGGCGACGGCTGATGATGGCTTGATATGCAAGTCCGGGGCGGGAGGCGCACGCGCCTTGCGTGATCGAGGAGCCGTAATAAACTATGGGCAGTCGTGTGCCGCTGTATTTTCTGCCGCCGGAGAGCGTCGCGTCGGCGTCCAGCCCGACTTCTATCGATGCTACCGGTGAGTAGAGAGGGAGGTTCAGCGTCAGCGAGCGTGTGCGGCGCGCGCCGAGAGTCAGGGTCATCTCAAAGCCGTCGGTTATGCTCATTGACGGCTTGAAGACGTTGAGATACGTCGATCCGAGATCGGTGTCCTCGTAAAGATCAAAGGATGATGACCCGGTCAGCGCCATGTGCGGATATTTCGTCACATAGGGCATGCGAACGCGAAGAGCTATGCGCCCCGAATCGGTGGTAAAGCGCACTCGCCCGCCCGCGGTGTGCCGCGCATTGCGTGCCACGCCGGGATTTGTCGCCGCGGCGATGTCGTCCGGCATGCGGCGCAGATCTCCCTTGGCGCGCGGCTCGTAAAGCCCGTATATGTCAAACGGAGCGCTTTTTACGTTATACCGGATAAGTCCCGCCTCGTCCGGTACCCCGGGCAGCATGTTTTGGTCTACCTCGGGCGGGATGCGGTCTTTTTGATCCTTTTCGTTCATTGTTCTTTGCCATTCCTTTCGTTTCAAGGCGTTGGGTCTTGCTTTCTTCTATTTTATCACAGCCGCCCGCCGCTGTCAACCGAAAGACGCCGACGGACTCACAAAATTTGTTCTATCCGTTGCGGCGGTCTTGACAATAAGTCGTCTTTGTGGTACAATATCATTTGTGAAAGTATAAGCGCAGGAGGCGGAGCCTTTCGAGCGCGGCTTTTCATAATAAAATTTCGAAAAATAAAAACAAAAAAGGAGGTGCAAAATGCAACAGACGATAATTACGGTGCTTGCGGCGATCGCGGGACTCGTCCTCGGTGTCGTGGGCGGCATATTCTTGGGCATATTGCTGCGCAAGCGCATCGCGGAAAAGAAGATCGGCTCGGCTGAGGAAGCCGCAAAGAAGATCGAAGCGGACGCGAAGCTGACGGCGACATATGAGACCAACCGCATGATGGTCGCGGCTCAAAAGGAGATCAATCAGCAGAGAAGCGATTCCGAGCGCGAGATCAAAGAGCGTCGCGCGGAGATATCCCGCTCCGAGCGCAGACTCTCCTCAAAGGAGGAAACGCTTGACCGCAAGACCGAGCAGCTGGACAGAAAGAGCGAGACCCTTGACAAAAAGCTGAAGGAGAACGATTCTCTCAGAGCCGAGATCGCCGCAACTCTTGCCGAACAGCAGAAAAAGCTGGAAGCGATAGCGGGTCTGACCTCCGCGGAGGCCAAGAGCGAGCTCATGGCAAGTCTTGAGAGCGAGGCAAAGTACGACTTTGCTCAGCGGCTGGACGAGCTTGAGACTCAGTTCAAGGAAGAAGCGGATACCAAGGCGCGCACGTTGATATCTCTTGCCATCCAACGCTGTGCCGCGGATCAGGTTGCCGAATCCACCGTCACCGCCGTTGCTCTGCCGAGCGACGATATGAAGGGCAGAATAATCGGCAGAGAAGGCAGAAACATTCAAAAGCTTGAGACTCTTACGGGCGTTGAACTGATCATCGACGACACGCCGGAGGCCATAACGCTTTCGGGCTTTGACCCGGTAAGACGCGAGGTCGCCAGACTTGCGCTTGAAAAGCTGATAGCGGACGGACGCATCCATCCCGCAAGAATAGAGGAGATGGTCGAAAAAGCCAAGCGCGAGGTCGAGGCGAGCATCAAACAGGCGGGTGAGCGTGTGACCTTCGAGGTCGGAGTTCACGGTCTCAATCCCGAGCTTGTGAAGCTGTTGGGCAGACTCAGATACCGCACCAGCTACGGTCAAAATGTGCTTCGCCATTCGGTCGAGGTCGCCTTCCTTGCCGGTATCATGGCAGAGGAATTGGGCGAGGATGCGGATGTCGCAAGACGCGCGGGACTTTTGCACGACATCGGAAAGGCATTTCCGCATGATGTGGAGGGTACGCACGTGCAGATCGGCGTAAACGCCGCAAAGAAGTTCAAGGAGAGCCGCGAGGTGATACACGCCATTGAGGCGCACCACAACGACGTAGAACCGACTACGATAATCGCCGTACTTGTACAGGCAGCGGACGCCATATCCGCCGCAAGGCCCGGAGCCAGACGCGAGGATCTTGAAAATTACATCAAGCGACTTGAAAAGCTTGAAGAGATCGCGATGAGTTTCCAGGGTGTTGACAAGGCATTTGCCATTCAAGCGGGCCGCGAGATCCGCGTGATGGTGAAGCCGGAGGAGGTCAACGACGCAGGCATGAAGGTCATAGCCCGCGATATGGCAAAGAAGATCAAGGACGAGGTCAAGTACCCGGGTCAGATCAAGGTCAATCTTATCCGCGAGAGTCGCGCGGTGGATTACGCAAAGTAATTCAAAAATTCACTCTGACTATTGTGATTTTACTCTTCTCCCTCACGGGATCGTATATAGATAAACATAAAAATCCTTGGGCTAAAAGCGA